>NZ_JBEXET010000041.1:0-76369 GCF_040606415.1 Streptomyces sp. NPDC005423 | reverse complement strand
CCCACTTCGGGCCCTTCCAGGCGTAGAGGTGGGGAACGACCAGGCGGAGCGGGAACCCCCGGAACCGGGGGCGCGGGCCTCCTCGTATACGAACGGTCCGCTCAGTCCTCGCCGAGATACGCCTTGCGCACCGACTCGTCGTGGAGCAGGTCCTGGCCGGTGCCGGAGAGGACGACGGTGCCGACCTCCATGACATGGCCGTGGTCGGCGAGGGAGAGCGCCGCCTGGGCGTTCTGCTCGACGAGCAGGATCGTGGTGCCCTGCGACTTCAGCTCGGAGATCGTCGACATGATCTTCTGCATCATGATCGGGGAGAGCCCCATCGACGGCTCGTCGAGCATCAGCAGCTTCGGCTGGGACATGAGCGCGCGGCCCATGGCCAGCATCTGCTGCTCACCGCCGGAGAGGGTGCCCGCCGCCTGCTTCTGCCGCTCCCCGAGGATCGGGAAGAGCTCGTAGGCGCGCTGGATGTCCTTCTCGATGCCCGGCTTGTCGTTGCGCAGGAACGCGCCGAGCTGGAGGTTCTCGGCGATGGTGAGGCGGGGGAAGATGTGCCGGCCCTCGGGGGAGTGCGCCAGTCCGAGGGCGACGATCTTGTGGGCGGGTACGCCGTTGAGCGGCTTGCCCTCGAAGGTGATCTTCCCGGAGGACGGCTGGAGCAGACCCGAGAGGGTACGCAGGGTCGTGGTCTTGCCGGCGCCGTTGGTGCCGATCAGGGTGACGACCTGGCCGGCCTCCACGCTGAAGGAGATGCCCTTGACGGCCTCGATCTTGCCGTAGGAGACCCGGAGGTCCTCGACCTCCAGTAGTGCGGTCACTGGGCCTCTCCCTTGGTGCTGGCGGTGCTCTCCGGCTCCGCTGTGTCGGCGGGCTCCGCCGTCTCCGCCTGGCCCGGGTCGCCGTCGAAGGGCTCGCCGAGGTAGGCGGCGATGACGCGTTCGTCGGCCTGGACCACGTCCGAGGTGCCCTCGACCAGTTTCTCGCCCTGGACGAGAACGGCGACGCGGTCGCAGAGGTTGAAGATGAAGCGCATGTCGTGCTCGATGACGAGGACGGCGATGCCCATGTCCCGGATGGCGAAGACCAACTCCTCGGTGGCCCGCGTCTCCTGGGGGTTCATACCGGCCGTGGGCTCGTCCAGGAGCAGCAGCCCCGGTTCGCTGGCCAGGGCCCGGGCTATCTCCAGCTTGCGCTGCTCGCCGTAGGGCAGGTTGCGGGCGAGGTGGTCGCGTTTGTGGGCGAGGCCGATGAACTCCAGGAGTTCCATGGCCCGTTCCTCGCTCGCCTTCTCGGCCTTCTTGAAGCCGGGGCCGCGCAGGAGGGCCGACCAGAGGCCTTCCTTGGTCCGTGTGTGGCGGCCGACCAGGACGTTCTCCAGCACCGTCATGTTGGCGAAGAGCCGGATGTTCTGGAAGGTCCGGGCGATGCCCGCCTGGGTGACGAGGTGGGGCTTGGGCGGCAGGACCGTGCCCTTGTACGAGACCGTGCCCTCGGTGGGGACGTAGAGGCCCGTGAGGCAGTTGAAGAAGGTCGTCTTGCCTGCGCCGTTGGGGCCGATCAGGCCGACGATCTCGCCGCTGTTGACCGTGAAGTCCACGGCGCGGACGGCGGTCAGACCGCCGAAGCGCATGGTGACGTCACGGGCTTCGAGTACAGGTGTCGTCATGGTTCTTACGCCCCTGCCTTGGTGACGGCCGGTTCGTCGGTCAGCGTCGTGATCTCGGGTACGGCGAGTTGGCCGGTCTCGTGGAACTCCAGCTGGCGGCGCCGGTTGGCGATGATGCCCTCGGGGCGGAAGCGCATCAGCAGGATGAGCGCGATACCGAAGGCGAGCAGCGACTTGTCCTGGAGGAAGACGAGCTTCTCGGGGAGGAGGTAGAGCAGCGCCGCGCCGAGCAGCGGGCCCGACACCGTGCCCATGCCGCCGAGGACCACCGCGGCCAGCAGGAACGCCGAGTTGGGGGGTGCCGCGCCGGCGAACTGGTACGGGTTGGGCACCACGCTGTAGGTGACGTGGGCGCTGACCGTGCCGGCCAGGCCGGCCAGGGTGGCGCCGAGGGCGAAGGCGATCAGCTTGACGCGGAAGCCGTTGATGCCCATGGCGGTGGCGGCGGTCTCGTCCTCGCGGATGGCGATCCACGAGCGGCCGATGCGGGAGTCGGCGGCGCGGCGGTAGACCGTGACCACGATGGCCATGATCAGCACCATCAGGAGGTAGTAGTTGGCGAACCGGCCGATGGTGAAGCCGCCGATGTCGTGCGTCTCCCCGAAGCTGAACCCGAAGAAGGACAGGTCGGGGATGGACGGGATGCCGTTGGGACCGTTGGTGATGTCCGGGCCGGAGACGCCGTCCAGGTTGTTCACGGCGATACGGAAGATCTCTCCGAAGCCGAGGGTCACGATGGCGAGGTAGTCGCCACGCAGCCGCAGGGTCGGGGCGCCGATGAGCACACCGAAGACGAGCGAGGCGGCGGCGCCGGTGATCGCGGCGGCCCAGAAGGGGAACTGGACGCCGGAGAACTTGGAGAACTCGGACCCGGAGACCAGGGCGGCCGTGTAGGCACCGACACCGAGGAAGGCAACGTAGCCGAGGTCGAGGAGACCGGCGAGGCCGACGACGATGTTGAGACCCAGGGCGACGGTGCCGAAGATCAGGATGTTGACGCCGATGTTGGCGTAGTGGTCGTTGCTCTGCGTGAAGGGGAACGCGATCGCAGCGACGAAGCCCATGGCGAGGGCGAAGCTGCGGTTGGCGGCGACCAGGTGGCTGAACCGGTCGAGCAGACCCGCCGTGTGCATCGCCCAGACGGCGAACACCACGACGATGAGGAAGCCGATGAAGAGCTCGCCGTAGTCGGTGTCGATGCCGTAGGCGAAGACGGCGAGGCCGAGGGCGGAGATCACGGTGATGATCAGTCGCTGGACCCAGGGCGAGGCGTCCGTGGGAGCGGAGATGCGGTCGGGCTTGGCGACGTACGCCTTGAGTGCTTCCTTCGTGCTGCCGGTGGCGTCCTGGGGCAGGGCGAAGGCGCCGATGACCGGGAGCAGCGAGGCGACCGCGGCTATGTAGGTGCCCGGCTCCCAGTTGACGAGGCCGCCGAGCTTCTCGGCGATCGCCAGGACCGTGTACCAGGTGACGCCGAAGCCGCCGAGGGCGGTGAGGACGAGGGGAGCGTTGTTGCGGGCGGGCAGCAGCCAGCGGAGACCGCGGACACCGTACGAGGCGAGCGCGAAGAGCGCGGTGAGGATTCCGGCGGTGAGGGCCAGGACCTGGAGGCCGCCGGGATAGCCGTTGACGGTGAGGTCGCCGGGGAACTCCGCGGTCCAGGTCCAGCGCAGGAACGCGGACGCTGCGGTGGCTACGCCGCCGACCAGCAGCAGGGCGCGGGCGGCCGCGAGGGGCAGCGGGATCAACCCGCGCTGCGCGGTCGCGTCGGCGGGGCTCGCCGCCGGGGTCTCTGGGGACGTGGTCGTCTCGGTCATGTGATCACGCCCTGTCCGCGACGCGTTCGCCGAGCAGACCCTGGGGCCTGAACAGCAGTACGAGGATGAGGAGACAGAAGGCCCAGACGTTGGCCCAGCTCTGGCCGCCGAGCTGCTGCATGCCGGGGATGTTGGTGATGTAGGCGGAGGCGAGGGTCTCGGCGACACCGAGGACGACTCCGCCGAGCATGGCGCCGTAGATGTTGCCGATGCCGCCCATGACGGCCGCGGTGAAGGCCTTGAGGCCCATCAGGAAGCCCATGCGGTAGTCGATGTTGCCGTACTTCAGGCCGTACGAGACGGCCGCGACGGCGGCGAAGAAACCGCCGATGGCGAAGGCGACGACGATGATGCGGTTGGTGTCGATGCCCATCAGCTGGGCGGTGTCGGGGTCCTGGGCGGTGGCCTGCATGGCGCGGCCGGTGCGGCTCTTGCGCACGAACCAGGCGAGCCCGGACATACAGACGATGGCCGCCAGGACCAGGAAGATGTCCGCGTCCGTGATGGTGATCGAGCCGATGGCGTGGTTGCCGTCGAGGCTAGGGAAGGAGCGGGCCTTGTCTGCGCCCGGGTAGAAGTTGCGGACGAGTTCCTGGAGGGCCAGGGAGAGGCCGATCGCGGTGATCAGGGGCGCCAGCCGTGGTGCTTGCCGCAGGGGGCGGTAGGCGAATCGTTCGGCTCCCACCGCGACGAGGACGGAGACGATCCCGCCGCCGATCAGCATGAGCGGCACGGCGACCAGCATCGAGGTGCCGTCGGGAAGGATGTAGAAGTAGACCGTGAGCGCGCCGAACGCTCCGGTCATGAAGATCTCGCCGTGCGCGAAGTTGATGAGCTGGACGATGCCGTACACCATCGTGTAGCCGATGGCGATCAGCCCGTACATCGAGCCTAGAAGCAGCCCGTTGGCCAGCTGCTGCGGCAGGGTGTTCACCGCGTGGCCTCCATGTCACTGGTGGTCGTGTGCACAGATCGCGTGCCTGGGATGGGGTGTGAAAACGGGCCGCGCGGTCGGGGTCCTCCTGCCGCGCGGCCCGTGGTGCGGTGGTGCTGAGGCTGGGTGTCCGGTCAGCCGGTGAAGGTGCCGGTCTTGACAGCCTTCCAGGCGCCGCTCTCGACCTGGTAGACGGTGAGCTGCTTGTTGGTGGTGTCGCCGTACTCGTCGAAGGAGACCTTGCCGGTGATGCCCTCGAAGTCGGACTTCTGGACGCCGTCGACGACCTTGGAGCGCAGGTCGTTGCCGGACGGCAGCTTGTCGCCGTTGGCGTCCTTGGCGGCCTTCACGGCCTTGATGATCGCGCTGGCGGCGTCGTAGGAGTACGCGCCGTAGGCGCCGTAGTCGCCCTTGTAACCCTTGCTCTTGTACGTCGACACGAACTGCTTGGCGGCGGGCAGGGTGTCCGCCGGGACGCCGACCGAGGTGGCGAGGTCGCCCTCGGCGCTCTTGCCGGCGGTGTCGATGTAGGTGGTGGCGTACATGCCGTCACCGCCGAAGAGCGGGATCTTGACGCCCGCGCCCTTGAGCTGCTTGGTGATCTTCTCCGACTCGTCGTACTGGCCGCCGTAGTAGAGCAGGTCGGCGCCGGAGTTCTTGATCTTGGTGACGAGCGAACCGAAGTCGGTGTCGCCGGTGTTGACGTGGTCGGTGCCCGCGATCTTGCCGCCGAGCTTCTTGAAGGCGGTGTTGAAGATCCCGGCCAGGCCGGCGCCGTAGGTCTGCTTGTCGTCGACGACGAAGGCCTTCTTCTTCTTGAGGCCGTTGTACGCGTAGTCGGCGGCGAAGGCACCCTGAAGGGCGTCGGTGGTGGCGGTGCGGAAGTACGTCTTGTAGGGACGCGCCTTCTTGGTCTGCCAGTCCTTGCCCTGGGTCAGGGTGGGGTTGGTGTTGGACGGTGAGATCTCGACCATGTTGGCCGAGGCGAACACCTGCTGCATCGACTGGGCGACGCCGGAGTTCAGCGGGCCGACGACGCCGACGACGCTGCTGTCACCGGTGAAGTTGGTGGCGTTGGACTGGCCGGTGGCGGGCTGGGCCTTGTCGTCCAGGGCCTTGACCTTGAACTTCACGCCGGGGACCCAGTTGTTCTTGTTGGCGTCGTCCACGGCTATCTGGACGCCGTACTGGATGCCGAGACCGGTGGTTGAGTTCTCGCCGGACAGCGGAGCGTCGACACCGATGGTCAGGGTGGTGGACCCGCTGTCGCTCTTGCTGCTGTTGTCCCGGGAGCCGCAGGCGGTGAGGGTCAGAGCTCCGGTGGTGAGGACGGAGGTAAGTATCACCAAAGAACGCTGTCGCACAATCAGTCCTTTCCACAGACACGACCGACCCCAGGGGGCGGCGAGGTGCTGCGCTGGTACCGAACTCCCGATGGAGCGGTGACTGGCCGTGACTCTAAGCCCGGGCTGTGGCCATGAGCATCGTGGTGAGCTGGCTTGTGACTTTCTTGTTATGACGTACCGGTTGTCGGGCTTCGCGACAGACTGATCTCAGCCGTTTTGGCGGAATTTCCGCTCAGTCCACATTTTGAGAAGCTGCACTTCCGCTTGGGCGCGGGCCTGGCCTGGCCATTGACGTGCCGCAGGCCCCGTGGAGCAGCTCGAAGAGGTCCTCGGAGTACCCGGTGCCGAAGAGGAAACTGTGGTGCTGTATTGCGCGCGTGTTACGCAGCGTTACGTCCAGAAAGGGGACGTCCGCCCTGAGCGGCAGCTCCGCGCAGCCGAAAACCGAGATCTGTACCGTGACACGACGGGTCGTCCCGGCGTGCACGGTGAATGAGTGCTCCGGTGTGACCTGGGCGGTGAGCCCCCTGAAGTCGGCGCCGGTGACCCGCAGGGTGACGGGCGGTCCGCTCTGCACGGTCACCGCGAACCGGAAGAACCCGCTGGCGCGGGGGGAGTCGGTGGTCTGGGCGAGACCCACATAGCGCCACTCGGTCACGTTCGCCGGCCACGGGACGGGCGCGGGCGGCGCGGCGTGGACGGGCGCGTGCGACGGCGACAGCAGCACAACTCCCGCCGCCGCGACGGCGATCACGCCGACCGCGAGGGCCGCCCCGCGGACCCGGGCCGGCAGGGTGTCCCAACGGTCGGACAGGCGGGGCGAGTCGCCGCCGATGATCTCGTAACTCGCGTCCGTCTCCGCCGAGTCGGCGGGTTCGACGGGCCCGATTCCACTCATCGCGGCAGCCTCATGGGTGAACGGTAGGGGAGCGGACGGGGCCGGGGAAGACCGGCTCACGGCCGGCGCGCGGATGGGGGCACCCGGCTGTGCGGCGCCGGTCTCAGCCGGCCGGGTCGACGTCCCGCAGCAGGCACGTCAGCCGCGCGGTGCACACCCGCCGCCCCTCCTCGTCGCTGATCACGATCTCGTACGTGGCCGTCGACCGCCCCTGGTGCACGGGTGTGGCCACACCGGTCACCAGGCCCGAGCGCGCCCCACGGTGGTGGGTGCAGTTGAGGTCGACACCGACGGCGAGCTTCGCGCTCCCGCCGTGCAGCATGGCCCCCACGGAACCCAGCGTCTCAGCCAGGACGGCGGACGCCCCGCCGTGCAGCAGCCCGTACGGCTGGGTGTTGCCCTCGACCGGCATCGTGCCGACGACCCGCTCGGCGGACGCCTCCAGGATCTGCACGCCCATCCTGGTCCCGAGGTGACCCGCCGAGAACAGCGCGGGCAGGTCCACGCCGAGCGCGGCGTACTCGTCGACGACCTCCTGCGGGAACTTCACTTGCCGCTGCTCACCCATGGGCCCGACTCCGTTCGTCGTGTTCGTGCCGTCCGCTGAGCAAACGCTCAGTCGGTCGCCGATTGTTCCAGACGTACGACGACGGACTTGCTGGCCGGGGTGTTGCTGGTGTCGGCGGTGGCGTCCAGCGGGACGAGCACGTTGGTCTCCGGGTAGTAGGCCGCCGCGCAGCCCCGGGCCGTCGGGTAGTGCACCACCCGGAAACCGGGCGCCCGCCGCTCGACCCCGTCCTTCCACTCACCGACCAGGTCGACGGACGACCCGTCGGCGATCCCCAGCCGGCCGGCGTCCTCGGGGTGGACGAGGACGACCCGCCGGCCGTTCCTGATGCCCCGGTAGCGGTCGTCGAGGCCGTAGATCGTGGTGTTGTACTGGTCGTGCGAGCGCAGCGTCTGCAACAGCAGCCGCCCGGCGGGGAGTTGGGGGTACTCGACGGGCGCGGCGGTGAAGTTGGCCTTGCCGGTGGCGGTGGGGAAGCGCCGCTCGTCGCGCGGGGCGTGCGGGAGCGCGAAGCCGCCCGGTTCCGCCACGCGCGCGTTGAAGTCCTCGAAGCCGGGGACCACCCGGGCGATACGGTCCCGGATCGTGGCGTAGTCCCTCTCGAACTCCTCCCAGGGCGTGCGGGACGCGGGACCGAGCACGCGACGGGCGAGCCGGCACACGATGGCCGGCTCGGAGAGGAGGTGCGCGCTCGCGGGCCTCAGCCGGCCCCGGGAGGCGTGCACCATCCCCATCGAGTCCTCGACGGTCACGAACTGCTCGCCGCCGCCCTGGAGATCGCGCTCGGTACGGCCGAGCGTGGGCAGGATCAGGGCCCGCGCGCCGGTCACCACGTGCGAGCGGTTCAGCTTCGTCGACACGTGCACCGTGAGCCGGGCCCGGCGCATCGCCGCCTCGGTGACCTCCGTGTCGGGGGAGGCGGACACGAAGTTGCCGCCCATCGCGAAGAACACCTTCGCCCTGCCGTCGCGCAGCGCGCGGATCGCCGCGACCACGTCGTAGCCGTGCTCGCGCGGCGGGGCGAAGCCGAACTCCTTCTCCAGGGCGTCCAGGAAGGCCGGCGCGGGGCGCTCGAAGATGCCCATCGTGCGGTCGCCCTGCACGTTCGAGTGGCCGCGCACCGGACACACGCCCGCACCCGGCCGCCCGATGTTGCCGCGCAGCAGAAGGAAGTTGACGACTTCCCGGATGGTCGGCACGGAGTGCTTGTGCTGGGTCAGGCCCATCGCCCAGCACACGATGGTGCGCCGCGAGGCGAGCACCATGCGCAGCGCCTCCTCGATCCCGGCGCGGCTGAGACCGGTCGCCGCCAGCGTCTCGTCCCAGTCGGCGGCGCGCGCGGCCACCGCGAACTCCTCGTAGCCGTGCGTGTGTTCGCGCACGAACTCCTCGTCGACCGCGCCGTCAGTCTCCAGGATCAGCCTGTTGAGGAGACGGAAGAGGGCCTGGTCACCGCCGATCCGGATCTGGAGGAACAGATCGGTGAGGGCGGCGCCCTTGAGCATGCCCTGCGGGGTCTGCGGGTTCTTGAACCGCTCCAGGCCCGCCTCGGGCAGCGGGTTGACGCTGATGATCCGGGCGCCGCCCGCCTTGGCCTTCTCCAGCGCGGAGAGCATGCGGGGGTGGTTGGTGCCGGGGTTCTGCCCGGCGACGATGATCAGATCCGCCTGGTGGAGGTCCTCCAGCAGGACGCTGCCCTTGCCGACGCCGATCGTCTCGTTCAGCGCGGAACCCGACGACTCGTGGCACATGTTCGAGCAGTCCGGCAGGTTGTTGGTGCCCAGCTCACGGGCGAACAACTGGTAGAGGAACGCGGCCTCGTTGCCGGTGCGGCCCGAGGTGTAGAAGAGGGCCTCGTCGGGGGAGCCGAGGGCCGCGATCTCCTCCGCGACGATGTCGAAGGCACGCTCCCAGCCGACTGGCTCGTAGTGGTCGGCGCCTTCGGGGAGATACATGGGGTGCGTCAGGCGGCCCTGCTGTCCCAGCCAGTAGCCGCTGCGGGTCGCGAGGTCCGACACCGGGTGCGCGGCGAAGAACTCGGGGGTGACCCGGCGCAGGGTGGCCTCCTCGGCGACCGCCTTCGCGCCGTTCTCGCAGAACTCCGCCGTGTGCCGGTGGTCCGCCGGTTCGGGCCAGGCGCAGCCCGGACAGTCGAAGCCGTCCTTCTGGTTGACGCGCAGCAGGGTCAGCGCGGTGCGCTTCACGCCCATCTGCTGCTGGGCGATCCGCAGCGTGTGACCGATCGCCGGGAGACCGGCCGCGGCGTGTTCGGGCGCGGAGACCCGCGGCGCGTCCTGGACCGGATCGCCCTTGGGCGGCTTCGTGGCCATCGCGGGCCTCCCCTTCACTGGCACATGAGCACTGCGCGTCCGATCCTCGCACGCGGCACCGACAGCGTCCGAGGCCCCGGTCCGCGCACGTTCCGTCTCCTTACCTTCCGCGTTCCCGGCGTTCCCGGCGTTCCCGGCGTTCCCGGCGTTCATGGGTTTCCCGCGCTCCGCTCCCCCCTGGGGTGGCCGTGCGTCCCGACTGTCAGTGGGGCGTGGCAGGATCGGGGTCGTGGCAGAAACAGCATCGAAGAAGACCGACAAGACCTCCGGCGGAGACCGTCCGCGGCTGATGCTCATGGACGGGCACTCGCTGGCCTACCGCGCGTTCTTCGCGCTGCCCGCGGAGAACTTCACGACCGCGACGGGCCAGCCGACGAACGCCATCTACGGCTTCGCGTCGATGCTCGCCAACACGCTGCGCGACGAGGCGCCCACGCACTTCGCGGTGGCCTTCGACGTGTCCCGCAAGACCTGGCGCTCCGAGGAGTTCACGGAGTACAAGGCCAACCGTTCCAAGACCCCGGACGAGTTCAAGGGCCAGGTCGAGCTGATCGGCGAACTGCTCGACGCCATGCGCGTCCCGCGCTTCGCGGTCGACGGCTTCGAGGCCGACGACGTGATCGCCACGCTCGCCACGCAGGCCGAGGCGGAGGGCTTCGAGGTACTGATCGTCACCGGCGACCGCGACTCCTTCCAGCTGGTCTCCGCGCACACCACGGTCCTCTACCCGACGAAGGGCGTCTCCGAGCTGACCCGGTTCACCCCCGAGAAGGTCGTCGAGAAGTACGGGCTGACGCCCGCCCAGTACCCCGACTTCGCGGCCCTGCGCGGCGACCCGTCCGACAACCTCCCGGGCATCCCCGGCGTCGGCGAGAAGACCGCCGCGAAGTGGATCAACCAGTTCGGGTCCTTCGCCGAGCTGGTCGAGCGCGTCGACGAGGTCAAGGGCAAGGCCGGACAGAACCTCCGCGACCACCTCGACGCGGTCAAGCTCAACCGCCGGCTGACCGAGATGGTCAAGGACGTCGAGCTGCCCAGGTCCGTCACCGACCTGGAGCGCGCACCCTACGACCGGAAGACCGTCGCGCTGGTCCTCGACACCCTGGAGATCCGCAACCCCTCGCTGCGCGAGCGGCTCCTCGCGGTCGACCCGGGCGCCGGGGAGGCCGAGGCGGCACCCGCACCGGCGAGCGGAGTGGCGGTCGACGGCACGGTGATCGGCACCGGTGAGCTGGCCGGCTGGCTCGCCGAGCACGGCACCGGGCCCCTCGGCGTCGCCACGGTCGACACCTGGGCGCTCGGCACCGGCTCGGTCGCCGAGATCGCGCTCGCCGCCGCCGGGGGAGCCGCCGCCTGGCTCGACCCGGCCGAGCTGGACGAGAGCGACGAGAACGCGTTCGCGGCCTGGCTGGCGGACGCGGAGCGGCCCAAGGTGTTCCACAACGCCAAGGGCGCGCTACGGGTCTTCCCCGAGCACGGCTGGACGATCGCCGGCATCTCCATGGACACCGCGCTCGCCGCCTACCTGGTGAAGCCGGGCCGCCGTTCCTTCGACCTGGACGCGCTCTCCCTGGAGTACCTCGGCCGGGAGCTGGCGCCCGCCGCCACCGCCGACGGCCAGCTCGCCTTCGGCGCCGACGAGGGCGCGGAGGCGGACGCCCTGATGGTGCAGGCCCGCGCCATCCTCGACCTGGGGACGGCCTTCGGGGAGCGTCTTGAGGAGGTCGGCTCGGCGGAGCTGCTGCGCGATGTGGAGCTGCCCACCTCCCTGCTCCTTGCCCGCCTGGAGCGGTACGGCATCGCGGCCGACAGAGCCCATCTGGAGGCCATGGAGCAGATGTTCGCGGGCGCCGTCCAGCAGGCGGTGAAGGAGGCGCACGCGGCGGCGGGGCACGAGTTCAACCTCGGCTCGCCCAAGCAGCTCCAGGAAGTCCTCTTCGGCGAACTCGGCCTGCCCAGGACGAAGAAGACGAAGACCGGGTACACCACCGACGCCGACGCCCTGGCCTGGCTGGCCAACCAGACCGAGAACGAACTGCCGGTCGTCATGCTCCGCCACCGCGAGCAGGCGAAGCTGCGCGTCACCGTCGAGGGGCTCATCAAGACGGTCGCCGCGGACGGCCGTATCCACACGACGTTCAACCAGACGGTCGCCGCGACCGGCCGGCTGTCGTCGACGGACCCGAACCTGCAGAACATCCCGGTCCGCACCGACGAGGGCCGCGCGATCCGCCGGGGCTTCGTCGTTGGCGAGGGTTTCGAGTCCCTGATGACGGCGGACTACAGCCAGATCGAGTTGCGGGTGATGGCCCATCTCTCCGAGGACGAGGGCCTGTTGGAGGCGTTCACCTCGGGCGAGGACCTGCACACCACGGTCGCCTCCCAGGTGTTCTCGGTCGAGCGCGCGGCGGTCGACGCGGAGATGCGCCGCAAGATCAAGGCGATGTCGTACGGCCTGGCCTACGGGCTGTCGGCGTTCGGTCTCTCGCAACAGCTGAACATCGAGGCTGCGGAGGCGCGGGTCCTGATGGACACGTACTTCGAGCGGTTCGGCGGGGTGCGGGACTATCTGCGCCGGGCGGTCGACGAGGCGCGGGCGACGGGCTACACGGCGACGCTCTTCGGCCGCCGCCGCTACCTCCCCGACCTCAACAGCGACAACCGTCAGCGCCGCGAGGCCGCCGAGCGAATGGCCCTGAACGCGCCGATCCAGGGCACCGCGGCGGACATCGTCAAGATCGCCATGCTCAACGTCGACCGCGCCCTGCGCGAGGCCGGCCTCGCCTCCCGCATGCTCCTCCAGGTCCACGACGAAATCGTCCTGGAGATCGCCCCGGGCGAGCGCGCGAGGACCGAGGAACTGGTCCGCCACGAGATGGCCGGAGCGGTGAATCTCCGGGCACCCCTGGACGTCTCGGTCGGCTCGGGCACGGACTGGGAATCGGCGGCGCACTAGCCTGCGGCGACCGGGCCGGGCCGGGCGCAGCGTGACGTGACGTGGAGCGTGCCCGGTAGCCACTTCGGGCCCTGTCGGGGGCGGCCCGTCGCGCGTGCCCTCGCGGGTGCGGCGGGGCTGCCTCGCCGGGCGCCCCTGATTGGGCCGGTGGGCCCGGCGCCGCGGACCCGGAGTCGGTGGTGCCTGGCCTCCGGCTGCTGCTACGGGCGCCTCGCCGCGAGTACCCGGGACGGTGCCTGCCGCGCTTCCAGCACGGGTGCCTTCGCCCCGCGCCCGGCACGGGTGCCTTCCGCGGCCCCGGTGACTTTGGTGCGAGGCGACCCCGCGCCCCCCAGGCCCTCGCCCGTCGGCGGTGCCGTGCCTCTCGGGGCGGCGGCGGAGGACCCGGGGTTCCGTCACTCGCGTGGCCCCCGCGGGGGCGCATCCCCGGGGCCGGGAACGTAAGGATGCGGCATGGGTATACGCATGCTCCACCGCCGGAAGTCCCGGGCGCGGACTCAGTCGTGGGCGCCGGGCGGGACCGCCGCCCGGGACGCGTTCCTCCCCCCGGGCCGTGCCTTCGCGGCAGCCGCGAGCACCGCCCGTCTCCCCGTCGACCTGGCGATGGCGCTGGAGCGCACGGCGGCGGATCTCCGCCGTCTCACCCGCCGGAAGGCAGCGGCCGGGACGGACACCTCCCCGGCCACGCCCCTGCCGGCCACGCCCACGCTCCCCGCGAGCGCCGGCACCTCGACCGCCCGCCACACGCCCGTCTGGCGGCTCTGGACCGACCTCGGACGCGGGTACCTCGGCCTCGTCCTCAGCCGGCTCCCGAGGTCCCGTCGTATCCCCACCACGGCCGTGTTCATCGCGACGCGGACGGACGGCTCCGGCCGGCGCTGACGTCCGCGACGCCCGCGTCGACGGCCGGGCGCCAGACCCCGACACCCACGGAGTACAGCAGCACCCCCGCCGCCAGCCCGGCGCCCGCTCCGAAGCACACCGTGGGGACCAGTTCCCACGCCTTCGCCGTCGGGCCGGAGGACGCCCACCACTGGGACGCCCGTTCCACCGCCCCGGCCACTACGCAGCCGCCGATGACGGCACCGGCCCGCCACCGGTCCCGTACCGACAGCGCGGGCACCCCGACCGGCTCGCCCGCGGGGATCCGGCGCAGCGCACCGGCCGTGAACGCGGTGAGCAGCAGGGCGCCGAGTGCCGACGTGCCGTACTGGAGCAGCCTGAACACCGGGGCGCCGGCCACCTCGTCGCCGAGGGCGGGGAACAGGCGTACGCCCCACCGGTCGTGGTGGGTGAACGCGTCCCAGACGACATGGGTCAGGGAGCCGGCCGCCGCCGAGAGGTACCAGCGCGCGGCCCGCGAACGGGTCGCACGCGCGCGTGGCGTGCCGCAGCGCAGCAGGGCGGCGACGCGGCCCTGCCGGGCGCGCGGCAGGAGGGCCACCAGCGGTGCGCGGGCCGACAGCCACAGCCCCACCAGCGCCCAGGAGAGGAGCACGTCGACCGTGAAGACGCCCGGCACGGAGTGCGTCACGTCGCCGAACTCCATCCCCCCGGGCACCACGCTCGCCGCGAAGTAGGTCAGGTCGGGCGCGAACGAGCCCGCGACGAGCACCGCGGGTACGAGCCCTCCCCGGCCCGATCCGTCCCCGCGCACGGCGGGCAGGACGGCGGCCGCATGGCTCAAAGTGAACGGCAACTGGGCTCCCGGGGAAGGACATCGGCCGGTTCGCCGACCTCATTGATCGCTTACGCCCAGTATGCGGAAGCGCCCCCGGCCACCCTCCTTCCGGCGCCATATGGCCAAGCGGTGAATATCGGGCACGAACGGGTGCCCGCGCAAAGGAAGTTGTCGTAGGGTCGCCTGGGTCGTCACGTGGGCGGGTGCGGTCGTATCGAGGCAGAACCGCTCAGAAAACGGCACGAGGACAACCCCCGGGGCGGGTCGACCGTCCCAACAGGGCGAGGACGACAGACAGAGACGGGCGCTCGGGCGTCCACGGGAGGGGTTCACTCCATGACGGCGCATTTCGGCAGTCGGTTGCGCAAGGGGGCGGCGACCACCGCCGTGGCCGCGGCGGCGGTGGCGGCTCTGTCCGCCTCCCAGGCTCCGGGAGTCACGGCGGCCGACCAGGGCAGACAGCTCCCCACCGGCGCGCAGACCGCCTCCGGGGCGACCACCGACGACAGCGCCACCGGTGACTCGCCGTACTACACGGACCTGCCGCCGCTGAAGAGCCCCGCCCCCAGCCCCTCGCCGACGATCGGCACCCCCGTCTCGGTGGGCGAGGCCGAGGCGGGCATCCCCGCGACCGTTCTCGACGCCTACAAGAAGGCCGAGGCCGAACTCGCCGAGTCCAAGCCCGGCTGCAACCTGCCCTGGCAACTCCTCGCCGCCATCGGCAAGGTGGAGTCGGGCCAGGCCCGCGGCGGCCGGGTCGACGCCGACGGCACCACCCTGGGCCGCATCCTCGGCCCGGAGCTGGACGGCAACGGCTTCGCGCTCATCAAGGACACGGACAACGGCGCGTACGACGGCAACAGCGCGTACGACCAGGCCGTCGGGCCCATGCAGTTCATACCGTCCACCTGGGCCTGGGCGGGCCGCGACGGCAACGGCGACGGCAAGAAGGACCCCAACAACGTCTACGACGCCGCCCTCGCCGCCGGCCACTACCTGTGCCGCAACGACTGGAACCTGTCGACCGACGCGGGCCTGCACAGCGCGATCCTCAGCTACAACAACTCGCAGGACTACCTGAACACGGTCCTGTCCTGGCTGGAGTACTACCGCAAGGGCACCCACTCCGTCCCCGACGGCACGGGCACGCTGCCCTCCGGCCGCAGCGACGACAGCGCGGGGCCCAGCCCCTCCCCGACGCCCTCGACGCCCGCCTCGCCGCACCCGGGCTCCACCACGGAGCCGCCCGCCACGCCGAGCCCCGACCCCACCGAGCCGGGCACCCCCACCCCCTCCCCGCCGAGCACCAGCCCCGCTCCCACGCCACCGACGGCCACCGACACGGTGGACCACTTGGAGGACGCGGGCACGGCGAAGCTCACCGCGATGGCAGGCGAGGCGTTCACCAAGAAGATCAGCACCCGCGCCGAGACGAAGGCCGGCAAGGCGGTCGGCAAGGTCAGGATCCGGTTCACCATCGTCGGCGACACGGACACCACGTTCACCGGCGGTGAGGCGGTCGCCGTGGTCTCCACCGGCAGCACCGGGGTGGCCGTCGCCCCCGCCCTCCGAGCGGGCGAGAAGACCGGGGACTTCACCGTGCGCGCCACCGTCGCGGGCCGCACGGTCACCGGCCTCGACTACGCCGCCACCGTCACCCCGCGCGCCGCCGACACCCTGGTCCGCACCGGCACCGCCGCGCTCACCTGCACCCCGGGCGGCGAGTTCGCCGACCAGGTCGAGGTGAAGGCGACCTACGGCGGGGCCGTCGCCGGCAAGGTCGCGGCCACCGCGACGCTGGTCTCGTCGGCCGCCGACCCGGCCGCGAACGACAAGGGCCCCTACTTCAAGGACGCGGACGGCAAGACCGTACGCACCCTCACGGGCCTGGTGACCGACGCGGACGGCCTGTTGAAGCTGCCGAAGCTGTACGCGGACGACACCACCGGCACCTTCCTGCTCCGCGTCGACACCACCGGCGGTGCGACCCTCACGGTCGAACTGACGGTGGCCGCGGCCGACACCTCCACGACGAGCCCCAGCCCGTCACCGACCCCGACCCCGACCGCGTAACACCCGCACGGCTCAACGACCTTACGGCTGACGGCCGTTCGGGAGCCCGACCGCGCGAGCAGGGCGCCCTCCGCCACGGCGGACGGGCGCCCTTGTCCGTGTGCGCGACGTGTTCTCATCTCGGCCGCCCGTTGCTACGGTGCCCGACCTGACGAAGTATCAGATCCTAGCTGCCTGGATCTGTCAGGTCCGCTCCCGCAGGAGGCCCGTATGCGTGCCCTGATCGCCGCCGCGACCGGTCTCGCGCTCGCGTTCGCGCTGGTCCTGACCATCACCGCCGTGGGTTCCCCGATGGGCAAAACCTCCCCGAAACCGCTGCTGACCACGGTGCCCGCCCACCCGTAGAGGCCCAACCACCCGGTAAGGAGGCCGAGATGCGCCGCAAGGCCGCCCTGGTCCTGCTCGCCGTCGCCGTCTTCTTCGGCGCGCTCTCCCCGCTGACGCGCTGGTACGCCTTCCCGCGCCTCGCCAGAATCCCCGCCGACCAGTACCAGGACATGGTGCTCACGGCGGAGAACGCGACCCTCCTCGACTACGGCACCATGCGGGCGAAAACGGTCCCCCGGGTGACCATCGTGCAGACCCTCAAGGGCAACGTCGAAGCCGCGAAGAAGATCGACAAGGCGGCCGGCCGGACCGTCGTCGTCTGGGACGGCCTCTCCTATGTGCGCGGTCCCGACGGCAAGATGGTCTCGGAGATCCCGGAGCGCTACATCTTCGACGCGCACTCCCAGGAACCCGTGCACGCCACCGGGGAGATGGTCGACAACGTCCCGGTGCGACGGGAGGGCATCGAGTTCAAGTGGCCCTTCCTGACACAGAGGCGGGACTACGAGTACTTCGACGCTCAGACCCGCACCACCCACCCCATCCACTACCGGGGGACCCGCGACTTCCGCGGCCTCAAGGTCTACTACTTCGAGCAGACCATCCCCTGGACCCGGGTGGCGTTCCCCAAGGTGATGCCCGTCAAGGGCATCACCGCCGCGTCCGTCGCCAGGACCGGCACCACCCGCTGGTACACCACGGTCCGCAGGTTCTGGGTCGAACCCGTCACCGGAGCCCCCGTCTACGGCGAGGAGATCCACAAGGAGGAGCTGCGCGGCGGCACCCTCCTGGGGGGACGCGCCAAGGTGACGGCGTTCGCCGGGGACGTGAAGATGCGCGAGGACTACATCGAGCACACGGTCGCGCTCGTGAAGTCCAACCGCTCGCTCGTCCTCCTCCTGACGTGGTACCTGCCGTGGGGCTTCCTGGGCGCCGGCGTGCTCCTGCTGTCGCTCTCCCTCTGGCTGGAGGCACGCGGCCGGCGCCCGGGCGACCCGGCGCCCGCCGCCGCCCCGGAACCCGAACCGGTCACCGTCTGAGCCGCGCGTTGGTGTGCCGGGTGGGCGCTGCGGCGGCCGGGTCCTCGGGCCACGGATGCTTCGGATAGCGGCCCCGCAGCTCCGCCCGTACGCCCTTGTACCCGTCCCTCCAGAAGGAGGCGAGGTCGGCCGTGACCGCGGCCGGCCGGCCCGCGGGCGACAGCAGATGCACCAGCACCGGCACCCCCGCTACGGACGGCGACTCCTGGAGCCCGAACATCTCCTGCAACTTCACGGCGAGCACCGGCTGTTCGGGGGCCGAGTAGTCGACCCGGACCATCGACCCGCTCGGTACGGCGATCCGCTCGGGCGCCAGCTCGTCGAGGCGTCCGGCCTCTCCCGTCGCCCAGGGCAGCAACCGCCGCAGCGCCTGCCCGGCATCGATGCGCCCCAGATCGCCCCGCCGCCGCGCCCGCCCCAACTCCGGTTCCAGCCAATCGTCCACGCGCGCGTGCAGCGCTTCGTCGGACACGTCCGGCCACGGATCACCGACCCGCAGCCGCAGGAAGGCGAGCCGCTGCCGCAGCACCCCGGCCTCCGTCGACCAGCGCAGCAGCCCGAGCCCCTCCTGCCGCAGCCCGTCGACCAAGGCCGCGCGCACGGCAGCGGGGTCCGCCCGGGCGAGCGGCCGTACGGCCAGTTCGACGGCGCCCAGCCGCTCGACCCGCCGCGCCACCACGTCCCCGGACGTCCCGGCGGTCCCGTCCGCCCAGCGGACCTCGTCCGCCCCGCCGAGCAGCGCCCCGGCCGCGAACCGGGCGATCTCCTCGTCGATCACGGCACCGAGCCGCACGCGCGCGTGCCCTCTGCCGATCGGCCGGTCACCCACCGCGACGGCGATCCAGGGCGCCCCCCGCAGGGCGCTCGCCTCCCCCACCTCGGCGCGGGTCCCGGAGACCAGGAGGACGGAGTCCCCGTCGGCCCTGCCGACCCGTTCCGGGAAGGCGAGGGCGGCGACCAGTCCCACGCGCGCGTCCTCACCGGCCACCGCGGGGGCGTCACGGACCGGCCGAGGGGGCGACTCCGCGGTCATGGCCCGCAACCGCCGCACCTCCGCCCGCCACCGCCCCGCGTACGCGTCACCCCCCAGCCGGGCCCTCCGCAGAGCGGCCACGAGATCGTCGCCGTACTCCCGCGGAGCCTCCTCGCTGAGCAGCGCGACCACCTCGGCGGCCGGCCCGGCACCGACGACGGACGCCGAGTCCAGCAGCGCCCGCCCCAGCCGGGGATGCAGTCCCAGCCGAGCCAGCCGCGCCCCCCGCTCCGTCGCCCGGCCGCCGGCGTCCACCGCTCCCACGGCGGTCAGCACCTCGCGCGCCGCCGCCATCGCACCGCCGGGCGGCGCGTCGAGCAACGCCAGCCCGGACGCGTCCGGGTCACCCCAGCAAGCCGCCTGGAGAGCGAACGCCGTCAGGTCGGCCACCTTGATCTCCGGCGCCGGGAAACGCGGCAGACGGGCGTCCTCGGCCTCCGCCCAGCAGCGGTACACCGTCCCCGGTGCCTCCCGGCCGGCCCGGCCCGCCCGCTGCCGTCCCGCCGCCCGCGACGCCCGCACCGTCGCCAGCGCGCTCAGCCCGCGCGCGTGATCGACCCGGGGCTCGCGCGCCAGCCCGGAGTCGACGACCACCCGCACCCCCGGAACCGTCAGCGACGACTCCGCCACGGCCGTCGCCAGCACCACCCGCCGCCGCGCCCCCGGGGAGAGCACCGCGTCCTGCACGGTGGCCGGCGCCCGCCCGTGCACCTGGAGCACCTCGACACCGCCCAGCCCTCCCAACTGCCCGGCGACACGGGCGATCTCACCCACGCCCGGCAGGAAACACAGCACGTCCCCGTTCCGCTCGGCCAGCGCCCGCCGCACCACCGACGCCACGTGCGCCAACTGCGCCGGATCCACCCGGGTCCCGTGCGGAGGCCGCACCGGACGCGCCGGCGGCGTCCACACCACCTCCACCGGATACGAGACACCCTCCGCCTCGACCACCGGCGCACCGCCCAGCAGCCGCGCCCACCCGGCCGCGTCCGTCGTCGCCGACGCGGCCACCAGACGCAGCTCGGGCCGCAGCGCCTCCCGCACGTCGACCAGGAACGCAGCCACCGTGTCCGCGTCCAGATGCCGTTCGTGGCACTCGTCGAGGACCACCACGTCGACGCCCGTCAACTCCTGGTCCCGTTGCAGCCGTTGGAGCAGCACCCCCGTCGTGACGACCTCCACGCGCGTGTGCCGCCCGACGACCCGCTCGCCGCGCACCGTGAATCCGACGCTCTCCCCGGTCTTCTCGCCGAGCAGCCACGCCATCCGGCGGGCCGCCGCCCGCGCCGCGATGCGCCGGGGCTCCGCGACGACCACCCGCCGTGGCGGGCCCGGCCGTTGGTCGAGCAGCCCGGCCAGGGCCAGCGGCACCAGGGTGGTCTTGCCGGTGCCGGGCGGCGCGACCAGCACCGCCGTGCCGTGTCCCTCCAGGGCGTCGGCCAGTCCGGGCAGGGCACCGCGCACGGGCAGCGCGTCCAGGGCTTCGTAGCGGATCACGTACCCAGTGTCGTACGCCCGCCGGAACCGTCTCCCCGCGCGCGTGCGGCCCGCCCCGCGTGGACGGCCCGCACGCGCGCGTGGAGCTGTGGACGGTCGCTCAGTCGCGTGCGCACACGAAGATCGCCGTGCCCGGGATCAGCCGGCCGCGCAGCGGCGACCAGCCGCCCCACTCGGCGGTGTTCCAGGCCGGCCACTCCGGCTCCACCAGGTCGGCCAGGCGCAGCCCGGACGCCGTGATGTCCCGGACGCGGTCGCCGATCGTCCGGTGGTGCTCGACGTACTTCGCCCGGCCCTCGTCGTCCTGTTCGACGTAGGGCGTGCGGTCGAAGTAGGAGGCCGCCACTGTCAGGCCCTCGGGACCCGGCTCGTCGGGGAACGCCCAGCGGACCGGATGCGTGACGGAGAAGACGAGACGGCCCCCGGGACGCAGCACCCGGCGCGCCTCGCGCAGCACCAGCACCGGGTCGGCGACGAAGGGGAGCGCCCCGTACGCCGAGCAGACCAGGTCGAAGGAGCCGTCGGCGAAGGGCAGCGCGCAGGCGTCGGCGCAGACCAGGGGGAACGATCCGCCGATCCGCAGCGCGTGCTGGAGCTGGCGGTGGGAGAGGTCGAGGGCGACCGGGCGGGCCCCCTGGGCGGCCAGCCAGCGCGAGCACTGGGCCGCACCGGCGCCGATCTCCAGGACGTCCTTGCCCTTCAGTTCCTCCGGCGGGCCGAGCAGTTCCGCCTCCACCTCGTCGAGGCCCTCGGGGCCCCACACGAAACGGTCGTCACCGAGGAAGGTGCCGTGCTCGGTCTGGTAGTCGTCCGCGTTCCGGTCCCACCAGCCCCGGTTGGCCCGGGAACTCTCCGTGGTTCCGGCGGCACGCCGGGTGGCTTCCGGCTCGGACGCTTCGGGCTCTTGGATGATCGGCTCCCTCGTCGTACTCTTCCGTCACCTCGGCGGTGCGGCCGTCTTCACGGCGTCATTGAAGAGGTGTGTCAGGCGTGCGTGGCCTCGCGGGACACGTTTTGTGCCGGGTATGCGGTGATCCGCCCCGGGTGTGCGCCTTCGCGCATTGACCCTGTCCGGCTGCCCCCGTATGCTACAAGTTGCGCTGCGGGCCTGCGCACCTCAGACGTAGCAGGTTGCGCTCGCATCTGTATGTATGTCCCCTCGGTTTTCGAGGCGCCACCGGACACTCCATGTCCCGGAGCGGCGCTTCCTTGGCTGTCCGGCCTTGTACAGAGCGAAACGGGCTCCCGGCGTAAGCAGTACCTACGACTTCAATGTCCGTACCGGAGCCCTTTCCCACATGACGAGCAGCACCGAGACCACCGCCACCACCCCGCAGGTAGCGGTCAACGACATCGGTAACGAGGAAGCTTTCCTCGCCGCGATCGACGAGACGATCAAGTACTTCAACGACGGCGACATCGTCGACGGCGTCATCGTGAAGGTCGACCGGGACGAGGTCCTGCTCGACATCGGTTATAAGACCGAAGGTGTGATCCCGAGCCGCGAGCTCTCGATCAAGCACGACGTCGACCCGAACGAGGTCGTCGCCGTCGGTGACGAGATCGAGGCCCTTGTCCTTCAGAAGGAGGACAAGGAAGGCCGCCTGATCCTCTCGAAGAAGCGCGCCCAGTACGAGCGTGCCTGGGGCACCATCGAGAAGATCAAGGAAGAAGACGGGATCGTCACCGGTACCGTCATCGAGGTCGTCAAGGGTGGTCTCATCCTCGACATCGGCCTCCGTGGCTTCCTCCCGGCCTCCCTGGTGGAGATGCGCCGCGTCCGCGACCTCCAGCCCTACGTGGGCAAGGAGCTCGAGGCCAAGATCATCGAGCTGGACAAGAACCGCAACAACGTGGTCCTGTCCCGCCGTGCCTGGCTGGAGCAGACGCAGTCCGAGGTCCGCCAGACGTTCCTCACGACCCTCCAGAAGGGTCAGGTCCGCTCCGGCGTGGTCTCCTCGATCGTCAACTTCGGTGCCTTCGTGGACCTGGGTGGCGTCGACGGTCTGGTCCACGTCTCCGAGCTCTCCTGGAAGCACATCGACCACCCCTCCGAGGTGGTCGAGGTCGGCCAGGAAGTCACCGTCGAGGTTCTCGACGTCGACATGGACCGTGAGCGCGTCTCCCTGTCGCTGAAGGCGACCCAGGAAGACCCGTGGCAGCAGTTCGCCCGCACCCACCAGATCGGCCAGGTCGTGCCCGGCAAGGTCACGAAGCTGGTTCCGTTCGGTGCGTTCGTCCGCGTGGACGAGGGCATCGAGGGTCTGGTGCACATCTCCGAGCTGGCCGAGCGCCACGTGGAGATCCCGGAGCAGGTCGTCCAGGTCAACGACGAGATCTTCGTCAAGGTCATCGACATCGACCTCGAGCGCCGTCGCATCAGCCTCTCGCTGAAGCAGGCCAACGAGGCCTTCGGTGGCGACCCGGCCACGGTCGACTTCGACCCGACGCTGTACGGCATGGCCGCGTCCTACGACGACCAGGGCAACTACATCTACCCCGAGGGCTTCGACCCCGAGACCAACGACTGGCTCGAGGGCTTCGAGGCTCAGCGCGAGGTGTGGGAGACCCAGTACGCCGAGGCGCAGCAGCGTTTCGAGCAGCACCAGGCGCAGGTCATCAAGTCCCGCGAGGCCGACGCCCAGGCGGCGGCCGAGGGCGGCGACACCGCGGGTGCGGCTCCGGCCGCGTCCGGTGGTGGCGGCGGTGGCGGTGGCTCGTACTCCTCCGAGGGCCCGGACAACTCCGGCGCACTGGCCTCGGACGAGGCGCTTGCCGCACTGCGCGAGAAGCTGGCCGGTGGCCAGAGCTGAACGCTGCCGCTGAGGTTTAGCCGGTAGTTCGAGAGGGGCCGCACCTTTTGGTGCGGCCCCTCTTGCCTGTCCCGGCGCGGTCGTCGGTCCGGGCCGGCCGGTCGTCGGTCCGGGCCGGCCGGTCGCCGTCCACGCGCGCGTGCTCTCCGCCCAAGTCCCTCCGACTCCTGGTGAGGCGGTGGAGCGGGGCACGGCGGACCGGTGGACCGGCGCGAGAAAAGCCGGTGAAAAGCGCCTGATCAGAGAAGCGGACGGGAATGCCCCTGTCCCGGGCCGCGTTGTGCAGTACGAACACGAGGAGGAGCGGTCACAGTGCTTGATCCGCAGGGTTTGTACGCATGGGAGCCGAAGGGCCTGGCAGTCGTCGACATGGCGCTCGCCCAGGAGTCGGCCGGACTTGTCATGCTCTACCACTTCGACGGGTACATCGACGCGGGCGAGACCGGCGACCAGATCGTCGAGCGCCTTCTCGACTCGCTGCCCCACCAGGTGGTCGCCCGGTTCGACCACGACAGGCTCGTGGACTACCGCGCCCGGCGCCCGCTGCTCACCTTCAAGCGGGACCGCTGGACCGAGTACGAGGAGCCCACGCTCGACGTACGACTGGTCCAGGACGCCACCGGGGCACCCTTCCTGCTGCTCTCCGGCCCCGAGCCGGACGTGGAGTGGGAGCGCTTCGCCGCGGCCGTCCAACAGATCGTGGAGCGGCTCGGCGTCCGCCTCTCCGTGAACTTCCACGGCATCCCGATGGGCGTCCCGCACACCCGCCCCGTGGGCCTCACCCCGCACGGCAACCGCACGGACCTCGTCCCGGGCCACCGCAGCCCCTTCGAGGAGGCACAGGTTCCCGGCAGCGCCGAGGCGCTCGTCGAGTACCGCCTCATGGAGGCCGGACACGACGTCCTGGGTGTCGCCTCGCACGTCCCGCACTACATCGCGCGCTCCGCCTACCCGGACGCGGCGCTGACCGTCCTGGAGGCCATCACGGCCGCCACCGGACTGGTCCTCCCGGGCATCGCGCACGCCCTGCGCACCGACGCCCACCGCACGCAGACGGAGATCGACCGCCAGATCCAGGAGGGCGACGAGGAACTCGTGGCGCTCGTCCAGGGTCTTGAGCACCAGTACGACGCCGCGTCCGGCGCCGAGAGCCGGGGCAACATGCTCGCCGAGCCCGTCGACATCCCCTCCGCGGACGAGATCGGCATGGAGTTCGAGCGCTTCCTGGCGGAGCGCGAGGGGGACAACTGACATCCGGTGCGCGGAACGAACAGGCGACAACTGACGCCCGCCGCACGCCCGTCGGCGCCAAGCCCTAAGCTCGGCTCATGCTGACGGTGGGCCTGACCGGCGGAATCGGCGCCGGCAAGAGTGAAGTGTCGCGGCTGCTCGTCGCGAACGGCGCCGTGCTGATCGACGCGGACCGCATCGCGCGTGAGGTCGTCGCGCCGGGTACGCCCGGGCTGGCGTCGGTCGTCGAGGCATTCGGACCGGACGTGCTCGCCGCGGACGGCAGCCTCGACCGGCCGAAGCTGGGGGCCGTCGTCTTCGCCGACCCCGAGAAGCTCGCCGCGCTCAACGCGATCGTGCACCCCTTGGTCGGCCGGCGCTCCCGGGAACTCGAAGCCGCGGCGCCCGAGGACGCCGTGGTGGTCCACGACGTACCACTCCTCGCCGAGAACGCTCTCGCGCCGCTCTACGACCTGGTGATCGTCGTGGACGCGAGCCCCGAGACCCAGCTCGACCGCCTGGTGCGGCTGCGGGGGATGACCGAAGAGGACGCACGCGCGCGTATGGCCGCCCAGGCGACGCGCGAGAAGCGCCTCTCCGTCGCGGACATCGTGATCGACAACGACGTCCCCCTTGAGGTGCTGGAACGACGCGTACAGGACATCTGGGACGGACTCGTGCGCAGAGCCCATGGGTCCCCGAAGCCACCCCAGGAATAGCGTTCGCCGGTCCGCGCGTTGAAACCTCCCAGCAAGGGAAGGAATGCGCCGTGCCCGAGACCAGCGGAACGACCGGACGTACTCCGGAGACACATGTCATCGACTTCCGTGCCGCCGAGCAACTGCTCGACGCACGGGACCCGCGGGGCGCGGTGAAGTTGCTCGACCGTGTCATCGCCGCACACCCGGAGAACACCGCCGCCCGCCTGCTGCGCGCGCGTGCCTTCTTCGCCGCCGCTCAACTACGCCCCGCGGAGCTTGAGTTCACCATCGTCCTGGAGCGGGAGCCGGACAACGCCTTCGCGCACTTCGCGCTCGCCCGCACCTACGAGCGGCAGGGCCGCAACGACCAGGCCAAGCGCCACTTCCGCCTGGCCGCGGCGCTCGACCCCAACCCGCAGTACCTGAAGGCCGCGCGTTTCGACTCCTGACCCTTCCGCCGGCCGGGGCCAGCGGTCACGGCACTAGGGATCGCGGTGCTCCGGCGGCCGGTACGGCGGGATGTCCGGGCCGGGCTGGTAGTGCGGGCCCTGGCGCAGGTGCCTGAGGATCATCGCCAGGTCGACCGTGACGACCAGCCACAGCACCCCACAGGCCACCGCCCACCCGGGGCGCCCGGCGAGCGCGAAGGCTGCCGTCCCGAAGATCGCCCAGACCAGCCCCCACACGCTCAGCCACAACCGCGCCCGCAGCGCACTGCGCGCTGTCCTCGGCTCACTTCCCGTACGCATAGGGACCACCACTCCTCCTTGCAACGTACTCTCCGCAGCGGACGTACTCCACAGGGAGGCGCACCGCACCGTGCCGCCGGCGCCGACGAACTGCCCGAGCGCCGACTTCCGGCGACGGTTCCGGGCGGTCCGCGAGGACACCGAGCCGGCCGACACCGAACCGAACCGGTCCGGTCCGTCTCGGGCGACCCCGTTCTGACGGCGCCGGATCCGGCGGAGCCGGTCGCGGCGAGTTCCCGTTCCGGCCGAGTTGACTCGTACGGGTGAACCAGTGCGAGGGGGGAACGGCTGTGCGGCTGCGGGCCGTTGGACGGGCATGCGAAGCGAAATGCGTGAGGGGTACGAGGGGACGGGACCGGGGGCGATCACTCCGGACGGCTGCGCGGTGGAGCTCTACTCGCGGCTGCCGGTGGGACAGGAGCCGGACGTCATCGCGGCGGCCGTGCCGGCGGGCGCGCGCATCCTGGAGCTGGGCAGCGGCGTGGGCCGGGTGACCCACCCGCTCCTGGAGCGTGGGTTCACGGTCACGGCGGTCGACGAGTCGGCCGACATGCTGGAGCGGGTCCACGGGGCGCGCACGATCTGCGGCCCCATCGAGGAGCTGGACCTGGGCGAGACCTTCGACGTGGTGATGCTCGCGTCGTTCCTGGTCCACGCCAGGGACGCCGAGGTACGGCGAGGGCTCCTGCGCACCTGTGTGCGCCATGTCGCGCCCGGCGGCTGTGTGCTGATCCAGCGGGAGGGCGAGGACTATCACTCGAACCTGCCACGCGAGCGGGTCGACCCCAGCGGTTTCACCGTACGGATAGCGTCGGCGGACCCGGTCGGGGACGGGGTCAACGCGGTGCGCGCGGAGTACGCGTTTCCGGACGGGGCCTGGACGCAGACGTTTCTCTCCCGGCCGCTGAGCCGGGTCCAGTTCGAGGAGGCGTTGAAGGAGGCGGGGCTGAGAGTGGAGAGCTATCTGACACCCGACCGGATATGGGTGAGGGCTGTGACGACCGCGAGAGATTAGCCAGGTAAATCGCGCACCGCGGCGATGAGTTCGGGGGTGAGGGCCGGTCTACCTCTGCGACAGCACACGAACCGCCACGGACCGCTTCCTCAGGAGATCTCATGCCCGAGACCACCACCCCCGTCCCTCCCGTCCCTCCCCTCTCTCCCACCGCTCCCGTCGCGTCCCGAACCGTCGTCGCCGAGCCCTCGACCGTCCGGGGGCGCCGGGCGCGGGCCGCCCTGCGCGGGCTGCAGATCGTGCTGGCGCTGTTCTACGGAATCGCGAGCGCCCTCCCCAAGCTGATCGCGCACCCGTCCGCGGTCGAGTCCTTCGACAAGATCGGCTGGGGGAGCGGTGCCATGTACACCATCGGCGCCCTCGAACTAGCTGGGGCCGTCGCCCTGTTGGTGCCGGTCCTCCAGTCGGTGGCGGCGATGGCGCTGAGTGCGCTGATGGTGGGCGCGTTCATAGTCCAGCTCACCGCGTTCCACGGTCAGAACGCGGCGACCCCGTTGATCCTGATAGTGCCGCTGGTCTTCATCGCCTGGGCCCGGCGGCGACACAACACGGACCTGCTCCGGCTGCTCCGACGACCGCTGCGGCGGGGCGAGCGCGCGTGACCGTGCGACGGTGACGGCGAACAATGCGGTACGGCTCCGCCTGACCATGGAGCCGCAGGGGGGACGGCGCGTGGCAACGGGGCGGAGCGGAGGCGGGGGCAGCCGGAGGCACGAGGTGGCGGCACGGGCCGGCCGCCGCTCGTTCCACACAGCGTCACGTCGGATCACGTGAGGTCACGTAAGGGCGGCTCACGTCGGGTCAAGCCAGGTCACAACGAGTCATGGCCTAGGGCTACTTGACCCACCACCCGGGCTGTTGCGGCCCCGGCCCCGGCCGCCCGCCCCCGGTCCGCCCAACTGGCCCGGGCCGCTCAATCCACCAGGTGCGCCTGGGCCGCCCAGTCCGCCCAGCCCGCGCAGGCGTTCCAGGTCGCGGCGGTCGCGCTTGGTGGGGCGGCCGGCGCCTCGGTCGCGGATGCCGGCCGGGGCGATGGCCTCGCGGGGCGGGGGCGGCGGGGAGTTGTCGATGTAGCACTGGACGGCGACCGGGGCGCCGACGCGCTTGCGGATGAGGCGCTTCACGACGACGATCCGCTCCCGGTTCTCCTGGCGCAGACGCACCTCGTCACCGACGCGCAGGGAGTGGGCGGGCTTCACGCGCTCGCCGTTGACACGGAGGTGGCCGCCCTTGCACGCGGCGGCACCCATCGAGCGGGTCTTGACCAGGCGGACGGACCAGATCCAGCTGTCGACCCGTACGCTCTCGCCGCTCGCCGGCCCGGCGGCCACGGCGGCGGCGATCGCCTGGGCGGCCGCCTCGTCGGTCTCCGCCTCGGTAGCGCCCGGCTCGGTAGCGCTCGGGCCGCCGGCGCCCGGGGCCGCTGCCGCGTCGGTGTCACGGTTCGTCTCGCCGGTCGCGCCGTCCTTGCCGGCGTCGTCCACACCCTCGGAAGCCATGCTCCGACTTTAGTACCCGGAGCCGTCCGGCCCGGCCCGGTTTTGCCGTGCGCGGCAGGAAGGCCGGCAGCACCACCGGGCGGATCTTCCGGGGCGGCCCGCCGGGGCTACGGTGAGGAGATGGACCTCCCCGAGCTGGACCGGCGCATAGCGGACTGTCGGGCCTGTCCGAGGCTGGTGGACTGGCGTGAGGAGGTCGCCCGTACCAAGCGCGCCGCGTTCGCCGACTGGACCTACTGGGGGCGCCCGGTGCCCGGCTTCGGGCCCGCCGACGCGTCGCTGCTGATCGTCGGGCTCGCGCCGGCCGCGCACGGCGGCAACCGTACCGGGCGGATGTTCACCGGGGACCGTTCCGGGGATGTGCTGTACGAGGCGATGCACGACGTGGGGCTCGCCTCGCAGCCGACCTCGGTGAGCGCGCGGGACGGCCTGGAGCTGTACGGCGTGCGGGTGACGTCGCCGGTGCACTGCGCGCCGCCCGCCAACAAGCCGACACCCGAGGAGCGGGACACCTGCCGGCCGTGGCTCGTCGAGGAACTGACCCTGCTACGGCCGACGTTGCGGGCCGTCGTCGTGCTCGGGGCCTACGGCTGGCAGGCGGCGCTGCCCGCGTTCACGGCGGCCGGGTGGACCGTGCCCAGACCACGGCCCGTCTTCACCCACGGGGCACACGTCCGGCTGGACCCGTCGAGCGGCCGGCCGGCCCTGGACCTCTTCGGCTGCTTCCACGTCAGCCAGCGCAACACCTTCACCGGCAAGCTCACCCCGACGATGCTGCGCGACGTGCTGCGGACGGCGGCGGGAGCGGCGGGGCTGAGCGTCCGGTCGTAGGCGGCGCGGGATGGAGGGTCGTCGAGGGGAGCGGAACGCAGAAAGTTGGCTTGGGCCGCACGTACGGGCACCCCTCCTCAACGCACCCGCCTACCTGTGAGGCAAGCGCTCCGGCGGGGGCCGTTGGTGGCTGCCGTCACGCCGTCGGACCGGTCCGGAACGCACGTCACTGACGGAGGAGCGCTACGGCCGCCACACGTACCGCACGTCCGGCTCGCGTTCCTCGTTGCCGCCGCCGTCCGTGTGCTCGACGGCGACGAAGCCGTGCCGTTCGTAGAAGCGGCGGGCCGGCTTGTTGACCTGGAAGGTCCAGAGGCGGAGGCCCTGGGGGCTGCGCTCCTTGGCGAGTCGGACGAAACGGTCGCCGAGGCCGCGTCCGCGCCAGTCGGGGGAGAGGTACAGCTGGGAGAGCAGGTCGTCGGCGAGGACCATCACTCCCACGATCCCGTCCCCGCCGGCCGCCTCGGCCACCCAGGTCTCGCGCAGCGGGACCACCACGTCCCGGAAGTGGCCGCGCACCTCGTCGGCGGAGCGCGGGCTGACGACCGTGGGCAGCGCGGCGACGAAGGAGGACAGCCACACATCGGCGGCGGCGCGCGCGTCGGGACCGGTGGCGCGACGGATGACGACGGCGCTCCCGGCACCCGTCACAGCGCGCCCTCCGCCGAGCCGAAGACCGCCGTGTCAACAGTCGCCCCAGACTCGGAAATCGTCCCGGTGGTCGTGTCGGCAGTTGTCCCGGCGGTCTCCCCGACGGTCGGTTCGGGGACCACGGCTGTCGCCGTGATCTCCACGAGCTGGCCGGTGTAGCCGAGGCAGGCCACGCCGATGAGTGTCGAGGAGTGCGGTCCCGCGCTGAGTCCGGATGCCTCGACCACCTCCCAGACGGCGGAGAGAACCGAGGGTTCGCCGCTGACGACGTACACGTCGGTCGCTATGACATGCGCCAAGTCGCTCCCGACCGCCCGCAGTTGCTCGCCGAGATTCGCCACCACCCGTTCCGCCTGCCGGACCGGGTCGCCCGCGCCGACCAGTTCGCCGCCGGCGTCGAGGGGCACCGCCCCCGCGAGGAAGGCGAGCTTCGTCCCGGCCTCGACGACGGAGGCATGGGAGTACGTGGGCGGTGGGAAGAGCGCGGGGGCGGTGACGCGTTCGAGCACGGGGTCTCCCGGGGGTCGATGACCGGCGGCGGCCACCCCATCACGGGGGTGACGGCGTCCGCATCCGGTTTTCCCTGCCCATCGGTCCGTCGCCGGTCCGTCATCCGTACCGGCGCCGGTACGGCGCCGCTCTCAGGGGCGCCGCGTCGGCGTTGCGTTCATAAAGAAACCGTCTTCCGCGCCAACCGTCACGCCCTGGCAACACGACAGCCCCGTTTCCCCACGAGAACCCGCAGTACCGTGGAGGAACGCAGCTCGCAGCCCCGGCCACCGTCGCCCGAAGGCATTCGCCCTCGCACCGACAGGAGCCCTGTGTCCCGCCGAGTCGCCGCAATCCCTCTTCCGCCCTGGCTCGCCCACACCCTTCGTGCCCAGCGCGGCCCGGTACCGTGGAGCGCGGTGGTCAGAGGGGCACTGACGGCCGGGCCGCTGCTCCTCGTGGCCGTGCTCGCCGGGCGCACCTCGCTCGGGGTGGTCGCGGCGCTCGGTGCCATGTTCGCCGGGATCAACGACCGGCCCGGCAGCCGGCGGGCCTCCGTCAAGCGGCTCGGCGGCCCCGCGCTCGCGGGTGCGGCCGGACTGCTGACCGGGACCTACGCCGGACAGCACGCCGGGGCTGTCGTACTGACGCTGCTGCTGACCGTTGTCGGGCTGGTCGCCGGTGGTTTCAGCGCGATCGGGCCCATCGCCTCGGGGGCCGGGACGCAGTTGCTCGTCGCCACGGCGATCGGGGCCGGGATGCCGCTGCCCGAGCCGGGGTGGGTGCGCGCGGCCGTCTTCCTCGCCGGGGCCGGGTGGCTGATCGTGCTGCGGCTCGCACTGCCCACCCCCGGCGCGATCGCCGGTGACTACCGCTTCGACGGGGAGCGGCACGCCGTCGCCGCCGTGTACGACGCGGTCGCCGCACTGCTCGACGCCGTCGGCGGCCCGAAGGCGACGGACCGCCGCGCCGCACTCACCGCCGCTCTCGACCACGCCCAGGACGCGCTGGCCGGACCCCGGCTGCGGCGGTACGCCAGTTCCGCGGCGGAGCGGCGGCTGCACGGGCAGTACGCCGCCGCGCTGCCCCTCGCCGAGGCGGCGACGGCGCTCGCCTGGGCCGGGGAGCCGGTGGCGGCCCGCGCCGCCGAGGGGCCGCGCCGGCTCGCCGCCGCCGTACGGGAGAGCACGCCCGGGGGGCCGCTGCCCGCGCCGACGCGTTCGGCACCCGCGCTGCGGGCGCTCGACGACGCACTGCTGCACGCGGCGGACGCCTTCGACCAGACCGACGGCAGCGATCTGCACACGCGCCGGCGCACGCCGACCGCCCTGTTCCGCGCCGCCTTCGGGGCCGGCGGGCGGGAGTACGGGCTGCGGGTCGCGCTCTGCTTCGGCGCCAGCGCGGCCGTGGCGCAGGCACTGCACCAGTCCCGGTGGTACGGGCAGTACACGCACTGGTACTGGCTGCCCGCCACGGCCGTCTTCCTCGTCAAGCCCGACCTGGGGCCGCTCGCCTCGCGGGTGCTGTGCCGGGCGGCGGGGACCGTGCTCGGGGCGCTCGTGTTCGCCGGGTTCGCCGCCGTACTGCCCCGGCCCGCGGGGCTGGTCGTGCTCGTCGCGCTCAGCGGCGCGCTGATTCCCGTGGCCACCCGGCACTTCGCCGCCCAGACCGCCGTCGTGACCGTGCTGGTGCTCTCCCTGGTCATGGTCGGCGGCGAACCGGAGGCGTCGGCCAGCCGGCTCGGCGAGACGTTGCTGGCCTGCGCGATCGTCCTGGTCGTGGGGCATCTGCCGATGCCGGGGAAGCGCGGCGGGGGCGTGCGCGCCCGGCTCGCGGAGGCGGGCGCCGCCGCGCACGCCTACCTCGTCCATGTGCTGAGCGAGTCCGACGACCGTGCCGCCCGCTGGACGCTCCGCCGCGAGGCCTACCGCACGCTCTCCGAGGCACGGGGCGCGATCGCCCTCTCGGCCGCCGAACTCCCCGCGATCGCCCGGCACACCGAGGGCACCGACGTCATCGCGGCCGTCCTGGAACGGCTCGTCGACACCACCACCGCGTGCGCCGTCCACCTCGACGACACGGGCCGGCTCACGCCCCGGCACACCGAGCAACTCACCCGGCTGCTGGCCGAGTTCGACCGGGCACGGGGGACGGCGGGACTGCGCGCGATCGAACTGCCCATACCGGTCTGACCACTTGACCCGCGCCGCACTCCGCGTCCCGCGCAGCACCCCGGGCTTCGCGCCGCGCCTTGCGCCCCGCCTCGCCCCCCGCGCGCCGCCCCCGGCCCCGCACCCCGCGCCTCGCCCCGCCCCCCCGCGCCTCATACCGCCCTGCGCCCCGAACCTCGTGGCGAACTCCCGCGACATCCTCCCCAGACCCCCAGACCCCCAGACCCCCAGACCCCCAGACCCCCAGACCCCCGGACGGCGATGAGTTTGCGCGCCGGGCGTGAGCTGCTTCCTGCGCGACCGGGACCGTGTCTTCCATACCTACTCGACGTTCGCGCGCGGGCTCGACGGGCTCGGCTCGACCACCAGTCTGCTCGACCTGACCGCGCTGGGCAGGCAGGAGGAGTGGGAGAGGCCGCGGGGGGCGGGCGTCGGCGCAGGGGGCGCCCGCGGGCAGCGAGCGCGTCCGGTATCACGACGAGTACCCGGACTGACGCGGAACGTGTCCGGAAGGTGCGGAAAAGTGACCGTCTGCTCACCCTCCGGAGTGAACGGGTGTCAACTTTGTCTCAGTACCGTCATTTCCCGCGCCGTTCACCGCATGGTTGCGTCTAACTCTTCGAGTACAGCGCGACATGGAGGTACAGGGTGAACGGGCGAACCGTGCTTGAGCGCTTTCCCGCCGGTGGGCCGCGGGGGTCGTGGCCGGCCGAGGAGTTCGCGCGGGCGCGGCGCCTGGAGGGCCTGCCCGCCGAGGTCGTCATGGACCTCGTGACGGACACCTTCCTGGTGATCGTCCGCGGCGGCGACCCGGTCGACGCCATCGCCTGAGGAGGTCAGCCCGCCTTCGGGGTGGGCAGCTTCACCGTGAACTGGTCCGCCTGGAGCGAGTACAGCTCCGCGTAGACCCCGCCGATGGCCAGCAGCTCCTCGGGGGTTCCCGACTCCACCAGCCGCCCCTGCTCCAGGACGTGCACCAGGTCGGCGTGGCGTACCGAGGCCAGCCGGTGCGTGATGAGGACGACGGTCTGGCCGGCGCCCGCCAGCGCGCGGATCTTGTCGAAGACCGCCAGCTCGGCCCGGGCGTCCAGCGCCGCCGTCGGCTCGTCCACGACCAGGATCAGCCCCTTGCGGTAGGCGGCCCGCGCGATGCCGAGCCGCTGCCACTGGCCGCCGGACAGCTCGTGGCCGCCGCTGAAGTTGCGGGCCAGCAGGGTGTCCAGGCCGCGCGGCAGATCCGCGACCACCTTCTCGGCACCGGCCTCGCTGACCGAACCCGCCACGCGCTCGTCGGTGAGCGGCGCGGAGGAACGGCCGATGGCGACGTTGACGCGGGCCGTGAACGGCCACCGTTTGAAGTCCTGTGCCACCATCGCGATCCGCTCCGCCAGTTGGTGCCGGTCCGCGGTCGCCGCGTCGACGCCGTCCCACAGGATGCGGCCCGCGTCCGGCTGGTAGAGGCCGGCCAGCAGCTTGATCAGGGTCGTCTTGCCCGACCCGTTCTCGCCGACCAGGGCCACGATCCGGCCGAGCGGGAGCGTGAGGGTGATGTCGTCGAGCGCGGGGCGGGTGTTCTCGCCGGGATAGCCGAACGTGACGTGCTCGAAGCGGATCTCCCGCGGCTCCTCTGGCAGGTCGGCGCCGCCGAGCGGGATCGCGCGCTCGGCGGCCTCGGCGTACATCCGGTGCAGGTCGCCGACGAACAGGGCCTCCTGGTGGAGCTGGTTGATCTCCAGGACGAGGTTCTGCAGGCTCTCGGAGCCGCTGCGGATCGCGAGCACGGCCGTACCGGCCACCGAGAGCGCCATCGCGCCGGAGAGCAGCAGTCCGCCCAGGGTCGCGTACGTCGCGGCGGTGGCGAGGCCCGTCCAGGCCGCCGCGACCAGTCCGGTGCGGGCCGCCAGCCGAGCCAGCCGTTCCTGTTCCGCCTCCGCGCTCTCCGACATCTCACGGAAGTGGCGGAGCAGGAACGGGCCGACCCCGTGGACGCGGATCTCCGGCGCCGCGCCCTGCTCGGTGAGGAGGGAGCCGATCAGCTGGCCGGCGCGGACGTGCTGCACCCAGACGTGGAACGACTCGTACTGGCGGCGGGCGTTCGTCAGGGCGCCCCAGGCGCTCGGCACCGTCATCGTCACCAGCAGCGGGAGCAGCGCCGGATGCAGCACGGTGAGTACGCCGGCCGCGGTGATCAGCGAGATGGTCGCGTTCAGCACCCGGGTGGCGTTGGAGATCATGCGGCGGCCGGCGCCGGCGCCGTACTGCGCGGTGTCCAGCAGCTTGTGGAACGCGTGGTCCTCGATCGCGGCCAGCTCCACCGCCGCCGCGCGCTCCAGATACAGCTCGGTGGCGACCCGCTCGACCTTGGGTTCGAGCCGGCCGGTGGCGAACGTCGACGCGGCCCGCAGCAGCGCCGCGACCAGCATCACGCAGGCCATCGTGACCAGGGCGGGGAGCGCGTCGTGCAGGCGGTCCTCGATGGTGCCGCCGTTGATCAGCCGGCTCAGCACCTTGTTGACCGCGAGGAGGCTGACCGCCTGGGCCGCGCCCCGGCCGACCTCCGCGGCCACCACGATGCGCGCGGCCCGCGGATCGGCCCGCCAGGCCAGCCCGAAGCTCGCCCCCAGCATCGACGGCAGCCGGGTCATCATGGCGCGGAAGCCCAGCTCCAGGAAGGCGTCCCGGTGCTGGTTCCACCCCATGTCGTAGCGCAGTGGTCCGCCGAACAGCAGCCGCTCAGACGCGGACGGCTGCGGCTCACCCGCGTCCGCCTTCTTCCCCACCGACACCCTCCCCGGTCGTGGACGAACGCCACTATCGCGGGGGAACCGCCGTCGGGGCAGGGCGCGGAGCCGGATCCGAGGAGTACGCGGGCGTGCGCGGGCCGGAGACCCGTGCGGCCCGTGCGGCGCAGGCCCCCGTGCCGCGCACGCTGGGTGTTCCGTCCGGCGGGTCACCCCTCGCGCTCCTGCGCTCCGCGGGCGGGCGCCCCACGCGCCCACCCGCGGAGCCCGCCAGGCGGCTTGTACGTCCCGGGGGAGGGCGCTCGGCCCGGCCCCGGGGGTTACGCGCTGATCGGCCGCGACCAGGAGGGGGTGGTTCCGGTCAGCCGGCAGAGCGCGAGATACAGCGGGATCGGCGGGGTGTACGGAACCGTGCCGTCCGGCTTGTGGATGAGGCCGGGGGCGTTCGAGGCGTCCGGGAGGAGTGCGCCCGCGGCGTAGCGCGCCGGAGCGGGCCAGTCCAGGGCGTAGTCGGAGTCGGAGGGGACCATCCACCACCAGTGCGCGTCGTCGGCGTACACGCATCCGACGCGCGGCAGCCGGGGCATCACCTGTGGTCCGAGGCCGGCGGGCGTCGCCACGGCATCGCAGCCCAGCGGCGCGGTCATCCCGTCCGGGACGGCCAGCCGCCGGGGCGTACCCGGTGTGTGCAGCGTGCGCCCCAGGCGGATCAGGGTGTCGAGGGCGATCACCCGGCCGGCGCCGGATCCATCGCTCACACCCATGCGGTCCCCGTCCCGAAGTCCCCGTGACCCCCGTCGAGGAAGGCCTCCGCCTCGTCCTCGTCGCCCGCGCCCCCGGCCGGTCCCGGCTTGGGCCGGGCTCCCCAGCCCAGGTCGTTGCACGGGCCGGTGTCCTCGCGGGGCGCGTCCGTCCGGCGCGGCAGCTCCGCCCAGACCAGCAGTCCGGGTCCGTGCTCCTGGGCGCCCCAGGCGTGGCACATGGCCTCGACGAGGAGCAGTCCCCGTCCGTGCTCCTCCTCGGGCTGCTGCGCGGACGGCCGGGGCTCGCCGGGGGCGCACCCCTGGTCCCGAACGGCTATGCGCACCAGGTCGTCACCGTCGTGCAGCTCGCAGACGACATGGCTGCTCGCGGTGTGCACTATGGCGTTGGTGACCAGCTCGGAGATGACCAGGACCGCGGTGTCGCAGGTGTCCTCGCACACCGACCAGCCGGTCAGCCGCGCCCGTGTCAGGCGTCTCGCCTGGGCGGGGGAGCCCGGGTGTGCGGCCAGCTCGAACCGGAACCGGCGCTCGGCGGCGGTCCCGGCGGGGACGGCTCCCGAAGCGGCACCGAGACCGAGGCGGCCTGCGGCGGCGTCTGTTCCTAAGGGCGCGGACGGAATCACGCTTGCCACTATCGCCCCGCCGTGAACACTTGGCAAGTGTCACTATGAAAAATGCAGAGTGCTGTGTGACTCGGTCGGCGGCCATGGCACACTGCATGCAACAGCACGTCGAGCGGCGCCAGTTGGGATCTCCGAGGATCTGCCCGCAGCGCAGAACTTCGAACGCATCTTCGAATGGCGCCGCAGGGCTGTCCGGAATCGATCGTGCCGGAGCCCCTCGTGCCTGCATCAGCCGTGCCTGAATCACTCGTGGAGGTCGAGCGTGAGCGAGCCGCGGTCCGCGCCGACGGTCGGCCAGGTCGTCCTCGGCCGGCGTCTGCTGGACCTGCGGGAACGCGCCGGGCTCAAGCGCGAGGAGGCCGCCCGCATCCTCCGCGTCGCGCCCGCCACGGTCCGCCGGATGGAGATGGCCGAGGTCTCCCTCAAGATCCCGTACCTCCAACTGCTCCTGAAGTCCTACGGCGTCTCCGACGCGGAGGCCGAGGCCTTCGTCCAGCTGGCCGAGGAGGCGAACCGGCCCGGCTGGTGGCAGCGGTTCCACGACATCCTGCCCGGCTGGTTCTCGATGCACGTCAGCCTGGAGGGCGCCGCCGCGCTGATCCGGTCCTATGAGCCGCACTTCGTGCCCGGTCTGCTGCAGACCGAGGAGTACGCGCGCGGCGTCCTGAGGTCGGGCGCCATCGGACAGACCGAGCCGGACGACATCGAACGCCACGTCGCGCTGCGCATGCAGCGCCAGGGACTGCTCACCCGCCCGGACGCGCCCCGGTTCTGGGTTGTCATGGACGAGACGGTGCTGCGCCGCCCGGTCGGCGGCCCGGAGGTGATGCGCGCGCAGATCGACAGACTGCTCGAAGCCACGAAGCTGCCCCATGTGACCCTGCAGATCGCCCCGTTCTCCTCGGGGCCGCACCCCGGCACGTTCGGGCCCTTCGTGCTGTTTCGTTTTGCCATGTCAGAACTGCCGGACATGGTCTACAGCGAGTACCTGACCGGCGCCGTCTACCTGGACGCGCGCGCGGAGGTGGCGACCCACCTCGAGGTCATGGACCGCATGGCGGCGCAGGCCGCTACGGCACATCGCACGAAGGAGATCCTCCTGGATCTCCGCAAGGAGCTGTGAATGGACCGCATCAAACCGCGCCTGAGCGTCTACAACGGCATGCCCGCGCGGGACTTGGGAAGCGAAGGCTGGCACAAGCCGTGGAGCGGCGGGAACGGCGGCAACTGCCTGGAGGCGATGAAGCTGGCCGACGGCCGGATCGCCGTCCGCCAGTCGACCGACCCGGACGGACCGGCGCTCATCTACACCAGCGACGAGATGACCGCCTTCATCGAGGGCGCGAAGGCGGGAGAGGCAGACTTCCTGCTGTCCTGAACCGACCTGTACCGCATGCTTTTTACTTCTCCAGCCACCTCAACCCCGCCATGCTTGAAGTTGACTTCCTTATTCTTTTACTGAATTGACCACGCAGGAACGGCCACCCGAGGGGCGGGCCGCGACCGACCGGACGCATCCCCGGCGGCAGCGGCCCGCCCCTCGGCGTATCCGGGGGCGCCCCGAGATCCGCCGCGCCCGACGGCGAGATCCGGTCACCCGACCGTCACACCACCATGGGCCGGTCGTACGGCCCGATCGGCGCCGGCAGCCGTGACGTCCCGGTGAGGTGGCGGTCGACGGCCGCCGCCACCGCCCGCCCCTCCGCGATCGCCCACACGATCAGCGACTGGCCGCGCGCCGCGTCACCGGCGGCGAACACGCCCCGGACGTTCGTCGCGAACTCCGCGTCGCGGGTGATCGTGCCGCGCGGGTCCAACCCCAGACCGAGCTGGTCCACCAGGCCGTCCGCCCGGTCGGGCCCGGAGAAGCCGAGGGCGAGCAGAACGAGGTCGGCCGGGAGCGTCCGCCCGGAGCCGGGGACCGGACGGCGCCCCGCGTCCACCTCGACCAGGTGCAGCGACCGCACCCGCCCCGCCGCGTCCCCGGCGAAGCGGAGCGTGGACGCCGCGAAGAGCCGCGCGTCCACGTCGGCCGCCGGCGCCGTCCGCAGCTCGCCGGCCTCCTCGTGCGCGGCCGACAGGCGGTAGATCCTCGGATACGTCGGCCAGGGCTCCGCGTCCTCGTCGCGTCCGGTGCCCGGCTGGGCGTAGATGTCCAACTGCGTGACGGACGCGGCCCCTTCGCGTACCGCGGTGCCCAGACAGTCCGCCCCGGTGTCCCCGCCGCCCACGATGACGACGTGCCGGCCGGCGGCGGAGAGGGGGGAGGCCGCCAGGTCGCCCTCGCGGACCCGGTTGGCCAGCGGCAGGTACTCCATCGCCTGGTGGACGCCGGTCAACTCCCGCCCCGGCACGGCCAGATCACGCCACGCCGTCGCTCCCGTGGCGATCACCACCGCGTCGTAGCGCGCACGCAGTTCGGTCGCCCCGATGTCCTGGCCGATCACCGTCGACGTGCGGAACCTGGTGCCCTCGGCGCGCATCTGGGCCAGCCGTCGCTCCAGGTGCCGCTTCTCCATCTTGTACTCGGGGATGCCGTAGCGCATCAGTCCGCCGAGCCGGTCGTCCTTCTCGAAGACGGCGACCGTGTGCCCGGCCCGGGTCAGCTGCTGGGCGGCGGCCAGGCCGGTGGGTCCGGAGCCGACCACCGCCACGGTCCGCCCGGAGAGCCGGTCCGGTGGCCGGGGTGTCGTGAAACCGTCGGCCCAGGCGCGTTCGGCGATGGCGACCTCGACGTTCTTGATGGTGACCGCGGGCTGGTTGATGGCGAGCACGCACCCGGCCTCGCACGGCGCTGGGCACAACCGGCCGGTGAACTCGGGGAAGTTGTTCGTGGCGTGCAGCCGGTCGCTCGCCGCGCGCCAGCCGTCGCGGGAGACCAGGTCGTTCCACTCGGGGATCAGGTTGCCGAGCGGGCACGCCTCGTGGCAGAACGGTACGCCGCAGTCCATGCACCGGTCGGCCTGCCGCTCGATGATCGGCAGCAGCGCTCCCGGGACATACACCTCGTCCCAGTCCCGCGCCCGCTCCTCGACCGGGCGGCGCGGCCACTCCTGGCGGGGCGTGGTCATGAATCCCTTGGGATCGGCCATGGTCGTCCACCTCGCGGACCTGTACGGCGGGGCCGTACGTCATCGGGCGGCACTCTTCCGGCCACGATACGTCCCCGCCGACGGGCGCGCAGAGTGACCGCCGGGGCCCTCGCGGGAACACTTCCCGGCGGCGCCGAAGGCACGTTCGCGCGGGCGAGGCCGACGTGAGGCCGACGGCGGGGGTCGGTCCGGTCGCGCCGCTCCCGCGCGTGCGCACACCGGTCCCCGTGATGGGGTCGGGGGTCAGCTCTCCTTCGGTGCGGGGACCAGGACGGTGCGCACGCCGGGGACCTCGGGCGCCGTCCACGCGGTGCCGACGTCGGCGAGGGGCACCGGCCGGGCGGAGACGGAGAGGCCACCGTTCTGGATCTCCTCGACGAGGGCGGGCAGCTCCTCCAGGTAGGTCCTGGTGGAGACCGCGCCCTGGCCGTTGCCCTGGATCCGGAGGTTCGCCGAGCGCAGCGCTACCGAGGGCAGTTCCAGGGTGGGGCCGGCCATGGAGCCGATCTGGATCCAGTTCAGGGCCCGGCCGCGGTCGGCGCGGGCCCGGAGCAGCGCCATGATCGCCTCGCCGGCGGGCCTGCCCCACAGGTAGTCGATGACCAGGTCGACCTCACAGGCGGCCTCGGCCAGCGCCCCCGCGGTGGCGTCGGCGTCGTCGGTGAGCGCGACGGTGGCGTCCGCTCCGATCCCGGTCAGCGCCGCCAGGCGGTCCCGGTCGCGGCCCGCGCCGACGACGCGGCCGGCCCCGAGGCGCTTGGCGACCTGGACGGCCATCCGGCCGGCGTTGCCGGTCGCGCCGAGGACCAGCACCGACTGCCCGGCCTCGATCGGCACCCGTCGGCGCAGCGCCACCCACGCCGACATGGCCGGGTTCATCGCGGCGGCGATCTTCACCACGTCGGTGCCTTGGGGCAGCGGGACGCTGCGCCGGGTGTCGATGACGGTCCGGGTGGCCATCGGGCCGACGAGGTCGTCGTCGGCGACGAAATACACCGCCCGGCCGTCCGCACGTCGGCCGACCCCGTCGATCCCGGGCACCATCGGCAGCTTCCCGGTGCTGGTGTAGTGGCTGCCCGACGCGCCGGTGCGCACCCGGGGGTGCAGGCCGACCGCGAGGACGTCGACCACCGCCTGGCCGTCGTCGGACGGCGCCGGGAGGTCGAACGGCGCGTAGCGGGGCGGTTGGTCGAACGAGCTGACGACGGCGGCGTGGATGTCCACGGAGATCTCCCCACACTTGGTACGTGACCCAAAGGTTTTGGTACGTGACGCAAATCAAATTAGTAGGTGCCGCGTACCTTCGCAAGTAGGATCGGCCCATGACGCCACCTCACGACCCGCCGACCCCGCAGGCACCGTGGTCCCCCGGCGAGGAACCCGGCCTGGTCGACGCCCTCGCCCAGCTGTCGTTCCTGGTGCAGAACGCTCTGGCCGGCATCGCCGGCCAGCATGAACTGTCGGTCGTCCAGACCCGGTTGCTCGGCATACTGCGGGACCGGGAACCGACGATGCACCAGCTCGGCCGCCACCTCGGCCTCGACAAGTCCTCGATCACCGGCCTGGTCGACCGCGCCCAGCGCCGCGGCCTGGTCACCCGCACCGTCAGCCCCACCGACCGCCGCTCGTTCCAGGTGTCCATCACCGACGCCGGCCGGCGGCTCGCCGAACAGGTCGCCGCGGAGTTCGCCGAGCGGATCGAGCGGTCCGTCGCACCGCTGCCCGGACCCGACCGGGAACGGCTGACGCGGCTGGCCGTCCGGATCGTGAGCGCGGACGCCGAGACCCGCGGCCCCGACCCGCGCACCACCTCGCGCTGACCGCCGTACTCCGTCCGCCTCGCCGCCGAGGCTCCGCACGGCCACCGACCCCTGGCGGTGCCCCGGGGCCAGGATCGCCGGCATGACACCTGATCGACGAGTACGCCATCGCGAGACTGGCCGACGCCCACGGCGTTCCCCTGGTCGTAGCAGGGGAGTTGACCCAGGCGCTGCGGCCCTGCGTCCTCCTGGTGCCGTCCGGGGAGCTTCCCCGAGGGTGCCCGGCCGGACGCCCGCCCGACGGGCCGCTCCGGCGGGCTGCCCTCACTGCCGTACGACGTCCAATGACCCCCCGGTGCGGGCCCGTTCGTGCTGGCGGTCGACTGCGCGGCCCTGCCGCACGACGCGCTGGACATCTAACTGCCGCGCGCGGGACGGTTGTTGTTCTTCACCTCGTTCGCCTACGAGCCCGAGGGCGCCGTCGTGCCGCACATTCCCGCCGGTGTCCCGACCGCGGAACGGCCCCCGCCCGAGGACCTCGACGACCAGGAGGCCGCACCCTACGAGCCGCGTCCGCACCGCCTCTTCACCCTGAACCTGGTCGTGGGCACCCGCGAGGACATCGCCGCGGGGCGCTGGGCGAACTTCCGCTACGAGCAGCAGTACTGAGCCGGCCGAGCGGGAGCTCGACTCACCGTCCCGGCAGGGGTCGTACCGGCCGCCGTCCCAACCGCCGCCCGGCACACGTTCGTTGGGACAAAAGTGCTGCAAGGGGCCAGCGATACCGGGCCCGCAGGCCCTACCATCCTCAAGATGTGCATGTCATGGGCGTGTTGAGCGCCACTTGGCCGTCGGATACGTGTCCCGCCGAGGACGGGTGGGGCAACGGACCGACAGGAGGACGGAGTTGGGTATGCCAGGCAGTTCTTTGAGGCGTCGGTTGAAGTCCGCGCTGAGACCGGCGGGGGTCACTGTCGCCCTCGTGACGACCGCGGCGATGACACTGGCCGACACCGGCACGGCGGCGGCGGCCGGAGGCGCGCACCGTGCCGCGCTGCCGACCGTCACCTCGGGAGACGCCCGTTTCGAGATCCTCTCACCGACGCTGATCCGCACCGAGTACGCCGGCGACCGTAAGTTCGCCGACCAGGCGACCTTCAACGCGATCGGCCGCGACGCGTTCCGGCCGACGCCCTACAGCACCACGACCGCCGACGGCTGGCTCACCGTCAAGACCAGCGCGGTCTCCCTCCGCTACCGGATCGGCAGCGGCCCCTTCACCGCCCAGAACCTCTCCGTACGGCTCGCGGCGGCGGACGCGACGGTGACCGCCACCCCCTGGCAGCGCCTGACCTGCACGCTGGGCGCCCTCTGCGAGGCCGAGGACCAGCAGCTCAACGGCGTGTCGGTGGCCGACGACCACACGGGCCACACCGGCAGCGGCTTCGCCGCGGGCTTCGAGGGCACCGGCGGTTCGCTGTCGACTGACATCGATGTCAGCGCCGCCGGGACGTACCAGTTCGGGCTGCGCTACGCCAACTCCGGTGGCGGGGACGGCCAGACGAAGACCCGCACCCTCACCCTGACCGTGGACGGCGGCGCCGCGCAGACCGTCAGCCTGCCGACCACGGCGAACTGGGACACCTGGAACGTCGTCACCGCCAAACTCGCACTCGGCGCGGGCCACCACTCCCTCGCCCTGACCCGGACCGCCTCGGACTCCGGCGACGTCAACCTGGACAGCGTCGCGCTCACGCGCGCCGGTGACCCGTACCCGCCGGTCTCCACCACCGCGATCACCGACTGCCTCTTCGACAGCAGCTGCGAGGCCGAGTCGGCCCGGCTGAGCGGCACGGCGGTGAGCGCCACCGACCACACCGGGTACGCGGGCAAGGGCTTCGTCGCCGAACTCAACCAGGGCTCGACCCTGTCGGCCCACCTGGTCGGCGTCCCCGCCGACGGCGACTACACCCTCCGCGTCCGCTACGCCAACGGCACGGGCAGCGACGGCCGGCACGAGACCCGCACCGCGGCCGTCACCACCGGCGGCACCACCAGAACGCTGGCCCTTCCCGCCACCGACAACTGGGACGACTGGCAGACGGCCTCCGTGCCCGTGACCCTCAAGGCGGGCGCCGACGACCTCACCCTCGGCTGTCCCGACCCCACCAGCTGCCACATCAACGCGGACACGTTCTCCGTGGCGGCCCAGCAGGGCGACGTCCCCCAGCCGCACATCGCGCTGGGCGGCTACCGCCGCGGCATGGACGGCGTCACCGGCAACGCCTCCCTCCCGACCACACCCGGCCTGCTGCACAAGGACGGCTGGTACCTCCTCGACGACACCACCTCGGCCCTGTACGACACCGCGAAGCAGCAGGTCACCCAGCGTCCCGGCCACGCCGGCGCGCCCTACCAGGACGGATACGTCTTCGGGTTCGGACACGACTACAAGCAGGGCCTGGCCGACCTGGCCACGCTGACCGGGCCGCCCGCGCTGCTGCCGCAGTGGGCGTACGGCGTCTGGTACTCGGAGTACATCGACCGCACCGCGGCCGACTACGAGAACACGATCCTGCCCGCGTTCCGCTCCGAAGGCGTCCCCCTGGACGTCCTGGTGACCGACACGGACTTCAAGGCCGGGAACACCTGGAGTGGTTGGGAGATGGACCCCGCCAAGTTCCCCGATCCCAAGGGCTTCTTCGACTGGTCCGCCGCCCAGGGGCTGCACAACACGCTCAACGTGCACCCCAGCATCCTCGCCTCCGACCCCCAGTTCGCCCAGGCACAGGCCACCGCGAAGGGCAAGCTGACCAAGGGCGGCTGCGCCTCGGCCGCCGGCGGCCAGAACAACTGCTACACCTTCGACTTCGGCGACCCCGACCAGCTCAAGGCGTACCTGGACCTGCACCGGACCATGGACCAGCAGGGCAACGACTTCTGGTGGCTGGACTGGTGCTGCGACTCGTCCCAGTCGTCCATGCCGGGCGTCACCCCGGACGCGTGGATCAACCAGCAGTACGCCACCGCGACCGCCGCCACCCTCGGCCGCGGCTTCGTCCTCTCCCGGGCCTACGGCTCCCTCCAGGCGGGCGGCTACAGCGGGCAGCAGCCTCTGGCGACCGGGCCGTGGGCCGACAAGCGCTCCACCGTCCACTTCACCGGTGACACCTCCTCCACGTGGGGCACGCTGAAACTGGAGGTCGGCTACACCCCGGGCGAGTCCGCCGCGACCGGAATGGCGGCGATCACCCATGACATCGGCGGCCACAACGACACCACGGGACTGACCGGTTCGGAGACCTACACCGACGGCGCGACCACCCGCACCACCCACAAACTCCCCGACGACCTCTACGCCCGCTGGGTCCAGTTCGGCGCCTTCCAGCCGGTCGACCGCCTGCACAGCAACCACAGCGACCGGCTGCCCTGGCAGTACGGCAGCGAGGCCCGCAAGTCGGCCGACGCCTTCCTCAACCTGCGGGAAAACCTGGTGCCGTACACCTACACGCTGGCCGAGGAGGCCAACCGCACCGGCCTGCCCATCGTGCGGCCCACCTATCTGGAGTACCCCGACGAGCCGGCGGCGTACACGGCGGCGGACAGCGAGTACTTCTACGGCTCCGACATCCTGGTCGCGCCCGTGACCACGCCCGGCACCTCCGCCACCACCTCCGTGTGGTTCCCGCCCGGCCAGTGGACCGACTACTTCACCGGCAAGACGTACACCGGCGGCGCCTCCCACTCCGTCACCACCGGCCTCGACACGATGCCGGTGTTCGTCAAGGCGGGCGGCATCCTGCCCACCCGCACGCACGACGTCAGCAGCAACGACCGGAGCTCGCTGACCGACGTCACGCTGACCATCGCGGGCGGTGCCTCCGGCTCGTACACCCTCTACGAGGACGACGGGACGACGAAGGGGAAGACCCGCTCGGCCACCACGAAGATCCGCTACACCGAGAGCGGAGCGCGCCACACGGTCTCCATCGCCGCCGCGAAGGGGTCCTTCCGGGGCCAGGTCAAGAACCGCCGGTGGACCCTGTCGCTGATGGCCGCCCAGGCACCCGCCCAGATCGCCGTCACCGGGAAGAAACTCTCGTCCCACGACTACCAATGGGACAGCGTCACCGGCAAGTTGACCATCCGACTCCCCAAGCGCAGCGTGCACAGCCCGATCACCGTCACCTACCAATAGGCGCCCTGGGCACCGACCCGGCCCGCGGCCGCGTACAGGACTCCGCGTCCTGTGCGCGGCCGCGCTGTGTCCGGACCGGCCGGGCACCTTCGGGTGGCGGAACGTCCGCACTCCGGCGGGATCACGCGGTGCGCGGGCCCGCTCCCGCCGGAGTCCGGGACCGCCACGAAGTCACCGGCCGCGAGCCGGCGTGCGGGGCCCTGCCGATACCCCGGACAACCCGGCCTGCCTCCGGACGCGAGGAACCGCGAAGGTGGGTACCCGACGGCCTGGGCCCGCCCTTCGGGGAAGGCCGACGAACGCGTCGCCGTCCGGGACGGGACCGCCATGACGGCGCGTCGCGGCGAGCGATCACCACCCGCCCGCGTCCAGGGCGGACACGGCCACCACACACGACGGAACGGAGAGAGCGAATGCGACACATCAAGCTGCGCGACCTGGAGGTCTCCCGGATCGGACTCGGAGCGATGGGGATGACCCACGGCTACACCGGCTCCGGGACGGACGAGGCGGAGTCCGTCCGGACCGTGCACCGGGCGCTGGAACTGGGCGTCACCCTGATCGACACCGCCGAGATCTACGGCCCCTACACCAACGAGGAACTCCTCGGCCGCGCCCTGAAGGGCCACCGCGAGCAGGTGGTGCTGGCGACGAAGTTCGGCCTCGTCTCCCACGCGGGCCAGGGCCCCTGGAACCTCGACAGCGGCCCGGCCAACATCCGTACGGCCGTCGAAGGCTCGCTCAGCCGCCTCGGCACCGACCACATCGACCTGTACTACCAGCACCGGGTCGACCCGAACACCCCGATCGAGGAGACGGCCGGCGCGGTCGCCGAGCTGATCACCGAGGGCAAGGTCCGCGCGTTCGGCCTCTCCGAGGCAGGCCCCGACACCATCCGCCGCGCCCACGCCGTCCACCCGGTCACCGCCGTGCAGTCCGAGTACTCCCTGTGGACCCGGGGCGTCGAAGAGCGGGTCCTGCCGGTGCTGCGCGAGCTGAACATCGGGCTGGTGCCGTTCTCCCCGCTCGGGCGCGGCTTCCTGACCGGCACGATCCGCTCCACCGACCAGTTCGACGAGTCCGACTTCCGGCGCGACAACCCGCGCTTCACCGGCGAGAACTTCCAGCGCAACCTGGCCCTCGCCGACGAGGTCCAGGCCGTCGCCGCCGAGGTCGGCGCCACGCCCGCGCAGGTCGCCCTGGCCTGGCTGCTCGCCCAGGGCGACGACATCGCCCCGATCCCCGGCACCAAGCGCGTGGCCCGGGTCGAGGAGAACACCGCCGCCGACACCGTCCGGCTGACCGGCGAACAGCTCGACAAGCTGAGCAGCCTGCCCCCCGCCGCCGGCGACACCCACACCGAGGCCCAGGCCCGGATGCTCGAACGCTGACCCCCGCACCCGATAGTCCGCACGGCGGCTCCTCTTTGTCGCTCGGAGGGGTCGTCTCCGACGCCCTCGCCGCCCCGGTTACCGGCTGCTCGACACGGCCGCCGCCTACGGCGACGAGGAAGCCGTCGGCCGCGCCCTCCCGCGCGACTGACCTGTTCGTCACCACCGAGCCGTGGGTACGGGACGCCCGGCCGAGGAGCGGAGGCCGCGCGGCACCAGTGTCTCGAAGACGCTGCCCGCGCTGGGCGGGAGCAGCGCGGAACAGCTGACGGACAGGCCCTCGCGCGAGGCTCGCTCCGAGGCTGACCACGCCCTTGCCAGTCCAACCGCCGCCGCGTCCCGGCCGGATGGCGCAGCCCCTCGACATCTTCGACATCTTCGCCTTCGAGCCGACCGACGACGAGAAGGACCGGATCGCGGGCCTCGCCACCGGCACGACACTCTTCTTCGACCACCGCGACCCCGCAATGGTCGCCTGGCTGGACAAGCGCCACCTGGACAGCTGAGCGGCCGGGCAGCCGCCCACCTCTCGCCCGTGACAGCGCCACTCCTGACCATTGTTCGAACTACCGCCTCCTGTACGGGACTTCGACGATCAGGTCGTCCGCTGCACCTAAGCTGTCCCGAGTTCACGGGGGCAACGCAGGTACTGCGGGAGGCAGTTGTGACAGCGCTGGAGTCGGACGACCCGGAAGCAGTCGGGGCGTACCAGCTGATCAGCCGACTCGGCGCGGGGGGAATGGGGCGGGTCTACCTGGGGCGTTCACCCGGCGGCCGGCTCGTCGCGGTGAAGGTCGTCCACTCCGAACTGCTACGGCGGCCCGAATTCCGCTCCCGGTTCCGGCGCGAGGTGCAGGCCGCCCGCTCGGTGAGCGGAGCGTTCACCGCGCCGGTGATCGACGCCGACCCCGACGCGCCGCGCCCCTGGCTGGTGACCAGCTACATCTCCGGCCCCTCGCTGGAACAGGCGGTGGCGGAACAGGGCCCCTTCGCGCCGCCCGCCGTCTTCGCGCTGGCCGCCGGGCTCGCCGAGGCGCTCGTGTCGATTCACGCCGCGCGGCTGATCCACCGCGACCTCAAGCCCTCCAACGTCCTGCTCGCCGAGGACGGGCCGCGAGTCATCGACTTCGGGATCGTACGGAGTGTCGAGGGCGACTCGCTCACCGGGACCGGACTCCTGGCCGGCTCACCGGGTTTCATGTCGCCCGAGCAGGTCGCCGGCGCGGACATCACCCCGGCGAGCGACGTATTCTGCCTCGGCGCGGTGCTGGCCTTCGCCGCGACCGGCGTCAACCCCTTCGGCACCGGTCCCACCCCCGCCCTGCTCTACCGGGTCGTGCACGGCGAGCCCGAGGTCGCTTCCCTCACCGACCCCGCCCTGCGCGCGCTCATCAACGCCTGTCTGGCCAAGGACCCGGCGGCCCGCCCCACCCCGCACCAGATCCTGGCCCACGTCGGCCCCTGGGCCGCCGCCGCTCACCCGCCCGCCCGCGGCATGCCGGCCGAGACGGCCCACCCGGTCCACGCGACCCACTCAACTCACTCAAGTCACCCGGTTCATGCGACCCGTTCGGGCCGGCCCGCCCACACGAGCGGGGTACGGGAGTACCGGCCCACCCAGGTCGGGACGGCGACCGTTCCGGTCACCCGCTCCGCCACCCGCCTCGACACCGACCCGCCCGCGCCCGCGCCCCCGCCGGCTCCGACCCGCCGTCGCCTCCTTCTCGCCGGTGCCGGAACCGCCGTCACCGCGCTCGGCGTCGGCACGGGCCTGTGGCTCACCCGTTCCGGCCACCACGACGACGAGGCAACCGCGGCCACCGCGTCGCCGACCACGGCCGCCGTCCGCCTCCCCCGGCCCGTCGGCCGCTGGCCCCTCGACGCGGGCTCCGGCGACATCGCACGGGACACCGCCGGCGGCAACGACGGCACCGCGACCGGCGTCAGCCCGCAGCAGGGGGCCGCGGTGTTCGACGGCACGAGCAGTCAGATCGTCACCGCCCGGCCGGTGATCGACACCAGCGAGGGGCGCAGCTTCACCGTGTCGGCATGGGTGCGGCTGCGCACGATCCCCGGCGGCTCCGCCACCGCCGTCAGCGAGGAGGGCGGGGTCAACAGCTGTTTCTACCTCCAGTACTCCGGCGCCGAGCGGCAGTGGGCCTTCGCCGGCGCCGCCCAACGGGCCGCGGGCCGCACCGCCCCCGTGCCGGGTGTCTGGACCCACCTCGTCGGCGTGTGCGACGGCCCCCAGCACCGGCTCCGTCTCTTCGTCGACGCCGTCCAGGAGGGCACCGTGGCCGACGTCACCGCCGCGGGCGGCGCCCTGGTGATCGGACGGGCCAAGTACAACGGCGGCTCCACCGACTTCTTCCCCGGCGCCATCAAGGACGTACGCGTCTACGACCGTGCCCTGACCGGCGCCCAGATCAAGCAACTGGGCGTCGGCCCCTGAGCGGTGGCCGTCCGGCACCGCACCCCTCGCCAGGCAGCACCGCCGCCGTCCCGTCGTTTTCCTCTTGGCCAACTCCGCTCACCGGGCGCCCGTACGCGGGGGCGGGGCCGCCCGGACGGCCACGGGGGAGTCGGCTTGGGCGCCGGTTCGTGGGCGGAGCCGACCGTGTCGGTGAGCCGGCCATCGGCCGTACGGCGGCCGAGTCCGGCAGCGAGACCGGGTCGAACACGGAGGCGCGGTCGGCGAGCACGGAAGGCGGCAGGAACGAGGTCGACCGGATGTGACCGGCGAGTTCGGGCATCGTCCAGTGGTGCTCGACGGAGAACTCATGGCGTCCGGCGTCGTCGAACCCGGCCCGAGCCAGTACCTCGTGGTCGGGGTCCCGCCGCCGTTCCCCTGCCCAACCCGGCGGAATCCGCCCGGCCGCCCCGAGGGCACTCCGCCACGAGCGCGGCATTCCGTCGAGCCTCCGCTGCCACTCGCGGGGCCCCGCCCACGGCGAGGTCGGCCAGCACGGCGCCAGGCAGCCGCCGGGCTTGAGCCAGGCACGGGCGCGCCGGGCGACCGGGGAACGGTTCGGCCGGTGGAAGGCGTTGCCGATGACGATCAGTTCGAGACCGCCCGGCTCGGCGTCCAATTCCTCGGCACGGCCCGTGACCGCCCGTATGCGGCCCGCGCCGACGGCGTCCGCCTTGGCCGGTACCACCTCGGTCATGTCCGGTTCCGCGTCCACGGCCCAGACCTCCGCGAACAACTCGCCGAGCGGATAGGCGAGTTGCCCGGTGCCGCAGGCCAGGTCCAGCAGGCGCCCACCCTCTGACGGGGCGGCCCGGCGCGAAAGATCGACGACCATCGCGTCGGGATACGGAAGCCGGAACCGCTCGTGACATCCCTGACGCTCTGCAGGACCAGGACCAGGACCATGACCATGACCATGACCAGGACCAGGACCAGGACCAGGATTAAAACCAGGACCACCACGGCAGGGGGCCGCGCGGCCAGGAAATGAGGAGCGACTCGCCTCGGACCGGAGCCGCGTGCGTCGAGGGTGGCTCCGCGGCCGGCCGCGGGCTGACGCATCATGGGCCGTGTGCGACTGGAAGCGATCACTTGGGACCGGCTCGGCGACCTCCTCGCCGAGCGTCTGCTCGAACTCAAGCCGGACGACGGCGGGTCCTGGCCGCGTGTCGCCTTCGACGGTGCCCCGGCGGCCCGCCCCGGTGACCTCGCCGAACGCGTCGCGGAGGCGCTGCGCGTACGCGGCCGTTCCTCCCTCGTCGTCGGCACCGAGGGCTTTCTGCGGCCCGCGTCGCTGCGCCTGGAGTACGGCCGCCAGGACGTCGACGCCTACTACGACGGCTGGCTCGACACCGGCGCCCTGTGGCGCGAGGTCTTCGGCCCCCTCGAACCGGGCGGCGACGGCCGTGTCCTGCCGGACCTGTGGAACCCCGCCACCGACCGGGCCACCCGCAGCCCCTACGTCCAACTCCCGCCCGGCGCCGTCCTGGTGATGCACGGCTCGTTTCTCCTTCGGCACTGGTTCCCCTTCGACCTGACCGCTCACGTCCTCCTCTCGCCGGGCGCCCTGCGCCGCCGTACCCCCGAGACCGACCACTGGACCCTCCCCGCCTTCGAGCGCTACGCGGACGAGACCGACCCGGCGGCCACGGCCGACCTCCTGGTACGGGCCGACGACCCACGGCACCCCGCCTGGAACGGCTGAGCCGCCGTCGCCGGACCGGGACCGCGCCGGGCGTGCCGTGCGCCGGCCGTCGGTCGGTGTCAGAGCCAGCCGTTGCGCCGGAACCCCCGGTACAGCACCAGACAGGACGCCGAGATCACCGCCAGCACCAGGGGATAGCCGAACCGCCAGTGCAGCTCCGGCATGTGGTCGAAGTTCATGCCGTACACGCCGCACACCATCGTGGGTACGGCGATCACCGCGGCCCACGCCGTGATCTTCCGCATGTCCTCGTTCTGCGCCACCGTCACCTGGGCGAGATGGGCCTGGAGGATCGAGTTGAGCAGTTCGTCGAAGGACGCGATCTGCTCCTTCGCCCGCAGCAGGTGGTCGGAGACGTCCCGGAAGTAGGCCTGTATCTCGGGGCCGACCACCCGCGCCGGCCGGGTCGCGAGATCCTCCAGCGGTCGGCTCAGAGGCACCACCGCCCGCTTCAGTTCGAGGAGTTCGCGCTTGAGCTGGTAGATGCGGCCCGGATCGGCCCGCGCGCCGTTCTCCGCGAACACGTCCGTCTCGACCTGGTCGATGTCCGCCTGCACCGAGTCCGTGACGCTCAGGTAGTCGTCGACCACGTGGTCCGCGACCGCGTGCAGCACGGCGGCCGGCCCCTTGGCGAGCTGCTGGGAATCCGACTCCAGCTCCTCGCGCAGCGGGCCCAGCGAGCCGTGCCGTCCGTGCCGCACGGTGATGACGAAGTCGGTGCCGACGAACAGCATGATCTCGCCGGTGTTCACGACCTCGCTGGTCGCGGTCAGCTTCTCGTGCTCGACGTAGCAGACCGTCTTGAACACCGCGAACAGCGTCTCGCCGTAGCGCTCCACCTTCGGGCGCTGATGAGCCTCGACCGCGTCCTCGACGGCCAGGGGATGCAGATCGAAAAGGTCGGCGACGTCCGCGAACTCCCCTGCCGTCGGCTCGTGCAGACCCAGCCAGACGAAGCCGTCGTCCTTCTTGCGCACCCGCTCCACCGCGTCGACGAGATCGCCGCCGACCGGAATGCGCACCCCGTCCTGATAGACCACGCAGTTCACCACCGAGGAGCCCAGCGGTGACCGGGCGGGGTGGCTCAGGTCGACTTTCGGGCGTCGCCGGGCCAGCTGTGCCACCTTGCGGAGGCCGCCGACCCTGCCGAGGCCCGTCACCCTCCGCAGATTCCCTGCCATGGACATCTGGCTCTCCTTGCGTGGTTCCCCTCACATCGCATTTCTGCGCCTTGGCCGGCAAGTTTGCCAGGCCCGCGCGAACCGCGGGCAAGCCTGTGGGAACGCGACATTCCGCTTGGTTCCCGACTGTGGACAAACCGGGCGCGGCCGTTTCGGGCCGCGGAGACGCGGTCGCGGCAGCGCGGCCCTCCGGTCGTGCCGGAGCGTCGCCCCCGCCGCGCAAGCCGGGCAACTGGGATGATCGCGGCATGACGCGAACCGACGGGTATCTCCTCGACAACGGGCAGGCCGAAGCGGGGCAGCGCTTCGACGCCTTGGCCACGCTCTTCGACCCCACGACCTTCCGGCACCTCGAAGGACTCGGCGTCGGACCCGGCTGGCGCGTCTGGGAAGTCGGCGCCGGCGGTACCTCCGTCGTGTCCTGGCTGGCCAAGAAGGTCGGCCCGACCGGCAAGGTGGTCGCGACCGACATCGACACCACCCGGGTCGCCGCGGCCGGCCGCCCGCCGGTCGAGGTCCGTGTCCACGACGTGGGTACGGAGGAGCCGCCGGCGGAGAGCTTCGACCTCGTGCACGCCCGGCTCGTACTCGTCCATGTGCCGGACCGGGAACGGGCGTTGCGCTCGATGATCAAAGCACTGCGCCCCGGCGGACGCCTTCTCGTCGAGGACGCCGACCCCGCCCTCCAGCCCCTCCTCTGCCCCGACGAACACGGGCCCGAGCAGCAACTCGCGAACCGGCTCAGGCATGGCTTTCGCGCACTGCTCGCCGACCGCGGCGCCGACCTCTCCTATGGCCGCAGACTCCCGCGCCTGTTCCGGGAGGCAGGGCTGCGCCGCGTCGAGGCCGACGCGTACTTCCCGGTCACCTCACCTGCCTGTGCCGCCCTCGAATCCGCCACGGTCCGGCAGATCCGCGACCAGCTCGTCAGCGCGGGCATCGCCACGGAGGCGGACATCGACCGCCATCTGTCGAACGTGGCCGCCGGCTCCATGGACCTCGCCACGGCACCGATGATCTCGGTATGGGGGCGCAAGGCGTAGGGCGGCTGACAGGTCTCGAGCGGGCGCCGGTGACCCCGGCCCGGCACCGGTGCCTCTCAGCCGGGTACCAGGGGGTCAGCCCGGTACCGGTGCCTCCTCGGCCCGGGTCCGGTGGTTTCAGCCCGGTACCGGTGGTCTTCCGCCCACCCTCCGTACGGCCAGGGCCCCGGCCCGGCATCCCTCCGTCGCCGCCCCCTCCGGGTCGGCGCCCGCGAGGAGGGCCGCGAGGAAGGCGCCCGTGAAGGCGTCGCCGGCGCCGGTGGTGTCGTGGGCAGTCGCGGGCGCCGCGGGTACGCGCGCGTGCACCGCGCCTGAGTGGGCCACCAACGCCCCCGCGGCTCCCAGTTTCACGACCACCAGGGGGACCAGCCGGCTCAGTTGGGCCGCCGCGTCCGCCGCGTCCGGCACCGCCGTGAGCAGGCACGCCTCGTCGCGGCTGGGCAGCAGCACGTCCAACCCCGCCGCGAGCCCCAGGAAACGGTCCACGCCCAGCTCCGCGAGGAAACCCGCCGACGCCGGATCCATGCTCACCGGCACACCACGCGCGTGTGCCGACTCCAGGGCCGCCGCCACCAGCGCCCGGCTCGACTCGGAGAAGAGCAGATAGCCCGACAGATGCAGCCGGGCCACACCGTCGAGCGACGCGTCCGACCAGTCACCGGGTTCCAGCCGCAGCGATGCCCCACTGTCCGTGAGGAACGTCCGCTCGGCCGACGCCCCCGCGTCGACGAGACAGATCACCGTCCCGGTCGCCGCCCCGGGGTCCACGACGAGCCGGGGCCGTACCCCGGCGGCGATCAGCTCCCGCTCGTGCCACGCGGCCGAGTCCGCGCCCACGCGACCGAGCAGCCGTACGTCCGCACACCCCCAATGGGCCGCCCAGCAGGCCACGTTGGCGCCCGCGCCGCCCGGCACGGTCCGGATCGCGGCGGCGGTGTCGGTGCCGGCGGCGAGCGGTCCCCGGTGCCGGGCGACGACATCCGTGACCACATCCCCGACGACCAGGAGCGCCCCGCCCGCTCCCGTCGTCACGCCCCTGCCCAGGCCGCCGCGATCCGCCCCGCCAGCCGTACGTTGCCCCGAACCGCCGCCAGGTTGGCGTCCAGGGAGGCGCCGTCGGTGTGCCGCACCAGGTAGTCGAGCAGGAACGGCGTGATCGCCTGGCCGGTGACGCCCTCCGCCTCGCAGGCGTGCAGCGCGTCGGCCAGCACGCGCGCGTGCAGTTCCGGATCCAACTGCTCTTCCTCGGGCACCGGGTGGGCGACGATCAGTGTCGACTCCGGGACGCCGAGCCCGTCCTGGGCCCGCATCACCTCCGCCACCTGCTCCGGAGTCTCCAGCGTCCACTCCACCGGGTGCCCGGAGTCGGACAGATAGAAGCCGGGGAAGCGGTCCGTGCCGTATCCGGCCACGGCCACCCCGAGCGTCTCCAGACGCTGCAACGTGGCCGGCACGTCAAGGATCGACTTCACGCCCGCGCACACCACCGTGATCCGGGTCCGCGCGAGCAGCCCCAGGTCGGCGGACTCGTCCTGCGTCACGGTCCACTCCCGGTGCACCCCGCCGAGCCCACCGGTGGCGAACACCCGGACCCCCGCCAGGGCGGCCAGCAGCGCGGTCGCCGACACCGTGGTCGCCCCGCTGGCCCCCGCCGCCACCGCGAGCGGCAGGTCGCGGTGGCCGAGCTTGCGTATCCCGTCCTCGTTGGCGACCCGCTCCAACTGGTCCTTGTTCAGGCCGACATGGGGCCGCCCGTCCAGTACGGCGATCGTCGCGGGGACGGCGCCCTCCTGCCGTACCGTCGCCTCCAGCTCCAGAGCGACCTGGAGGTTGCGCGGGCGTGGCAGCCCGTGCGCGATGATCGTGGACTCCAGGGCCACCACGGGCTGGCGCGCGTCGATCGCCTCACGTACTTCCTCGGAAACCACCAGCACCACGTGCCTGCCTCCTGTCGAACGGCCCTTCCTCATCTCTGGCGGGCGGCACACCCCGTCAAACCTCGTGCCTCCCCGGCCACCGCCCGCTGACAGACGGGAAGGGCGTCCACGCACGCGGGGGGACGCCGGCCCGGACAGCGACTCAGAACAGCGGCTCCGGCAGGACACCCTCCAGTGCCAGCAGCTTCCGCTTGGTCTCCACGTCGCCGCCGAAGCCGCCGATGCCGCCGTCGCTCTCGATGACCCGATGGCAGGGCACCACCACCGGCAGCGGATTGGAACCCATCGCCACGCCCACCGCCTGCGCCGCGCGCGGCTGGCCGACCCGGCCCGCCAGCTCGCCGTACCCCACGACCGAGCCGAAGGGGACACCGGCCGCCAGCTCGCGCAGCACCTGGCGGTTGAAGCCGCCGATCAGGGACCAGTCCAGCGGCAGTTCGAAGTCGCGCCGCGCGCCGGCGAAGTAAGCCTCGACCTGACGTATCGACTCGGCCAGCAACGGCGAACCGGGCGCCTCGACCGGTGCGGTGCCGAGCCGGGACGCCAGCCGGTCGAGCGCTCTGTCGCGCACCGGGCCGGTGGCATGGAACACGACGTTGACCAGGCCGTGGCGGGTGGCGGCCAGCAGCAGCGGACCGACGCCGGTGCCGACCACGGCCCACACCACCTGCTGCTCGTACTGCCCATGGCTGTTCATGCGGACCACGGTACGGCCCGCCACTGACAACGCCCCACGACCCACAGCGCCTCACGAGCGGGCCGCGGCGGCCGGAGTCAGAAACCGGCCAGCGCAGTCCGTACGACATCCGGCCTGTCCGTGATGACACCGTCCACCCCGTACCCGACGACCTTCCAGGCGGTGGCCGCGTCGTCGACGGTCCAGGCGAACACCTCCAGCGGCCTGCCGTGCGCTCCGTCGAAGGCGTGCACGGCGGAGACGTAGCCGCGGGAGAGGGCGGTGTACGGAGGGTTGACCAGATCGGTGAAGTCGGCGTACCGGTGCAGGGACGCCACCGACGGGGTGCCGAGGAAGCCGGTCCTGACGGCGGGGGCGAGACGGTGGACGATGCGCAGGCTGTCCGCGCTGAAACTCTGGACGATCAGCCGGCCGGCGAGGTGCGACCGGTCCAGCCATCCCTCCTTGCCGAGGAGGTCGAGGGTCTGGCGCTCGATGCCGGGATAGAGCCCCGGGTTCTTGATCTCCAGCAGCAGCTTCTCGTGGTTGTGCTCGACCTCGCGCATGTACTGCTTGAGGGTCGGCACGCGCGTGCCCGCGTACGAGCGGCCGAACCACTTGCCCGCGTCGAGCCGGGCGATCTCGGCGGCGGTGAAGTCCTTGACCTTCCAGGGCGACCGGTCGGGAAAGACCCGCCGGACATCGGTGGTGCGTTGCAGGTTGTCGTCGTGGATGACGACCAGCCGGCCGTCCCGGGTGCGCTGGACGTCGTTCTCGACCCACCGGAAGCCGAGCGCGGCCGCCTTGTCGATGGAGGCGAGGGTGTTCTCGGGGGCGTAGGCCGAAGCCCCGCGGTGGGCGACGACGGTGAGCCACCCGGCGCTGCCGCCGGCCCTGGCGTCGGAGCCGGGGGGCAGGAGGGCGACTATGCCCAAGAGGGCGGCTATGCCCAGAAGCGCGGTGATCGAGGCGGTGACTGCGCGCGTGTGCATGCGTACTCCTCGCGTCGTGCCATCACGTTCCGTTCCAGCGTGACAGCAGACGGTCGACGCCGAGGGGGTAACCGGACGGACACGGTCCGACTCGGCTTGCCCAAGTCCGCTCACTGATACCGCACAAGTGGGGCGAGGCCGTGTTTCTTTGCCGGAAAATCGTTCGACCATTCCGGTGGGAGTCATACTCTTCTGCGTCAGCCCCGACCGCTCCCGCGGCCTGGGACGGAGCGCATTCCGGAGACATCGGGAACGCCACAGGGCGGAAAGGCCATCGCGCATGCAGGGCACGGTCGACGGCTTCAGCTACGGACTCGTCACGCCGTTGGTGGCCTACTTCATGGCCTGCCTCGGCGGCGCCCTCGGCCTCCGTTGCACCACCAGAGCGATGCTCGTCTCCCACTCCTGGCGCTCCGGATGGCTGGCGCTCGGCTCGGCGGCCATCGGCTCCGGCATATGGACCATGCACTTCATCGCGATGATGGGTTTCCAGGTCAGGGAGACACCGGTCCACTACGACAGGGCGATGACCTTCGCGAGCCTGGGCGTGGCGATCGTCATGGTGGGCCTCGGCATCTTCATCGTCGGCTACAAGGGCGCCGGCGGAACGGCGCTCTTCACCGGGGGCACCATCACAGGCCTGGGCATCGCCACGATGCACTACCTGGGCATGGCGGGCATGCGGCTCAACGGGGAACTGGGATACAACACGGTCACCGTCGGCCTGTCCGTCGTGATCGCCGTCGTGGCCGCGACGGCCGCCCTGTGGGCGGCCGGGCAGGTCCGGGGGTTCCTGTGGAGCGTCGGCGCGAGCCTCGTCATGGGACTCGCCGTCACCGGCATGCACTACACGGGCATGGCCGCGCTCAGCGTCCACCTCCACGGCACCGCCGAGACCACGGCGGGCGACTCGGCCGCCGCCCTCCTCGCGCCGATGATGATCGGCCCCCTCGCCTTCCTCTGCCTCGCCGGAGTGGTCGTGATGTTCGACCCGCTGATGGTCATGGGCAGGCCCGAGTGGACGCCCGTCGAGCACAAGCCGGGCGTCCCGGCCGCCGCCGTACCCCCGCACACCGCCCGCCACCGGCCCCCGCACCCCTCCGGCCGCGGGGTCCGCCGGCACGGATCCCGGACCCCGCAGAACCGGTGACGGACCCCGTTGTCAGTGGCGGGTCGTACGGTGGAACCCATGCGGCCCGTTTCCCACATCGAACGCACGGTGGCGCCCTTCGAGGTCGTCAGTCCCTACACGCCCAGCGGCGACCAGCCGGCGGCGATCGCCGAGCTGTCCCGGCGCATCGAGGCAGGTGAGAAGGACGTCGTCCTCCTGGGCGCGACCGGCACCGGCAAGTCCGCCACCACGGCGTGGATGATCGAGAAGCTCCAGCGCCCCACGCTCGTGATGGCGCCGAACAAGACCCTCGCCGCCCAGCTGGCCAACGAGTTCCGCGAGCTCCTGCCGAACAACGCGGTCGAGTACTTCGTCTCGTACTACGACTACTACCAGCCCGAGGCGTACGTCCCGCAGTCGGACACATACATCGAGAAGGACTCCTCGGTCAACGAGGAGGTCGAGCGGCTGCGCCACTCCGCCACCAACTCGCTGCTCACCCGCCGCGACGTCATCGTGGTCGCCTCGGTCTCCTGCATCTACGGCCTCGGCACGCCCCAGGAGTACGTGGACCGCATGGTCCCCCTCAAGGTCGGCGACGAGATCGACCGCGACCAACTGCTGCGCCGCTTCGTGGACATCCAGTACACGCGCAACGACGTCGCCTTCAGCCGGGGCACCTTCCGGGTACGCGGCGACACCATCGAGATCTTCCCGGTCTACGAGGAACTGGCCGTCCGCATCCAGATGTTCGGCGACGAGATCGAGGCCCTCTCCACGCTGCACCCGCTCACCGGCGAGATCATCAGCGACGACGAGCACCTCTACGTCTTCCCGGCCTCCCACTACATCGCGGGACCCGAGCGCCTGGAGCGGGCCGTCAACGACATCGAGAAGGAGCTGGGGGAGCGCCTGGCCGAGATGGAGAAGCAGGGCAGACTCCTGGAGGCCCAGCGGCTGCGCATGCGCACGACGTACGACCTGGAGATGCTCCGCCAGATCGGCTCCTGTTCCGGTGTCGAGAACTACTCGATGCACTTCGACGGCCGCGAGCCCGGCTCCCCACCGAACACGCTCATCGACTACTTCCCGGACGACTTCCTGCTCGTCATCGACGAGTCGCACAACACGGTGCCGCAGATCGGCGCCATGTACGAGGGCGACGCCTCCCGTAAGCGCACCCTCGTCGACCACGGCTTCCGGCTGCCCTCCGCGCTCGACAACCGCCCGCTGAAGTGGGAGGAGTTCCAGAAGCGCATCGGACAGACCGTCTACCTGTCGGCGACTCCGGGCAAGTACGAGCTCTCCCGCGCGGACGGCGCGGTCGAGCAGATCATCCGTCCCACCGGTCTCATCGACCCGGAGGTCGTCGTCAAGCCCACCGAGGGCCAGATCGACGACCTGGTGCACGAGATCCGCGCGCGGACCGAGAAGGACGAGCGTGTCCTGGTCACCACGCTCACCAAGAAGATGGCCGAGGACCTCACGGACTACTTCCTGGAACTCGGCATCCAGGTCCGCTACCTGCACAGCGACGTGGACACCCTGCGCAGGATCGAGCTGCTGCGCGAACTGCGCTCCGGCGAGTACGACGTCCTGGTCGGCATCAACCTCCTCCGGGAGGGTCTCGACCTGCCCGAGGTGTCCCTGGTGGCGATCCTCGACGCCGACAAGGAGGGCTTCCTGCGCTCCGGCACCTCCCTGATCCAGACCATCGGCCGCGCGGCGCGCAACGTCTCCGGCCAGGTCCACATGTACGCGGACAAGATCACCCCGGCGATGGAGAGGGCCATCGAGGAGACCAACCGCCGCCGGGAGAAGCAGGTCGCGTACAACACGGCGCACGGCATCGACCCCCAGCCGCTCCGCAAGAAGATCAACGACATCGTGGCGCAGATCGCCCGCGAGGACGTCGACACGGAGCAACTGCTCGGCTCGGGCTACCGCCAGGGCAAGGACGGCAAGCCTGCCAAGACCCCCGTGCCCGCGCTCGGCGGCAAGGCGGCCAAGAGCGCCAAGTCCGCGAAGGGCAAGGACGGGAAAACGTTGCCGACCGACCGTCCCGCGGCCCAACTCGCCGAACAGATCGAGGAGATGACGCAGCGGATGCGCGCCGCCGCCGCCGACCTGCAGTTCGAGGTCGCGGCCCGGCTGCGGGACGAAGTCTCCGAGATGAAGAAGGAACTCCGTCAGATGAGGGAGGGAGGCCTGGCCTGACCTCCGCGCGGCACCGCCGGACCCCGACCCCGCACAGTGTGTTGCAAGACCGACACAAAGAGCGGACGGGGGTTCGGCACCGTCAGCGCCCGTGCGTAGGGTTCTGAGCATCCGCGGAATCCGCGGCAACAGGGGACAGTTCGAGAGGGGAAACAGTCGTGACCGTCAATATGACCAAGGGTCAGGCCATCAGTCTGCAGAAGAACGACGGTGCCAGCCTGACCGCGGTGCGGATGGGTCTCGGCTGGCAGGCGGCTCCCCGGCGCGGCCTGTTCGGCTCGCGCACCCGGGAGATCGACCTGGACGCCTCCGCGGTGCTGTTCGCGGACAAGCAGCCGGTCGACGTGGTGTTCTTCCGCCACCTGGTGAGCGACGACGGCTCCGTGCGCCACACCGGAGACAACCTGGTCGGAGGTGTCGGCCAGGGCGGCGACGACGAGGCCATCCTCGTCGACCTCCAGCGGGTGCCGGTCCACATCGACCAGATCGTCTTCACCGTGAACTCCTTCACGGGACAGACCTTCCAGGAGGTGCAGAACGCGTTCTGCCGTCTGGTCGACGAGACCAACGGCCAGGAGCTGGCCCGCTACACGCTCGCGGGCGGTGGCCAGTACACGGCCCAGATCATGGCGAAGGTGCACCGTGCCGGGACCGGCTGGACGCTGACGGCCCTCGGCACCCCGACCAACGGCCGCACCTTCCAGGACCTGATGCCGGCGATACTCCCGCACCTGTAGGAGAACGCGGCGAGCGGCACCCGGCACGACACGGCGACACAGGGGGGCACAGGGCGATGGCTGCCGAGCTGGTGCGAGGACAGAACCATCCGCTCTCCCAGGTCCGTCTGAAGATCCGCGTCTCGGCCGGACGGCCCATCGTGGCCGGTGTCACGCTCGGCGACGAGCACGGCAGGATCCACGGCGTGGAGTGGGTGGCCCACCCGGGCACACCCACCCTGCCGGGCATCGAGGTCTCCAAGCAGGCCGCGGCCGACCACCGGCTCGCGGTGGATCTGGGTGCCGTCCCGGAGACAGTGCACCGGGTCACCGTGCTGCTCGCCCTGCCCGTCGGGGCGGGCGGCCCGGCCCGTTTCGGGGCCGTCGCCGCCCCCTTCGTCGCGGTCACCGGCCTCGACGGCGCCGAGATCGCCAGCTACACCATCACCGGCCTCGACGCGGAGTCGGCCGTGGTGGCGCTGGAGCTGTACCGCAGACAGGGCGCCTGGAAGGTGCGCGCCGTCGGCCAGGGTTACGCGGGTGGCCTGGCCCAGCTCCTCGCCGACCAGGGCCTGCCGGAGGCCCGCGCACTCGCGGCAAGCATCGACGAGGCGGTCGCCCGGGGACTGGCCCGCTCGGTGGCCGCCCCTCCGCCCCGCACCCCGGACGGCGACCGCACCCGGCAGACGGCCACCCCCGCACCGGGCCCGGACCAGTCCGCCTCCGCGTCCCAGAGCAGCACCGGCGCCGTACCGTCACAGCCGACGTCTCCGCACGGGCCGCACAGCACTTCCGGCCCCGCCGCCTCTCCGTACGGCGCCCAGAGCCCGCAGGGCACCCCGGCCGCGGGCACCCCCGGCCGGCCCGCGCCGCAGACCGGGTCCACCGGAACCTCCGTACCCCTGGACCCTTCCGCGCCGCCGCCCGGCGTCGGCCCGGTCGACTACAGCCACCCGGGCCGGCGGGGCGGGGCACCGCCGACTCCTCCGCCGACCGCGCCCCCGGTCCGGCCCGGGCAGCCCGCGCAGCCGGTCGCGGGGGACGCGACCGGCTGGTCCATGGAGGAGCGCCTCTACAACCAGGTGTGGGGCATGTTCGAGGACCTGGCCCGCACCATGGCCGCGTACCGCAGCGCCGTCGACTTCGCCGACTCGCGGATGGAGAAGGAGCTCGACCAGGCCCTCTCCGATCCGCGCAGCAGGCTCAGCGGCCGGGGCGAATCCGCCCGCGAGGCGGCCCAACGGAGACATGTCCAACTCGTCGACCAGGCGAGAGCGGCCCTCGACCGGGACCTCGCCCAACTGGCGGCCGAGTCCGACGTGGTCGAACCCGCGCTCCCGCCGGCCTACGCCCGCTGGGACAACCCCGTCTGGCACGGTTATCGCGTCCCCATGGAGATCCCGATGGCCCTGCGTCTGGGCGATCTCCACCTCCCCGAGCGGCCCGAGCTGCGCATCCCGATGCTGGTCCGGCTCCCGCTGGAGCGAGGTCTGTGGATCGACAGCGGGACCGCCGAGTCCCTGGACGGCTCCTTCACCGACGCCTACGACGTGCGGCGCCTTGCGATGGAGACGGCGGTGGCGATCGCGGCCCGGTTGCTCGCCGTCTATCCGGCGGGCGAGTTCGGCGTGCACGTGATCGATCCGGCCGGTTCCGGGGCCGCGGCGCTGGAACCCCTGGTGCGGACGGGCGCGCTCGCCACGGCTCCCGCCGCGGGTGCCGCCGGGGTCGCCGAGGTGCTGACCCGGCTCACCGAGCGCGTCGACCTGGTGCACATGGCGGTCCGCGCGGGCGCGGCCGACGCCCTGCCGCCAGGCCTCGACACGGCCGAGCAGCTGCTGCTCGTCAACGACTTCCCGCACGGCTTCGACGACCGCGCCGTGACCCAGCTGCGCTATCTCGCGGACGAGGGTCCGGCCGTCGGCGTCCACCTGATGATGGTCGCGGACCGTGAGGACGCCACCGCCTACGGTCCGTTGCTCGACCCCCTGTGGCGTTCGCAGTTGCGACTCACTCCGCTGCCCGACGACCACCTGGCGGACCCCTGGGTCGGCCACGCCTGGACATACGAACCCCCGCTCGCGCCGCCCGGCAGCGAGATCCTCCGGCAGGTCCTCACCGCGGTCGCGGACGGCCGCCGCACCTGGCGTCAATAACCGGCAAACTCGTTGACCAGTGTACTTGGCCTTTCTTTTACTAAACCCTTTACCTTCCCTTGGTGATTGGGGTACTGTCGTCCACACGGAGGGGAGTACTCCCAACCTGCTGCGGCGTACCCGTCAATACGGATCAGGCCTGATCCCGGGGCGTCGGCCCCGGCCTTGTCCGGGGTGGAAGAGACCTCCGGTAGCGACGACGCTGACCATTTGCCGTTCATACTGCCGGAGGCATTGCAGTGGAAGTTTCCGTGACCCTGTGGGTCCTGACCATCGTGGGGCTCGCCGCCCTGATCACGATCGATTTCCTCATCGGCCGCAAGCCGCATGACGTGTCGATCAAGGAAGCCGGAATCTGGACCGTCGTCTGGATCGCCCTGGCCGGCCTCTTCGGACTCGGTCTGCTCCTCTTCGGCGGAGGCCGGCCGGCCGGCGAGTTCTTCGCGGGCTTCATCACCGAGAAGTCGCTGAGCGTGGACAACCTCTTCGTCTTCGTCCTGATCATGGCGAAGTTCGCCGTGCCCTCGCAGTACCAGCAGCGGGTGCTGCTCGTCGGCGTCCTGATAGCGCTGGTCCTGCGAGCCGTCTTCATCGCCGCCGGCGCCGCCGTCCTCGCCAACTTCGCGTGGGTCTTCTACCTCTTCGGCGCCTTCCTCATATGGACCGCCTGGAAGCTCATCCAGGAGGCCCGAGCCGACGAGGAGGACGCGGAATTCGAGGAGAACAAGCTGCTCAGGGCCGTCGAGCGCCGCTTCGGCGTGGCCGACCGCTACCACGGCACCAAGCTGTGGATACGGGAGAACGGCAAGCGGGTCATGACCCCGATGCTGGTAGTGATGCTCGCCATCGGCACCACGGACGTGCTCTTCGCCCTCGACTCCATCCCCGCGATCTTCGGCCTCACCCAGGACCCGTACATCGTCTTCACCGCCAACGCCTTCGCGCTGATGGGTCTGAGGCAGCTGTACTTCCTCATCGGGGGGCTGCTGAAGAAACTGGTGCACCTCAGCTACGGCCTGTCGGTCATCCTCGGCTTCATCGGCGTCAAGTTGGTGCTGCACGCGCTGCACGAGTCCGGCGTCCATGTCCCGGAGATCGGCATCCCGGTCTCGCTGGGCGTGATCTGCGCGGTCCTGATCGTCACCACGATCACCAGCCTGATGGCCAACAAGAAGCAGGCGGCGGCCGATGCGGCGCGGGAGGAGACCGAGGGCGAGACCGAGGGCGTCGCCCAGCGCAGCATCGACGCCTGACCGTGACGGCCGCGGACACGGCCCACGGGCCCCGTATCGCCGGAGTGCGGGGCCCGGACCGCTCTGGGACGATCGCTCCATGATCACTGGGGTCGGTGCGCTCACGAACCGGTGGACGACCCTCGTGCCGGTGCTGGCGGCCCTCCTGCTGATCCTCACCTGGGGTCGTGACCTGCCCGGCGCGGTCGTCGCCCTGGTGACCCTGGTCCTCGCGGGGGCCGTCCTGGCGGCGGTGCACCATGCCGAGGTGGTGGCCCATCGGGTCGGTGAACCCTTCGGCTCCCTGGTTCTCGCCGTCGCCGTCACGATCATCGAGGTGGCGCTGATCCTCACCCTGATGGTGGACGGCGGCGACAAGACCTCCACGCTGGCCAGGGACACGGTCTTCGCGGCCGTCATGATCACTTGCAACGGCATCGTCGGTGTCTGTCTTCTCGTCGGCTCGCTGCGCCACGGCACTGCGGTCTTCAACCCGGAGGGCACCGGCGCCGCCCTCGCCACCGTGGCGACGCTGGCCACCCTCAGCCTGGTCCTGCCGACCTTCACCACGAGCAAGCCCGGCGCGGAGTTCTCCGGCGTCCAGCTCACCTTCGCCGCGCTCTCCTCACTCGTTCTGTACGGGCTCTTCGTCACCACCCAGACCGTGCGACACCGGGACTACTTCCTGCCGGTCACCCGGCAGGGCGAGGTGATCACCACGGACGGTCACGCCGGGGTGCCCTCCGGGCGAACCGCCTGGATCAGCCTGGGCCTGCTCGGTCTCGCGCTGATCGGGGTGGTCGGTCTCGCCAAGAGTGTGTCGCCGACCATCGAGTCCGGGGTGGAGGCGGCCGGACTGCACCAGGCCGTCGTCGGCGTGGTCATCGCGCTGCTCGTGCTGCTGCCCGAGACCATCGCCGCACTGCGCTCCGCCCGCCGCGACCGTGTGCAGACCAGCCTCAACCTCGCGCTCGGCTCGGCGATGGCCAGCATCGGCCTGACCATCCCCGCGGTGGCCCTGGCCTCCGTATGGCTCTCCGGACCGCTCGTTCTCGGCCTCGGCTCCACCCATATGGTCCTGCTCGCGCTGACCGTCGTGGTCAGCTCCCTGACGGTGGTGCCCGGCCGCGCGACCCCGCTCCAGGGCGGCGTCCATCTGGTGCTCTTCGCCGCCTATCTGGAGCTGGCGATCAACCCGTAGCGCCGCCGGGCGCCCATGCGGCCGTCACCCGGTGGCCGGTTCGGCGACCACCGCCGTCACCGGTCGGGTCTCCGGCAGGAGGGCGAAGCAGCCCAGGCTCAGCAGGGCCATCCCCGTCAGATAGGCGCCGACACCCCAGGGGACGCGTCCGCCGCGCTCCGCGAGGGTGGTCGCCACGATCGGGGTGAGCGCGCCGCCGACGACCCCGCCGAGGTTGTAGCCCACGGCGGCGCCCGTGCAGCGCACCCGGGGCTCGTACAGTTCCGGCAGGTAGGCGGCGATCACGGCGAACATCGTGATGAACGCGAGCAGCGCGCCCAGCATCCCGAGGAACATCAGCAGCGGCGAGCCGGTGGCGAGCAGCGCGACCATCGGGAACATCCACAGAGCGGTGGCCGTGCATCCCAGGAGGCACAGCGGCCGTCGGCCGTAGCGGTCGCTCAGTACCGCCACCAGCGGGGTGAGCGAGCCCTTCACCGCCACGGCGGCCATGATGCAGCCCAGCATGACGGTACGGCTGACCCCGAGCCGCTCGGTGCCGTAGGCGAGGGACCAGGTCGTCACCGCGTAGAAGACGGCATACCCCACGGAGAGCGCCCCCGCGGTGAGCAGTACCAGCCGCCAGTGCTCGCGCGCGACCTCGACGAGCGGCACGCGCGCGTGGTCGTCGATTTCGAGGAACCGGGGGCTCTCCGTGAGCGACGAGCGCAGCCACAGCCCCGCCAGTGCCAGGACTCCGGCCGCCCAGAACGGCACCCGCCACCCCCACTGCGCGAACTGCGCGTCGGACAGGGACGCCGACAGGGCCAGGATCACGCCGTTGGCCAGTAGGAACCCGACGGCGGGACCGATCTGCGGAAAGCTGGACCACAGCCCGCGCCGCCCGGCCGGCGCGTGTTCCGCCACGAGCAGCACCGCGCCGCCCCACTCGCCGCCGAGCCCCAGCCCCTGCAGAAAGCGCAGCAGCAGGAGGAGTGCCGGGGCGGCCACCCCGATCGAGCCGTACGACGGCACACAGCCGACCGCGACCGTCGAGGCGCCGGTCAGCAGCAGGGAGGCGACGAGGACGGGCCGCCGCCCGCGCCGGTCCCCGATGTGCCCGAAGAGCACCGAACCCAGCGGCCGGGCGACGAAGCCCACCCCGAACGTCGCGAAGGCGGCCAGCGTCCCCGCCACCGGCGAGAACGTGGGGAAGAACAGCGGCCCCAGGACCAGGGCCGCCGCCGTCCCGTAGACGAAGAAGTCGTAGAACTCGATCGCGGTTCCGGCGAGGGAGGCGGCCGCGAGCCGCAACATGGAGGGCGCCTTTACGGTGCGTACAGCGTGCATGCCGCCTCAACTACCCACCGTGACCGGCAGTTACGGGGGCGTACGGAGGTGACGGGCGTTTCAGTAGGTGACGGTGATGCGCCGGGCGGGGCCGTCGACGCGGATCATGCCCCCGTAGGGGAGCACGAGTTGCGGGTCGGTATGGCCCAGGTCCACGTCGAAGACGGCCATGGTGTCGGGGGCGTAGGCCTTCAGCGCCCGCTGCACGGCCTCGCGCTGTTCGGCGGCGTGACGGGCGCCCTCCTCAGGGGTGTTGGGCCGCTCGAAGGACCAGGTCTTCGCGCGCCCCATCAGCAGCGCCGGAAAGCGCCGCAGCAGACCGCGCTCGCCCATGTTGCGCAGGATCCGGAAGACCTCCGTGGCGCTCGGCAGTTCCTCGGAGGTCTCCAGGACGAGTACGCCGCCGTCGTACTCGGACAGGTCCCGTGCGATCTCGCGGTCGGCCATCAGCAGCCACGAGAGGATCTCCAGGTTGCCGCCCCAGCCGCGGCCCTCCACCACGCGGTCGGCGCGCTGCCAGATCCATCCGGTGCCGGGCCGGGTCTCCGGTTCCGCGTCGAAGGTGGCCGGGTCGGCCCACTCCCGGTTGACGTCGGTCCAGTGCTCGGCGGGCCTCAGTTCGTAGGGCCCCGACGTGAACAGGGCGGCGCGCAGGGAGTCGGCGGTCAGCGGGTGCATGGCGCCGGGACGTCCCAGCTCGCACATGACGGTCGCGCCGTGATAGCCGACGACCCCGGTGTTGTACAGGTAGGCGAGCAGGTTGGTGTTGTCGCTCATTCCGAAGAACGGCTTGGGGTTGGCCCGGATCAACTCCCGGTCCAGCAGCGGCAGTACGGTGATCTGGTCGTCACCGCCGATCGACGCGATGACCGCCTTGATCTCCGGGTCGGCGAACGCCGCGTGGATGTCGTCGGCCCGTTCCCGCGGCGTCGAACCCATCTTCCGTGTCGCCGGATACTCGACCGGTTCGAGACCGAACTCCTCGCGCAGCCGCCGCAGGCCCAGTTCGTGGGGGAGCGGGTAGAGCCCCGGCAGGCCGGACGAGGGTGAGATCACGGCTACGCGGTCACCGCGCGACGGTTTGGGAGGGTAGGCGATCGTCGTCATGACGGGAGCGTACGGCCCGGCACCCGGCCGACGCACCGTGATAGACCGGGTCCGACCAGCGGTCCGTGCGACGGACCGCCCCGAACAGACCGGAGGAACCGTGCCCCGCACCCTCGCCAACGCCCCGATCATGATCCTCAACGGCCCCAACCTGAACCTGCTCGGTCAACGCCAGCCGGACGTCTACGGTTCCGGCACTCTCGCCGATGTCGAGGCGCTGTGCGCCGAGGCGGCGGCCGCGCACGGCGGGACGGTCGACTTCCGGCAGTCCAACCACGAGGGCGAGCTGGTCGACTGGATCCACGAGGCGCGGCTCGGCCACTGCGGGATCGTCATCAACCCGGGGGCGTACTCGCACACCTCCGTCGCGATCCTGGACGCCCTCAACACCTGTGACGGGATGCCGGTGTTGGAGGTCCACATCTCCAACATCCACCAGCGCGAGGCGTTCCGGCACCACTCCTACGTCTCGCTGCGTGCCGACGGTGTCATCGCGGGCTGCGGGATCCAGGGGTACGTGTTCGGCGTGGAGCGGGTGGTGGCGCTGGCAGGGCCCGCCCGGACCGACACGTGAGCACCGGCCTCCAGCCGGCCGGCGCGTAAGCACCGGCCTCCCGGCGCGCGCCCCTTACAGCCGGCCCGCCTCCACGATCCGCCGCAGGAAGCGCCGCGTGCGCTCATGCCGCGGGTCGCCGAAGATCCGCTCCGGGGCGCCGCGCTCCAGGACCACGCCTCCGTCCAGGAAACAGACCTGGTCGGCGACCTCACGGGCGAAGCCCATCTCGTGCGTGGCCAGCACCATCGTCATCCCGTCGGCCTTCAGATCCCGTACCACGCCCAGTACTTCGCCCACCAGCAGCGGGTCGAGCGCGGCGGTGATCTCGTCCAGGAGCAGCAGCCGGGGACGGACGGCCAGCGCCCGTACGATCGCGACCCGCTGCTGCTGACCGCCGCTGAGCCGGTCCGGGTACTCGGCCGCCTTGCCGCCCAGCCCGAGCCGCTCCAGCAGCTCACGCGCGTGCTGCTCGGCCTCGGCCCGCGAGGCGCCGTGCACGCGCCGGGGGGCGAGGGTGATGTTCTCCAGAACCGTCATGTGCGGGAACAGGTTGTACGCCTGGAAGACCACGCCGATACGGCGCCGTACCGCGTCCTGGTCGGTGCGCGGATCGGTGATCTCCTCGCCGTCCAGCCAGATCGCGCCGTCGTCGATGTCCTCCAGGAGGTTCGCGCACCGCAGCAGCGTCGACTTGCCCGAGCCCGAGGCGCCGATCAGCGCGGTCACCGTGTGCGGGGCGACCTCCAGGTCGACGTCGCGCAGCACGACCGACCCGCCGAACGTCTTGCGGACGGACTCCATCCGGAGCACCGGGGACCCGTCGGCCTTCTCCGTGGTCATGTCGTGCCTCCCTGGGCGCGCTGCCGGTCCATCCTGGCCGTCACCCAGTCCGTGAACCGGGTCATCGGGATGGTCAGGGCCACGAAGACCAGCCCCGCGACGATGTACGGCGTGTAGTTGAGACTGCGCTGCGCGATGATGTCGGAGGCCCGTACGGCGTCGATCGCGCCGCCGATCGAGACGAGCCCGGTGTCCTTCTGGAGGGACACCAGGTCGTTGAGCAGGGGCGGCACCTGCCGGCGTACGGCCTGGGGAAGCACCACGTGCTGCAGCGCCTGCCGGTTGGTCAGGCCCAGCGAGCGGGCCGCCGCGCGCTGCGAGGGGTGCACGGACTCGATGCCGGCGCGGAACACCTCGGCGACGTACGCCGAGTACGTCAGGGTGAGGGCCGTACCGCCCAGCAGTACGGGGTCGACGCTCACGCCCTGCAGACGCAGCGCGGGCACACCGAAGACCACGATCATCAGGTTGATGATCAGCGGCAGTCCGCGGAAGAAGTCCGTGTACGCGGCCGCCAGCGCCCGGACGGGGAAGAACACCGGCCCGCGCAGGGTGCGGGCGATGGCGATCAGCATGCCCAGGACGAGCACCAGCACACCGCAGATCACCAGCAGCCGGACGTTGAGCCACAGACCTTCGAGGACCTTGGGGAACGCCTCGCGCGCGTAGTGCCCGTCGAAGAAGGTCTCCTTGGTGCGCTGCCAGCCCGGCGCGCTGACCACGAGCAGGTACAGGACGACGGCGCTGACCAGGGTCGACACCGCGGCGATCGAGGTCGCCCGACGCGCACGCGCGCGTCGGTGGCGCTCGCGGTCCAGGCGCCGCTGCGAGGGGACGTAGGTGGTGTCCGCGCCGGCCACACCGGGCGTGTCGCCCTTGTCGTCCGCCGGGTCACCTGCCCTGTCGTCCGGGGCCTCCGGGCCGGAGCCGTCCTTCACGACGGTCACTTGAGCACCGGCGCGTCGACGGCGTCGGACAGCCACTGCTTCTCCAGCCGCGCCAGGGTGCCGTCCTCGCGCAGGGCGTTCACCGCCGACGTCACGCACGACGTGAGGGCGCTGCCCTTGTCGAGGACGAGGCCGAACTGCTCGGGTGTATCGCCCTGGTTCTCGAACTGGCCGACGATTTTGGCGTTGGTCACCTGCGCCGAGGTGACGTAGAAGGCGGTCGGCAGGTCGGTGACGATCGCGTCGACCTGGCCGTTCCTGAGCGCGGAGATGGCCTGGTCGTTCTTGGAGTACGCCGCCGCCTCCTGCTTCGGCTTCACCACGTCGCTGAGGTAGTTGAGGCTCGTGGTGCCGACCTGGGCGCCCAGCTTGAGGCCCTTGAGGTCCGCGATGCTCGTCGCCTTCGCCGCCTTGCCGCCCTTGAGCGCGATGACGGCCTGGCGCACGTCGTAGTAGCCGGACGAGAAGTCGACGGCCTTCTTGCGCTCGGTGCTGATCGACACCTGGTTGATGTCGAAGTCGAAGGTCTTCACGCCGGGCGCGAAGGCCTTGTTGAAGGGCACGCGCTGCCAGGTGACAGCGCTTTTGCCGTAACCGAGCTGCTTCGCGACGGCGTACGCGACGGCGGACTCGAAGCCCTTGCCGCTGGCCGGTTTGTCGTCCTCGAACCACGGCTCGTAGGCCGGCTGGTCCGTCGCGATCGTCAGCTTGCCGGAGCTCTGGGTGCGCAACTTGCCCGTGGCGCAGACGGTCCCGGTCGAACCCGAGGCCTGGTCGGAGGCCTTCTCCGCCGGCTGCGGCGCACAGCCGACGGCGGTGGCGAGCAGGGCGGTCGTCGCGGCGGCTGCCGCGTGGCGCAGTACGCGAGGGGCAAAGTGCATGGCGGGAGAGTGACAGTCCGACATCCTCTCTGTCGAGGTCAAAGCCGTGATTGTCCGCATGGTGGGAACGTGTGTTGCGATCGCGTGAACTGCCTCCGCGCGTGCGGGCAGTTGGCATGGGCCGGGGCCGCCGGTCCAGGGCGGGGATCGGCAGACCGGCGGCCCATCCGCTCAGGAGCCGTCAACCTGCGCGGGGCTACTGCCAGTTGACCGCGCGACCGTGTGCGCGGGGAGAGCGCACGCGGCCCCGGCGCGTGCGAACGCGTCACACGGGGTGCGTACGCGGGCGTCGCGCCGGGCGTGCGGAGCGGCGCACGCCGGGGCACGCACCCGCGCCTCGCCCCGCGTCAGGCGCTCACCATCCCCGCGCGCGCCACTCCGGCAGCTGCGGGCGCTCGGCGCCCAGCGTGGTGTCGTTGCCGTGGCCCGGGTAGACCCAGCTCTCGTCCGGGAGGAGGCCGAAGATCTTCGTCTCGACGTCGTGGATCAGGCGGGCGAACGCCTCGGGGTCCTTACGGGTGTTGCCGTCGCCCCCCGGGAAGTCCTGGGGCGGAGTGTCCGGCGCTCATCACGGACGAGCAGTAGGGGCTCTGTACGGTCTCCGGTGTGACAGGGGTGGGCGTGGCCGGAGTTCGCCTGCCGTGAAGCGGGTGAGGTGCCGGTCTGGACGGTCCGGGTGCGGTCGGCTTCGGGAAGGCGGGTGAGGATGCCGGGCAGGGGCCGCTCGCGTGCCACTTCGCGGCGGTGCGCGAGGATCGCCTCCCACTTCATGCCCGCCCACGGTGTGACGTCGATGCGGGTGGTCACACACGAGTCCGGTACCGCGTGCATCGTCTTGCCCTCCCCTTCCAGCAGCGGGCGGAGCAGGCCACACCGGAATCGGGGCGCCTGGCCGCGTACAGGACGCTCGGCCACCGGGACTCGCCGGCGTCCGGACACCGGTGCGGTAAGCCGGCGGCCTCGACGGCGGGGAGGGTGATCCGGTGGGCGCGTCCGTGATCCGGGTTGCCCCCTGAGCCGTCCAAGGGCGTCGTGGCGGACGACGATGTCGGGCCGGAACTCGCGGCTGTGCGTGACCAGGCGGCCGACGGCCTCGTCCAGGGGTGCATCGACGAGGCGTACGGCGCTGCGGGGGCTGAGGCAGGGTTGTGGGCCTCCGCGTAGCCGAGCAGTCGCGGCGCGCCGGCGCCCAAGGCGGCCAAGGCCTCGGTGAGTTCAGAGGCTAGTTGGGTGTCGGCGGTCCGGATGGCGGTGACGACGGCGGTGCGGGCGCCGGCTGCGGCGTGCTGGGCGAGGACGCCGCCGGTGAGGTCCGCTGGACCAGGACCTCCCAAGGGATCCTCGGTTCCCTCGCCCGCTTCTGCCGACGGATCCCTGACGCCGGACACCAGCGCTGCCCCCAAGACGGGGGTGCGGCTGATGACGAGGCGCGGGACGGCCAGAAAAAATCTGCCTAAGGGGAATTGTAATTTCGTCAGGCGCCTTACGATGAACGGTATGAACGCGGTGGTGTTTCTGCTGACACTCGGCGCTATTTGTCGTATTACCAGGTTTGTAACCAAAGATGAATTGGCGGCCGGATTCCGTTCCAGAGTGGCCGACCGGTTCGGCGACGACTCGAAGGTCTTCTATCTGGTCACCTGTGGTTGGTGCGCCGGCAGCTGGGCCTCCGTGTGCGTCGTCCCGCTCGCCTATCTGCTCGGCGACACCGTGGGGTTCCAGGCCGTCGCCATGGCCCTGACGTTGTCCTATCTCGTTGGCGTGGCGTCCACCTGGCTCGACTGAGGACAGACAACGAAGGAGGAACTCCCATGGGATGCAACTGTGGTGGGCGGGCCCGCCGGACCGTGCCGGTCTACCGGCTGATCCTGCCGAACGGCGTCACCCGCGACTATGCCACGCACCAGGAGGCCGAGGCCGCCAGGCGGCGGCACGGCGGAGGCACCATCGTCGTGGTGAACAAGTAGGTCGGTCGCACGACGGGAGTGCGCGGGGTGCATGGTGGCCGTCGATGCGCGCCGTGCGGAGCTGGCGAAGACTGCCCCACAAACCGCTCCCCGTAAGTGACCACCCCGGCTTGCGCGGGTCCACGCCCCGCGAATTCCGGGCGATGCTGGCCCGCTGTCGGGGTCGACCGATGGCGGGCCACCGGGCCTACGGTGCATGCCCAGGGCCGGGGCGGAGCGTCGGTGCCGTGCGCCTCTGCGAGTGCGCCGGATACATCGCGGTGAGCCCTGGCGCCGTCGGCTCCGCACAGGTGGTGGACGGCGGCTCGCCGGACCGTGCGGCGGTCCCGGCCGCCGGCCGAAAGTCGGTGAGGAGGCACTGGCATTCAACTGCTGTCTCGTGGCCGCACGTTACGCGGGTGCTCTTCGGGAGCGCTTTCGTATTATCCGAATCACCTCGTAGTACCGACCGTGAGCTGCCCCGATCGAGTGCTAATGCGTGCACCGGTATGGCGTAACGGGTGCACCTTTCCGCCTACTGGGAATCAGCTAATACGGGTCGCGGAACTGATTCGAGCTGTGGATTAGCAAGGTGTCGATATTTCTTTGTCGGCCTGCTGCCCGTCTCCCTCAGGTAAAGGGCCCGTTCGCCCCGAAACATGCAAAGGGGGGCTCAACCAGTGGCAAGTTCGACTACGGCACTCACTTCGTCGCCCAATCCATCCGTCTGCGGCGAGCAGGTCACGTTCACGATCACGGTCGCCGCGGCACCACCCGACACCGGGACGCCGACCGGAACCGTCAGCGTCATCATCAGCAGCGACGGGCCCACTCTGATCGGGACACTGGACGCGTCCGGCCAGACCCAGGTCACCATCAGCAACCTGACCGTGGGCACCCACCAGGCGATCGCCGTCTACAACGGCGACGCCAACTTCACCTCCTCCGCCTCTAATCTGCTGGACCAGACCGTCCTCGCTGCGCCCACCACGACCACGGTCACCGCCTCTCCGGATCCGTCGGTGTGCGGTCAGTTGGTGACGCTGTGCGCGGCGGTGACCATCGACGCGCCGGGTTCGGGTACGCCGACGGGTACGGTGACGTTCACCGGATCTGGCGGCCTGAACGAGACCACGGTGCTGGACGGTTCGGGTCAGGCGTGCGTGACCACCACCGTGCTGTCCACCGGCACCGTGACCGCCTCCTACGACGGTGACGGCTGTGCAGCGCCGTCGACGGGCACGGCCGACGTGACCGTCGACGAGGCACCGTCGACGACTACGGTCACCGCCTCTCCGGATCCGTCGGTGTGCGGTCAGTTGGTGACGCTGTGCGCGGCGGTGACCATCGACGCGCCGGGTTCGGGTACGCCGACGGGTACGGTGACGTTCACCGGCCCCGGCGGCCTGAACGAGACCACGGTGCTGGACGGTTCGGGTCAGGCGTGCGTGACCACCACCGTGCTGTCCACCGGCACCGTGACCGCCTCCTACGACGGTGACGGCTGTGCAGCGCCGTCGACGGGCACGGCCGATGTGACCGTCGACGAGGCGTCCACGGCGACCGTGCTGGAGGTGGACCCGAACCCGTCGGTGTGCGGTGAGTCGGTGACGCTGTGCGCGACGGTGACGACGCTTCCGCCGGGTTCGGGTACGCCGACGGGTACGGTGACGTTCACCGGTCCCGGCGGCCTGAACGAGACGGTGACACTTGACGTGTCCGGTGAGGCGTGTGTGACCACCACGGTGCTGTCCACGGGGACGGTGACCGCGACGTACAACGGTGAGGGGCCGTGCTTCGCGGGCTCGTCGGACACCGCGAACGTGTCGGTCAACGCGGCCGATACGACGACCACGCTGACCGTCTCTCCGGATCCGTCGGTGTGCGGTGAGTCGGTGACGGTGTGTGCGGCGGTGACGACGCTTCCGCCGGGTTCGGGTACGCCGACGGGCATGGTGACGTTCACCGGCCCCGGCGGCCTCAACCAGACAGTGCCGCTGGACGGCACCGGTCAGGCGTGTCTGACGGCCACTGTGCTGGAGACCGGCACCGTCATCGCCGAGTACGACGGCGCTCCCTGCTTCAGCCTGTCCTTCGCCACGATTGACGTGACGGTGAACCCCGCCCCGTCCACGACCACGGTGACGGTGGCTCCGGATCCGTCGGTGTGTGGTGAGTTGGTGACGGTGTGTGCGGCGGTGGCCGTGGACCCGCCGGGTTCGGGTGTTCCGACGGGCACGGTGACGTTCACCGGTCCGGGCGGGCTGAACCAGACGGTGGGGCTGGACGGTTCGGGTCAGGCGTGCGTGAGTGCCACCACGTTGGCCACGGGCACCGTGATGGCGACGTACGGCGGTGACGGTTGTGCCGCGCCGTCGTCCGGCACGGTTGGCGTGACTGTGGACCCGGCCGATACGACGACCACGGTGACGGTGGCTCCGGATCCGTCGGTCTGCGGTGAGTTGGTGACGGTGTGTGCGGCGGTGACGACGGATGCGCCGGGTTCGGGTGTTCCGACGGGCACGGTGACGTTCACCGGTCCCGGCGGGCTGAACCAGACGGTGGTACTGGACGGTTCCGGTGAGGCGTGTGTGACGACGGCCTCGCTGGCCTCCGGCACGGTCACCGCGACGTACAACGGTGAGGGGCCGTGCTTCGCGGGCTCTGTCGGAACCGTGTCGGTCACGGTGAGCCCGGCCGGCACGACGACCACGGTGACGGTGGCTCCGGATCCGTCGGTGTGCGGTGAGTTGGTGACGGTGTGTGCGGCGGTGGCCGTGAACCCGCCGGGTTCGGGTGTTCCGACGGGCACGGTGACGTTCACCGGTCCGGGTGGGCTGAATCAGACGGTGGTACTGGACGGTTCCGGTGAGGCGTGTGTGACGACGACCTCGCTGGCCTCCGGCACGGTCAGCGCGCAGTACAACGGTGCGGCCTGCTTCGAGGTGTCCTCGGACACGGTCGAGGTGACTGTGGACGCGGCCGATACGACGACCACGGTGACGGTGGCTCCGGATCCGTCGGTGTGCGGTGAGCTGGTGACGGTGTGCGCGACGGTGACGACGCTTCCGCCGGGTTCGGGTGTTCCGACGGGCACGGTGACGTTCACCGGTCCGGGCGGGCTGAATCAGACGGTGGTACTGGATGCCAACGGCAAGGCCTGCCTGACCACCACAGTTCTGGCCACGGGCACCGTGACGGCGACGTACGGCGGTGACGGTTGTGCCGCGCCGTCGTCCGGC
>NZ_JBEXET010000040.1:0-79946 GCF_040606415.1 Streptomyces sp. NPDC005423 | reverse complement strand
ATCAGCAGCGCCATCACGCCGCCGATCAGGAAGAACACGAACGACGTGACCAGATACAGCGTGCCGATCGTCTTGTGGTCCGTGGTCGTCAGCCATTTGATGCTCTTGAGGTCTCTCACGCCCCGTCTGTGTCCGCGCCCGGCCCGCACGTCACACTGGGGCGGCGCGACGAGAATCACGGAGACAGGTGTGACGATCGCGGGGCTGCCGGACATGAACGGAACATGAGCAACGACGAGACCTTCGCCGCTGCCTATCGCGAGCACTACTGGGCGGTCAGCCGCTATGTTGCGCGGCGACTGGACGGGCGGCCGGACGAGGTCGAGGAAGTGGTGGCGGACGTCTTCACCGTCGCCTGGCGGCGCCGCGGCGACCTGCCCGCGGCTCCGCTGCCCTGGCTGTACGGGGTGGCGCGCAACTGCCTCGCCAACACGGTGCGCGGCCACGGGCGGCGCCGACGGCTCCTGCACCGGCTGGGCAACGACGAGACCGCGCACGGCCGCCAGGTCGTCGACGGTCCCGGCGCCGACACCCCCGGCGCCTGGGTCCACGAGGCGCTGGCCCGGCTCTCCGCGGCCGACCAGGAGGTGCTGCGCCTGACCGCCTGGGAGGAACTGGCCGTCGACGAGGTCGCCGTCGCCCTCGGCTGCGGTACGCGCGCGGCGGCGATGCGGCTGCACCGGGCCAGACACCGGCTGAGAGCCGAGCTCGACCAGCTGGGCCCGACGACCACCCCCGCCCGGACCGGGGCCGGAGCGCGTCTCCCGGCCCCTGCTCGCCCCGTCGGCGCGACGACCCCCTCGAAGGACCACGGCCATGGCTGACGAACTCGACCTCCTGCGCGCGGCCAACCCGGCGCCGACGGACGGCCCGTACTACGGCGACGGGCCGCTCGACCAGCACGCCGAACGGCGACTGAGGCGGCTGCTGCACACGCCGGCGCCGCGTCGCCGGCTGATCTGGGGCCTCGCGGTCGCCGCCACCGTCGCCGCGACGGTGGCCGGTCTGCTGCTCGGCGGCCCCACGGTCGCCCCGGCGGTGGCGGCCCCCCGACCGCTGGTGGTACGGGCCGAGTCCACCCCCGTGACCCTGGCGGAGCTGGCCGGACGGGCGCGGGCGGCGGCCGACGGGGCTCCCGCACTGCGCAAGGGGACACATGTGCAGTCCTGGAGCATGGGGATGTCCGACGACAAGCCGCCGATCACGCTGCCCGAGGAGCGCGTCGTGCGCTGGCGGGCGGACGCCGGCCACACCGAGCTGGTCGTCGCCACCGATCCGCGTCGTCCCGGGCGGCCGGTGCTCACCGACGACGACGGCGCACCGCACGCGGTCCACGACGGCCATGTCCTCAGCGACCGTACCTATCCTCCGAGTTGGAGCGACGCCCCGCCAAATGCCCGCCCACCACGTGACGTGGCGGGACTGCGCGCGTACCTCCAGGAGACGGCGTACCGCGACTCGGCCCTGACCACCTCCGAACTGCTCGACGCCGTACAGGAGTTGCTGGACCACTGGACGCTCGGCGGGGCCGAGTCCGCCGCGCTGGCCCGGCTCCTCGCGGACACCGGAGGGCTGCGGCCCGCCGGGCAGGTCACCGACCGGCTGGGCAGGCCCGGCCAGGCGTACGTCTGCGCGGGGTCCGGCACCACCCGGCGCCTGCTGATCATGGACGCCACCACCGGAGCGGTCCTCGGCCTGGAGACCACCTTCACCAGGCCCGACCCCCGCTACGGCGTCAAGGCGGGCGACGTCATGGATTACAGCGCCTGGATGCGCTGATCGGGGCCGGGCTGCTCGGGGCGCCGGTCACGGCCCGCGGTCGGCCCGGCCGAGGGCTCTACCGGCACCGCAGCCGCCGAGTCCGCCCCGCGCCTACCGCGGGAGGCGGGTGGGCCGGGCGGCCCGTGCCACCGAGCGCAGCAGCGCCGCGGACGCGCGCGGGCCCGCCGCGGAGACCGGTCGCGGCCGTCGCGGACCCGCCCGACCCGTGCGCGCGGTCAGGGTCCGGCTCATCCGCGCGGTGATCCGGACCCTCGGCGTACCGCCCCGGTGCCGCTATTCGTCCCAAGCCTGGATCATCGTCTGCCGGGTGATCCTGCCGTCCCGCAGCATGAGCATCGACTCCGCGAGAACGCGGACACCGTCGGGGTACTGGCACGACTCGGCGTAGGCGACGCGGTCGCCCTGCACCACGCACTCCTCCAGTTTGTGCGTCATGTCGCGGCTGTAGACGTCGTCGAGCATGGCGCCGATCTCGTCACGGCCGTGCAGCACCTTGGGGTTGCTGGGCTGCGCGGTGTGGTCCACGACGTGGATCTCGGCGTCGTCCGCGTAGAGCGACAACAACGTCGTCGCGGTCTGTTCCTCTATGCCCCGGCGCAGTGCTTCGGTGTCGAAGACGGGGCTTGGTGCGGTGACCATGGTGACCTCCTCCGAGGACCGCGGCCCGAAGCGGAGCGGGCCGCGTAGGGCCTCTGTTCCGAGCCTCCTCCGCCACGGCGGCGTCGGCAAGCGCAGCCGCCGCGCTCCTCCTGACGGGTGAGCCGGACCGGGCGCCCGTGACCGTCCGGGGACCGGTCCCGTTGCTGAAGACATGATCTCAACACGTCGTATCGCAGCCGCCGTTGGTTTCGCCGTCGGTGTCACCGGCCTCGCCGCACCGATGGCGAGCGCCGCCGCGGCGGCGCCCCAGGACACCGGCAAGATCCATCCCCTCGCCATGATCGACGCGCTCGCCACGAGCGAGGTCCCCGCCGACCACGCGGCGCGGCTCCCGAAGATCTCCCAGCAGCTCGCCGGTCTCAGTCACCTCAACGACCTCAACCAGCTGCACCAGCTCACCGACCTCGCCGCCCCGGTCACCGGCCTGCTCCCCGCCGTCCAGTACTGACCCCGGTCGCACCGCCCCCGCTGAGAAACACCCCCCCGCGTCACCCGGCCGTCGCCAGGAACTGCGTGGCCGCCAGCTCCGCGTAGAGCGGATCGGCGGCCACCAGCTCCTGGTGGGTCCCGACGGCGCGGACCCGGCCCCCGTCCATGACCACGATCCGGTCGGCCATCGTCACCGTGGACAACCGGTGCGCGACCACCAGGACCGTCGTCGTACGGGCGACATCGGCCACGGTGTCGCGCAACGCCGCCTCGTTCACCGCGTCCAGCTGCGACGTCGCCTCGTCCAGGAGCAGCAGCCGCGGACGGCGCAGCAGGGCCCGGGCGATCGCGACGCGCTGACGCTCGCCGCCCGACAACCGCGTGCCGCGGTGCCCCACCAGCGTCTCTACGCCCTTCGGCAGCCGCGCGACCAGACCGTCCAGGCGGGTCGTCCGCAACACCCGCGTCACCGCGTCCTCGTCCGCCTCCGGATTGCCCAGCAGCAGATTGTCGCGCAGGGAACCCGACAGGACCGGCGCGTCCTGCTCCACGTACCCGATGGCGGACCGGAGCGGGGGCAGCTCCCAGTCCGCGAGGCCGCGGCCGTCCAGCGTGATCACCCCGGACTCCGGGTCGTAGAAGCGCTCGATGAGGGAGAACACGGTGGTCTTGCCGGCGCCGGACGGACCGACGAACGCCGTCATGCCGCGCGCCGGCACGTCGAACGTCACCCCGTGATGCACGTACGGCAGATCCTCGGCGTACCGGAAGCGCACGTCGGTGAAGCTGAGCGCGGCGGGTTCGGCGCCCGGCACCGGCAACTCGGCGGGCGGGGAAGGGGGTTCGGCCGGGAGGCGCAGCGCCTCCTGGATGCGGGCCAGGGCCGCGGCGCCCGTCTGGTACTGGGTGACCGCGCCGACGACCTGCTGGATCGGTGACATCAGGTAGAAGACGTACAACAGGAACGCGACCAGCGTGCCGATGCCGATCGCACCGGTCGCGACCCGCGCGCCGCCCACCGCGAGCACCGTGATGAAGGCGATCTGCATCGCCAGACCGGCCGTGTTCCCGGCCGCCGCCGTCCACTTGGCGGCGCGCACGCTCTGCCGCCACGACTCCTCGGCGGCCGCGTGCAGGGTCCGTTCCTCGTGGTGCTCGGCGCCGGACGCCTTCACCGTGCGCAGCGCGCCCAGGGTCCGCTCCAGCGAGGCGCCCATCGCCCCGACCGCGTCCTGCGCCTGCCGGGCGGCCCGGTTGATGCGCGGCACGATCATGCCGAGGACCGCGCCCGCGCCGAGGATCACGGCCATCGTGACGCCCAGCAGCACCGGGTCCACCAGGCCCATCATGACCACCGTCGCCACCAGCGTGAGACCGCCGGTGCCGAAGCCGACCAGCGAGTCGGTCGTCACCTCGCGGAGCAGGGTGGTGTCCGAGGTGATCCGGGCCATCAGGTCACCCGGTTCGGTGCGGTCCACGGCGGAGATCCGCAGCCGCAGCAGATACGACGACAGGGCGCGCCGCGCGCCCAGCACCACCGACTCGGCGGTCCGCCGCAGCACATACGAACCCAGCCCGGCCAGCACCGTGTTGGAGACCACCAGCGCCGACATCAGGAGCAACTTGCCTGTGATGGCGCGGTGGTGGGACAGGTCGTCGATGAGGCCGCGCGCCACCAACGGCAGCAGCAGTGCCGTGCCCCCGGTGACCAGCGAGAGCAGCGCGCCCGCCAACAGGGCCCAGCGGTGCGGCCGTACGTAGTCGAGGAGCAGCCGCCACGACGGCGCTCCGCTCGTCGTCTCTGCGATGCTCACGGCGCTCCTCGGGAGTCGGCGAAGCACCCAGGCTACGTCGGCGCCCGCGTCCCACGGCCCGCGCCCCCGGCCGGGAATCCCGCGCGACGGGGGCACGGCGGACGGTGTCGCGGGCGGGTTCCCCTCGCGCATTCCCGCCGGGCCCGCACGAACGCCCGGCCGCACTGCGGCGCGGCGACCGGGCGTGCGCCCGGGTGCCCGGAGCCCGCGGTCCGACGCCACTCCGACGCCTACCCGCCCGCCGGCCGGTCGGAGGTCGCACCCGCCCGCCATGGGACCCGCGGCGTGACGCCGGCGGTGGGCGCCGCCCTCGACCCGGCGCCGCGGCACGCCCTACCGCACCGCCCGCACGCCCTCGCCGGGGCGGCCCGGTCCGCCCACGTGCCCTTACCGATCAGTCACGCGTAGGGTCGGGGACAGGGACAACGGCCGACGGAAGGGTTCAGCACCATGGCGCAGGAAGTTCGGGGTGTGATCGCACCGGGCAGGAACGAGCCGGTCCGGGTCGAGACGATCGTCGTACCCGATCCGGGCCCGGGCGAGGCCGTCGTGCGCGTCCAGGCCTGCGGGGTCTGCCACACCGACCTGCACTACAAGCAGGGCGGCATCAACGACGAGTTCCCCTTCCTGCTCGGCCATGAGGCGTCCGGCACCGTGGAGTCGGTCGGGGAAGGGGTCACCGATGTGGCACCCGGCGACTTCGTCATCCTCAACTGGCGTGCGGTGTGCGGCAGTTGCCGGGCCTGTCTGCGCGGCCGGCCCTGGTACTGCTTCAACACCCACAACGCCGAGCAGCGGATGACGCTCGCCTCGACCGGTCAGGAGCTCTCCCCGGCGCTGGGCATCGGCGCGTTCGCCGAGAAGACCCTGGTCGCCGCCGGCCAGTGCACCAAGGTCGACCCGGCCGTCTCCCCGGCGGTCGCCGGCCTGCTCGGCTGCGGGGTGATGGCCGGCCTCGGCGCCGCCATCAACACCGGCAACGTCGGCCGCGGCGACACCGTCGCGGTCATCGGCTGCGGAGGCGTCGGCGACGCCGCGGTCGCCGGGGCGAACCTGGCCGGCGCGGCACGGATCATCGCCGTAGACATCGACGACCGGAAGCTGGAGAAGGCCCGCTCCATGGGCGCGACGCACACCGTCAACTCCAAGGAGACCGATCCCGTCGAGGCCATCCGCGAGCTGACCGGCGGCTTCGGCGCCGACGTCGTCATCGAGGCGGTGGGCCGCCCCGAGACGTACAAGCAGGCGTTCTACGCCCGTGACCTGGCCGGCACGGTCGTCCTCGTCGGCGTCCCCACCCCCGAGATGAAGCTCGAACTCCCCCTGCTCGACGTCTTCGGACGCGGTGGTGCGCTGAAGTCGAGCTGGTACGGCGACTGCCTGCCCTCCCGCGACTTCCCGATGCTGATCGACCTGCACCAGCAAGGGCGCTTGGATCTCGGGGCGTTCGTGTCCGAGACGATCCAACTCGACCAGGTGGAGCAGGCGTTCGAGCGCATGCACCACGGTGACGTGCTCCGCTCGGTGGTGGTGTTCTGATGGCCGTACGCGTCGAACGCCTCGTCACCTCCGGCCTGTTCACCCTCGACGGCGGCAGCTGGGAGGTGGAGAACAACGTGTGGATCGTCGGTGACGACCACGAGGCCGTCGTCATCGACGCGGCCCACGACGCCGACGCCATCGCCGAGGCGGTCGGCGACCGCAGGCTGACCGCCATCCTCTGCACCCACGCCCACAACGACCACATCGACGCGGCCCCGGCCCTCGCCGACCGCACCGGCGCCACCATCTGGCTGCACCCCGACGACCTGCCCCTCTGGCGGCAGACCCACCCGGACCGCGACCCCGACGCGCATCTCAGGGACGGCCAGGTGATCGAGACGGCGGGTGTCGACCTGACGGTGCTGCACACCCCCGGGCACGCGCCCGGCGCGGTCTGCCTCCACGACCCGGCCCTCGCGACCGTCTTCACCGGCGACACCCTCTTCCAGGGCGGCCCCGGCGCCACCGGCCGTTCCTACTCGCACTTCCCGACGATCATCGACTCGATCCGCGACCGCCTGCTGACCCTCCCGCCCGAGACGAAGGTCCGCACGGGTCACGGCGACGGCACGACGATCGGCGCCGAGGCGGCACACCTGGAGGAGTGGATCGCCCGGGGACACTGAGCCCGCTCCGTCAGGGCGGGAGCGCTCCGGCCCCCCCGCCCGACGCGCCGAGTGCTCCGGCGGCGGCGTCAGGCCGGTCAGGTCAGTGGGTCACGCTCTGTCGGAGCACCCGGCGGAGCCAGCGGAGGCGGGTGTCGCGTGCGTCGAGGCTGAGCGCCGCCTGGGGTGCGAAGGTGTCGAATCCGTGGAAGGCGCCGGGCCAGACGTGCAGTTCCGCCTGGCCACCGGCCTGCCAGATGCCGTTGGCGTAGGCGATGTCCTCGTCCCTGAACATCTCGGCCGACCCGACGTCCAGGTAGGCGGGGGGAAGGCCGGACAGGTCCGTGGCGCGAGCGGGAGCGGCGTAGGGCGGCACGTCCGCGGTGCCGTACGCGTCACCCAGCAGCGCCTGCCACATGGTCGCGCTGGACACCCGGTCCCCGGTGCCGATGCCGTTGAGCTGGTGGCTGGAGAAGGTGGTGCCGCGGTCGTCGAGCATGGGACACAGGAGGAGTTGCCCGATCGGCTCCGGCCCGCCCCGGTCACGGGTCAGCAGAGCGAGCGCCGCGGCGAGCCCGCCGCCGGCGCTCTTGCCCCCGATGACGACGCGCTGGGCGTCGACGCCCAGCGCCCGCGCGTTCTCGACGGCCCAGACCAGTCCGGTGTAGGAGTCCTCCAGCTGCGCGGGGTACCGCGCCTGAGGTGCCAGCCGGTACTCGACGGAGATGACGGCCAGCCCCAGCGGGAGGGCCCAGTCGGCCAGCAGCCGCGGCAGCACGGACCACGGGTTGCCCATGACCATTCCTCCGCCGTGCAGGTAGTACAGCAGCGGAAGCGGCCCGGTGAGTCCGGCCGGCCGGGCGCTCACCAGGGTGACGTCCGGCTCGCCGGGCCGGCCCGGCACCTGGAGTTCCTCGACCTCGAAGCGGCCGTCGGCGCGCAGCTCCGAGAGTGTCGGCCTCGGCCGGGCAGCGGCGTCGCGCTCCTGTCGTGCCACGAGGTTGTCAGCGGTCAACGGCACCCTCACCGAGCCCGCCCCGAGTCCCTTGGCCGACAGGGCGGCACCCAGTTCGGCGTCGAAGGGAGGTGCCGGAGCGCCCTCCGCAGTGGAGTCGGCCGCCGGCGACGAGCCCTTGACACGCATGACGCTCCTCCTGTCGGGCGGGAGGCCTCGGTACGGGCAACCAGCCGCCACGGCAGCCTACTTGACAGCGCCTGTCCACCACCGGCTCGCGCGTCCTGCTCACCCCGGAACCGGGCCCCGTCGCTCCGTACGACCGTCAGACATGGTGCCGATGAGGGAAGGGAGTTGGTGAGGGAGCACGACCATGGGCGCACGGCAGGCGCGGAGTTGATCGTCGCGGCAGTACGTTCGGGCGTATGACGGACACAACACGGTTCCAGGGGTACGGAGTTCTGGTCACCGGCGCGGCGCGCGGCATCGGTGCGGCCGTCGCCCGGCGGCTCGCCGAGGAGGGGGCCAGGGTCCTGGTGACCGACGTGGACTTGCCCCCGGCGGAGCAGACGGCGGCGGCGCTGCGTCAACGGGGCCTCGGCGCCGAGGCGTTCGCCTGTGACGTGGGGGACAGGGCGGCGGTCGAGCGGGCCGTCGCCCACGCGGTGGCGGCCTTCGGGGCGCTCGACGTACTGGTCAACAGCGCGGCCCACTGCACGGCCGACACACCGCTCTTCGAGGACGGCCCGGACGAGGTGTGGGCCCGCGACCTCGACCTGACGCTGACCGGCCCGTACCGCTGCTGCCGCGCCGCCCTCCCGCACCTGGTCACCTCGGGACGCGGTGCCATCGTCACCATCGGCTCGGTGAACGGCTCGCAGGACTTCGGCAACCAGGCGTACAGCGCCGCCAAGGCCGGACTCGCCTCGCTGACCCGCACCCTCGCCGGACACGCGGCCCCACGGGGCGTCCGGGTCAACCTGGTGGTACCGGGGACCGTACGGACCTCGGCGTGGGAGGGCCGCGAGTCCGACCTGGAGGCGGTGCGCGGACTGTATCCGCTGGGCCGGGTCGGCGAGCCCGAGGACATCGCCGCCGCGGTCGCCTTCCTCGCCTCGCGCGACGCCGCCTGGATCACCGGCACGTCGCTCACCGTGGACGGCGGACTCACGGCCGTCAACACGGGGTTCCGGCAGGCGATCGGCCAACCCGGCCGATTCTGACGGCTGTTGGGGCTTCGTCACTGCTCCACAGCCGCGGCGACGGCGGACAGCACCCGGTCGGTGTCGGCCTCGGACGTACGCCAGTTGCTGAACGCGGCCCGCAGCGCGGGCGTCCCGGCGTAGACCGTCGGGGTCAGGAACGCCTCGCCGGAGACGGCGACCGACTCGGCGAGGGCGGCCGTCCGCTCCGGCGTGGGGTGCGCGTCGAGCGCGAAGCAGACGACGTTGAGGCGGACCGGGGCCAGCAGGCGCAGACCCGGCACGGCGGCGATGCCGTCGCCGAGGCGGCGGGCCAGGCGCACGTTGCGCTCGACGATCTCGCGGTGCCCCGAACTGCCGTACGCCAGCAGGGAGAACCACGCCGGGAGGGCGCGCAGCCGACGGGAGTTCTCCGGGGTGAGATGGAGGAAGTCGGGTTCGCCGCCGGGGCGGCCGAGGTAGGGCGACGCGTTGTGGAACACCCTGGTCTGGAGGTCGCGGCGGCGGGTGAACTGGACGGCCGCGTCATAGGGCACGTTCAGCCACTTGTGGAGGTCGACGCAGACGGAGTCGGCCGCGTCGAGTCCGTCGACGAGCTCCGCGTAGGCGGGGGAGAGGGCGGCGAAGCCGCCGAACGCGGCGTCCACGTGCAGCCAGAAGTCGTGCCGCTCCCGGAGCGCCGCGATCGCCCGCAGCTCGTCGAAGTCGACGGTGTTCACGGTGCCGGCGTTCGCCACGACGATCGCCGGGCGGCCGTCCAGCGCGGTCAGCGCGGAGTCCAGGGCGGCCACGTCGACGGCCTCCCGGTTCCCGGCGAGGACGGGTACGGACCGCAGCCGGTCGCGGCCCAGGCCCAGCACCGACAGGGCTTTGCCGATGCTGGAGTGCGGGCTGCCGGACAGTACGTCGACCGGCCCGAGCGCGGCGACGCCGTCCCGGGAGACATCGACGCCCAGCCGCTCGCCCAGCCACTCACGGGCCACGGCCAGCCCCACCGTGTTGGACACGGTCGCCCCGGTCACGAACGCCCCGCTGTGCGCCTCGCCCAGCCCGAACAGCTCGCGCAGCCAGGCCACGGTCTCCCGCTCCAGCGCCGCCGCCCACGAACCGGCCGCCCCGGACGCGTTCTGGTCGTACACGCTGGTGAGCCAGTCCCCGGCGACCGAGGCGGGTGTCGCGCCACCGGTGACGAAGCCGAGATAGCGCGGCCCCGCCGACCCCGACAGCCCGGGCGCCCACCGCTCGGCGAACCGGGCGAGAGCCTCCGCGCCGCCGACCCCCTCCACCGGCAACGGCTCCCGGCCGGGCGCGCTGTCGAGCCGGACGACCGGCCGTTCGGTCACCTCGGTGACCTCTCGGGCGGCGATGTCACGGGTGGACCGGAGGAGGTGGGGGAGCCGCGCGAGGTCGTCGGCGAGTGTGCGGTGCATGGGGGCAGCGTAGGGCGGGGCGACGGCCGGAGTATCGGTGCACTCGCGGTCAGGTGGACCGATACTCCGGCCGCCCTCCTCGCGCGCTTCCTCCCCGCACGTCGGTCACGACCGACCGGCGCGACGCACCTGGGGGTCAACTTCCGCTCAGGGGGGCCGTCTTCCGCCGCACCCTCTGAACGGCGCAGAATGTCACCGTTTCGTCGCGGTCGGTCCGGGGCCACAACCCTCCCGCCCGCACACCGGTCCAACTGGCGGAAGTCCGCTTCGGCAGTCGTTCCGGCAGTCGTTTCAGTCAAGGGGAGGGTTCGACATGGGGGACATGCGCAGACGAGGTGCCGTCGTGCTCGGCGTCACGGGGCTGGTGGCACCGCTCACGCTCGCGCTGGGCAGCGCTCCGGCACAGGCCGCGAGCTGTACGACGCAGGCGGGGCCGTACCAGAAGCAGGTGGAGAAGTTCCTGGGCCGGCCGGTCGACGGCAAGCAGTCCGCCGCCGACTGCAAGGCCACCCAGGCCTTCCAGACCAAGCACGGCATCACCCCGAACATCGGCTACGCGGGCTCCGTCACCTGGGGCGTGATGGACCTGATGAACAAGCAGAAGGCCGTGGGGAGCAACCCCAACAGGGCCGGCCGGTGCCCCGTGAACAAGGGCCGCATCGCCTGTGTCGACCTCACGCTCCAGCTGAGCTGGATCCAGGACGGCAGCCGGCTCGTCTACGGGCCGGTCCCGGTGCGCACCGGGCGCGACGGGTACGAGACCCGCACCGGCCTGAAGAAGATCTACTGGCGGGACATCGACCACGTCTCCACCATCTACAACGTGTCCATGCCCTACAGCCAGTTCTTCGACGGCGGCCAGGCCTTCCACTCGGTCGGCCTGAGCATGTGGAACCCGCCCGGCTCGCACGGCTGCGTCAACATGACCACGACCACCGCCAAGAAGTACTGGTCGCTGCTGAAGAACGGCGACGACGTCTTCGTCTACGGCCGCAAGCCGGGCACCTGACGGTCGGCCCACGGCCAGCCGCGCCGGCACTCCGAGCGCTCCTGCTCGGTGTGGGCCAGGTGTGAAATCCGTTACAGGGCTTGACAGATGGACGTGATCAGCGACACGGTCCGGAATGTCCGGTTCACTGGTGATTACTCACTTCGCCTTCACGTCCGGCGCCGTATGCTTCACACCATGTCCACCAGTGTTGAATCAGCCACCGAGCGATCGGCGGCCGAGGTCAACGAGGAGATCAGGGCCCTGTGGCTCCGGTCGGGCGGGACACTGAGCGGCGAACAGCGCGAGGAGTATCAGCGGCTGGTCCTGGAGTGGGCCGCCGCGGCTCCGCAGTCGGACAGGGCGGCCTGAGGGCCGCCCGGCCCGGCATGGAGCACCTCGTCGAGACCTCGCCGCCGGCTGCCGCTCGGCTCACCGGCTCTCCTCGTGACCCCGGTCACCCCGGTCACCCCAGTCACCTCTGACACATAGGTCATCCCCACATCGCCGCGTGGTGACGGCGGTAGTCCTTGCGATCCTGTTCCGCGCGGATCCAGCGCGTCGCCACCAGCGCGATCAGACTGCCCGCGATCACCAGCAGACCCGGCCCGATGTTCTTCGGGTCGGTGAGCCGCGACGCCAGCGTGGCGGACTGCTCGGTCCCTCCCGTCACCGGCGTCGCCGATCCCGGAGTGGCCGCGTTGGGTGCGATCGCGCTGTGCGTCGCCGAGGCGGACGGCGTGGGCGCCCCGGACTGGGCCGCGGCCTGAGTCGACACGATCAGCTTGACGTCGAGCGCGGTCAGCGCCTTGGTCACCGGCTGGAAGAACGTCGTACCGCCCGTCTTGCAGTCACCGCTGCCGCCCGAGGTCACACCCAGCGCCACCCCGTTCGCGAACAACGGGCCGCCGCTGTCGCCCGGTTCCGCGCACACCGTCGTCTGGACGAGACCGGTGACCGTGCCCTCGGGGTAGTTCACCGTCGCGTTGAGCGCCGTCACCTGGCCGTCGTGCAGCCCGCTCGTGCTGCCGCTGCGGAACACCTTCTCCCCGACGGCCGCGTCGGCCAGCCCCGTGATGTGCACCCCGTTGCCGTTGCCGATCGCGACGACGTCGGCGCCGTCGCCCGCCGAACCGCTGGCGTACTGCACCAGGGAGAAGTCGTTCCCGGGGAAGTTGTCGGAGACCGTCTTGCCCAGCTGCTCGTTGCCCTGGTTGTCCCCGAACCAGATCGAGCCGACCGGCCCGCAGTGCCCGGCCGTCAGGATGAAGTCGCTCTGGCCGTTGGTCACGTTGAAGCCCGCCGAACAGCGTCCGCCGGTCGACAGGATCGGCTGCGCGCCGTTGAGGCGGGTGGTGAACTTCCCCTGGGTGCGCTCCATCCGCACCGACACCCCGGCTCCGTTCGCCACCTTCGTCAGCCGGGACCAGTCGGCGGCGGAGACACCGCTGTCCCCCTGCACCAGAATCTGGTTGGTCCGGTAGTCCACCGCCCACGCGGTGCCCGCCACCTTGGGCGCCGAACCCAGGCTCTGCGTAGCCGAGTTGAGGTCGTTCATGCTGTACTTCACGATCTTCGCCTCGGCGCCGGCCGCCCGCACAGTGGCCGCGGCCCGCTGATCGGTCACCGCGACGACGGTACGGCCCCGGTCGTCCAGCCAGTTGCCCGCCGTACGGGCCGTGCCCAGCTGGGAGACGAGGGCGGCCCCCTTGTCGGCCGACGTCTGCGACGACTTCAGGGCCGCGGCGGACGTATCCGGAGCATCACTGGCCATGGCCGCCTGGGTGACCATCGCTCCGCCCAGGAGGAGTCCGCCGACTGCCGCCAGCCGTGTCACCCGCCGGACGACCCGTCGTCGTGCGTGCCTCATGCCTGGCTCCCGAACCCCGAACGCGCGGTGGTGACACCGCGGGGCCCTCCGGTCGTCGAGCGCCCAACCTCCATACGTGGCCCGGCGCCCAGGTGTTCACCACGCGGACGATCCGTTTCCGGCGGAGCCTCGCCGGGCAGCCGCCGACCGGGGCAGCCGCGCGTGCCCGCCCCCGACCGGCCGCACCGCCGGAACCGCGGGCCGTACTTGGGCGCGGCTGCCATGATGGGCCCATGCGTGTGCTGCTGCCGGTTCCCGACCATGACTTCGACGTCACCGAAGTGGCCGTGCCCTGGCGGCTGCTGACCGACGCCGGGCACGAGGTCGTCCTGGCCACCGAGCGCGCCGGGACCCGGCCCGCCGCCGATCCACGGCTGCTGACCGGCGTGCTCCTCGGGCAGCTCGGCGCGGCGGACGAGCCCAAGCGGTTCTACCAACAGCTCACCCAGGCACCCGAGTTCACCGCCACGCTCGGCTGGGCGGAGGTGGACGTGACCGGCTTCGACGGACTGCTGCTGCCGGGCGGCCACGCGCCCGGTATGCGCCAGTACCTGGGCTCGGCCCAACTGCGGGACGCGGTGCGGCGGTTCTGGGCGCTGGGCCGGCCGGTCGGCGCCATCTGCCACGGCGTCCTGGTGCTGGCCCGCACTGAGGACCCGGCCACCGGACGCAGCGTGCTGGCCGGCCGCCGTACGACCTGCCTGCCCAAGTACATGGAGCGGGCCGCCTACTTGAGCACGGCCTGGCGCCTCGGTCGCTACTACCGGACCTACCCCGCCTACGTGCAGGACGAGGTACGTGCCGCTCTCGACGACCCGGGCGACTTCGAGCGCGGCCCCAGGACCCTGACCCGGCGCGGCACCGCGAGCGACGACAGCCACGCCTTCGTCGTACAGGACGGCACCTATCTGTCCGCCCGGTGGCCGGGGGACGCCTATCTGTTCGCGCGCCGCTATCTCGACCTGCTCGCCGCGTCCGCCGGTGCCTAGACTGCACCATGGACGAGACGTCGCGGGCCCGCCTCGGTGCGGGCAAATACCTGCTCATCACCAGCTATCGCAAGAACGGCACCGGGGTCGCCACCCCGGTCTGGGTGGTGCCCGACGGTGACGCCCTCGGCGCCTGGAGCGCCGCCGACGCCTGGAAGGTCAAGCGGATCCGGGCCCGGCCCGGCGTCCTCGTCGGCCCCTGCGACGTGCGCGGCAACCCGACCGGCGACCAGGTGCCCGCCACGGCCGAGATCTGCGACGCGGAGACCACCGCCCGCTACCGGACGCTGATCGCCCGCAAGTACGGCGTCACCGGCCGCCTCGTCCTCCTCGGCAGCCGGCTGCGCCGGGGCACGCGGGGCACGGTCGGCATCCGCGTCACGCTCACTCCCTGAGCGGCTCGTCGCGGAGCACCGCACAGAGATGAACGGCGCGTCCCTGCCGCCGAGTTGAGCGGTGCGGCAAGGGGCCGCGACCCGAGAGCCGCGACCCCTTCGGCCCCGCGTGCCGGAGAGTCCTACGGCGCGTCGAGCACCGTGCCGCTCAGCACCGGACCACCCTGCTGCGGCCGGCCCGAGTCGTCGAGGGCCTCCATGCGCACCGACTCCGCCGGTTCCGTCACGCGGTCCGTCACCGTGGGGACGCTCACCTCGGCGTCGGTCGCGCCCGCCGGGACGGACACCCACAGATAGAGGGGTGGCGCGGACAGCGGCCGTTGCGGATCGGGCGACTCGCCGGTGTTGTCGGTGAACCAGGCCGGGTCGACGTCCTTGGTGGACAACTCCGCGCCGGAAGTGACCGGTTGGGCGGCGAACAGCATCCCCACTTCGGTGTCGGCCGCCGCGGAGAGCGACACCCGCCACTTCAGGGGCTGTCCCTCGGTGACCCGGTCGGCGACCGGTGTCGCGGTGAGCGTGGGCATCGGGTCGTCGTTCCGCGCGGTCACACCGCCCCGGTACGCGCCGATCACGGCGGTGTGGACCGCCTTCACGAAGACGTCGTGCGCGACGTCGTAGTCGTAGCGGGTGTTGCCCTTCACCTGGACCTGTACGGCGATGTCGTGGCCGCCGGGCCGGACCGTCACCAGGCGGGAGACGGCGCCGCCGGTGCCCGGGTCGGCGACGTACACCCGTACCCGGCCGCTGCCCCGGCCGGACACCTGTACCGGCACCTGGTAGGTCCGGACGCCCGAGTCGCCCTCGTCGACGGTCAGCCGGCCGATGTCGACCCGGGGGAGCGCGGCGGCGGTCACGGCCGGGGTGCCGGGGCGCCAGGCCCAGGCGTCCATCAGCCAGGCCCGGCCGGAACGGGTGCGCGAGGTCAGTTCCATGGACATGACGCTGTGCGTGTCGAGGCCGGCCCGCGAGGCCGCCGACAGCGGAACGCGCACCTCACGCGCCCAGTACGAGGTGGTCCGCTCGCTCCCGGGCAGCCCGTCGACGCGGACCTGGCCGAGGGTGGCGTGCCGCCCGGAGGCGTCGGTGACCGACACGTCCCACTGCGTGCCGCTGGTGTTGGGCGGCACGATCAGCCGCAGCGTGAGCGCTTTGGCGCCGCCCAGGGAGACGGGCCGGTGCGCGGTCACCCGGGTCACGGACCCGGTGGCCGACCAGTGCAGCGCGATCGCGTGCCGGCCGGCCTCCTTCTCGGCGTCCCACTGGGCGAAGTGCGGCGAGGCCCCGCGGGTTCCGTCGCCGAGACAGGCGACGGCCGGGTCGGGGTCCACAGCCGAGCAGAACCGGCCGCCGGTCACCGTGGTCCCGCCGTCGGGCAGGAGCCCGGCGCCGCGGCCCGCGCCCACCGCGTGGGTGAGGACGCGCGCGGGGTCCGCCGAGGGAGCGCGGCGCCCGGAGCCGTCCAGGAGTTGACGTGCCCGGTCGTCACCGGCGACGAAGAGCCGGGCCGCCGTGGCGATGTAGGCGGACCCGGCCCGGTGCTGCTGGTCGGCGGTCAGCCGGGTGGCGGTGCCCGGTGAGCAGACCGGGTCGCGCCGGTCGGGGTCCTCGTAGAAGTCGTCCTCCGCGGGCGCCTGCGCCTGGCCCGGGGTCCACTCGGTGTTGAAGAAGTTGTGGTCGGCGCCGACGACGTAGACGGCGCTGTGCAGGGCGGCTCCCCGGCTGACGCCTCGGGTGCCGTCCACGTAGACCTCGCCCTGGAGGTCGGAGACGTCACCGTCGCAGCCGGGCAGGATCGTCACGGAGGGCACGTCGGCCACGGGGTTCTGGCCGAAGATGGTCGGCCCGATGAGGACGGTGCCCCGGATGTGCCAGCGGACCGGGCCGTGGTAGCCGTCCTGGTCGGCGGGGGGCGGGTACAGGCTGTCCATGGCGGCCCGGTTGACGCCCTCGCCGCCGCGTGAGTGTCCCACCAGCAGCACCCGGGACAGGTCGGCGCGAGGTGCCGTGCGTACGGCGGCCGGGGCCGAGTCCGGGTGTGCGGACCAGTCGGCCCAGTGCGCCAGGTGCAGCCGCACCAGCGACGAACGGGCCTGTGCCCCGCCGTCGTCGACGTCCCCGTCCTGGCCGTTGATCCCGTTGGCGGAGACGGACACCGTCACATAGCCCTGGGAGGCCAGCAGGCGCTGGTCGCGCAGGTAGCCCCGGTAGCTGGGGACCGGGGCCGTGCCGGCCGGGCAGGGCCAGTCGCCGGTCACGTCACCGTGCGGCCGGAAGCAGGTGTAGTGCCGGCCGTGCAGGAACAGCGCGAGGGGGCGCTTGCCCGTGGCGCCCCGCGGTGCCACCACCACGGCGCGCATCTCGACGGGTTGCGGATACCCGGGCAGCCGCACCGGGTCGAGGGTGTACTCACCGGTGGTCGTCCGGTAGGAGCCCGGCTCGCCGGGGTCGACGGTGGCGGCCGGGAGCGGTGCCGGCGAGTGCGCGACGACCGATGAACGAGGCTTCCGGGTACGGGAGTTGGTGCCGGTCACGTCCAACCGCCGTCCGCTGGACAGCACCTGAAGGTCCGTCAACTGCGCACCGCGTACGCCGTCGAGGCGGAGACGGAACGTGCGCCCGTCCCTGCCCGGTGCCGGTACGCCGAGCAGCCGGCCGCCGGCGTGGAACTCGACGCGCGCGTCCCCCATGGGGACGGTCCGGGGCGAGCGCCAGACCAGTTCGGGCGCGGCACCCCTCGCGGCGCTGATCCGCCATCCCGGGGGAAGACCGTCGGCGGCCGTGACGGCTGCCGCGTCCGCCGGTGGCACCGCCCGTGCCGGCCCCGACACTCCTCCCGCCACCGCGAGCACCGTCGCGGCCGTGACCCATATTCGCCGGGCACGGAACAATGTTCCCCTCCTCAACACCCATGCTGGGGCGCCCCGTCGGTCCCGGGGACCTCTCGCGATCCGGAGGACGGGCTGCGCCGCCTGTGGGTTGCCTGTGGAGGGGGAATCGGCCGGCCGATCTCCTGCGAGGGCGCGTCAGTTCCAGGCGCGGTAGGGCTCGTCGAGCAGTTGGAAGACCGGCTCGCCGCGCACCGGGTCCTTGGTCATGGAGAGCCGCACCCGGTCCCCGCTGTGCACGCCGATGGGCGGACCCATGACCCGGCCCCGCACCACGAACCCCTCGGCCATCTCCACCAGCGACACATTGCGGGCGGAGGGGGTGCTGCGGTGCACCACCGTCGAGTGGCGGACCGTCCCGGACCCCTCGCTGCGTTCCGTGCGCAGGTCGCCGCCCTGGCAGACCGGGCACAGCAGCCGGTGGTACATGGCGGTGCCGCACCAGGAGCACCGCTGGAACAGGATGGCGTCGCGCTCGTCGGCAGCGTCGCCAGCGTCGGAAGGGGCGGAAGACCCGGACGTGCTGGAAAGGCCTGAGGCGGGCGAGGTCTCCGGATCGAGTACGGCCGCCGAGCCGCCTGTCGGACGGACTGCGCTTCCTGAGTGGTGGTACACGCTGGTCAACTCCCTGCGCTCGGCCGGAATCCCACGCCCGGATCGCCGGGCACACGCGTGCGCGGCTCACCGTGCCACCGCGCACGCCGACAGGGTATGGCACTCAGTGCCAGCCGTAAAGACACCGCGTACCCTAAAAGTGGCCGGTCGTCCGGGCGGGCTCAGCCGCGTCCGAGAGTGGTCTCGATCTCCTGGACGACCCGCCACAGCGGGGTGCCGCGCCGGGAGACGACCACCACCACGTCCTCCGGTCCCTCGGCCGCCCGCGCGGCCGGGGGACCCCCGAAGGCGGCGCGCACATACCCCAGCGCGTGGTCCATCGGCGCGCCCGCGTCGCCCTCGCCGTCCGAACGCAGCCAGGAACGCAGGGCGTTGTTGTGCGCCGCGACCACGGCGGCGGCGACCACGTCCGCCCGCAGTGTCCCGTCCGCCTCCCCGGCGAAGCGTCCGCGCAGGTACTCCGCGAGCGCCCGCTCGTAGCGCCACACCACCGACAACTCGTAGCCGCGCAGCCCCGGAACCTGCTTGGTGAGCCGGTAGCGCTGCACCGAGAAGGTCGGGTTCTCCGCGTACATCCGCAGCACCAGCCGGGCCGCGTCGCAGACCCGCTGGACCGGTTCGTGCTCGTCGCCGCCGACGGAGAGGAAGGCCGTCATGTCGGCGAGACAGCGCTCGTGGTCGGGGAAGACCACGTCCTCCTTGGAGGGGAAGTAGCGGAAGAACGACCGCCGTCCGACGCCGGCCAGTGCCACGATGTCGTCGACGGTGGTCTGTTCGTAACCCCGCTCCAGGAACAGCTGGAAGGCGGCCGCGACCAGGGCGTCCCGCATGGGCGGCTTGGAGCTCATGGACGGGAACGTAGCACCCGGCCCGCACCGATGGCACGGAGTGCACACGCGAGGGGGAACTGAGTTCCCTGCCCGTGCGGCGGCATACCCTTTCCCCAGCCCGATGGTGCCGCCCGACGGTGCCGCCCGGCACCGCGCCGGGGTGCCGCCCGGCAAGGAGAAACCGCATGTCCCTCGCCCCACGGGCCCGCATCCTGTACGTCACCGACCTGGCGTACCCGGCGCGCGGCCGGCGCTACGGCGACGAGGACGTCTGGCTCTCCTCCCGGCTGCGCGCCGACTTCGACCTGGCGCTGTGCCATCCGCTGGACGCGGTCGCGCTGATGCCCGGCTTCGACGCCGTCGTGGTCCGCAACAGCGGCCCGGTCCTGTCGTACCAGCGGGCCCACGACGACTTCCGCGCCCGGGCGCTGGGCAGCGGGACACGGGTCTACAACTCCCTCACCGGCCGCGGTGACATGGCGGGCAAGCAGTATCTGGTGGAGCTGAGCGCGGCCGGCCACCCGGTGATCCCCACCGTCGACCGCCGCGAGGACCTGGGCCGGCTGCCGGAGGCGGACCGGTACGTGCTCAAGCCCAAGGCGGGAGCCGACTCGATAGGCGTGCGGATCGTCCCCGCCGCCGACGGCCTGCCCGACCTCGTCGACCGGTCCGTCCTGGTGCAGCCGTACATCGACTTCGCCTACGAGGTCTCCTTCTACTTCGTCGACCACGACTTCCAGTACGCCCTCCACGCCCCGGACCCCGAGCGGCGCTGGCAGCTCCGGCCCTACCGGCCGACCGCCGCCGACCTGGAGTTCGCGCGCGGCTTCATCGACTGGAACACCGTGGAGTACGGCATCCAGCGCGTCGACGCCTGCCGGGCGCCGGACGGCGCGCTACTCCTCGTGGAGCTGGAGGACCTCAACCCCTACCTCTCCCTGGACGTACTCGACGACAGGGACAGGGCCGCCTTCGTCACCGCCCTGACGGCCTCTCTGCGACGTTTCCTCGGCCCCGTCCGACGCTGACCCGCCGGGTGGCGCCCGCCGCGCCGCCCAGGCCGTCGAGGCCGTCGAGGCCGTCGAGGCCGTCGAGGACAGGGTGCGGCACGCGGCATAGGCCGCTCCCCACGCTGCCTGGCTGCCCGAAATCCCGGTATCTCCGGCCGAGTTGGGGACACGTCGTGCGGATGGACGGTCGCCGTCCTGAACCGACGGGCCGGATGCCGCGTATCTCCTCAGGGGGACGGCGGACATCCGTGCGTGCGGAACGGAAGGAGAGCAGTGTGTCGACACCGCGCGAACCCAGGTCGGCGCCCGGCGGCCCGCCGCTGGAACCCGCCCGCGTCCTGCGGCCCCGCCGCACCGACGCCCTCGCGGACCTGATGCGGGAGATCCACCAGGAGGCCGGCCGCTACGAGTCGGTGACCCTGCCCCGTCCGGCCTTCGCGACCGAGGACGAGACCGAGGAACTGCCGCCCGTACCGGCCGGGTCGAGGACTCGACGGGCCGCGCGCTCCGGCTCCGGGCTGCGCCGGGCCGCGGTCGTGGTCGGGGTGAGCGCCGCGGCGCTGGCCGGTTTCGCCGGCGCCCTCCTGCTGTCCGGCAGGGGCGAGGCCGGGACGGCGGCACCCGCTCCCTCACCCACCGCCGCCACCGCCACCGCGTCCACCGCCCCGGCGGCCGCGACCGACCCCGACGGCGCGGGCACCCTCCGCCAGGGTGACAGCGGAGCCGAGGTCACCCGGCTCGAACAGCGCCTCCTGCGCATCCCCGACGTCTACAAGGACGGCTCCACCAGTGGTGTCTACGACGCCGATCTCACGGCGGCGGTGGCCCGCTTCCAGCTCTGGTACGGCATCCGGGGGGACGAGAACGGGGTGTACGGCGACGACACCCGACGGGACCTGGAGTCCCGCACCACGCTCGGCGGCGGCTGACACGGGCGGCGCCTTCGGACCCGCGGCGAGGGGCGGCGGGTCAGCGGCCCGTGCTGTGCCCGACCAGCGCCTCGGTCACGGCCCGCACGCTGCGCGCGATGTGCTGGAGCTGGAGGACCTCGGCCGCGTACAGCTTGATCGTGTGCTCGATGACCGACTCGGGCAGCCCCAGCCCGGGCAGGTCGGCCCGCGCGGTCTGCAACGCCGTGCGGGCCACCCGGATCTCGTGCTGGACCTGGATCTGCGCGTGGCGGGCGAGCAGCACGGGGTGGCGGATGAGCGTGGGGTAGCTGGCGTAGCGGGCCGGCACCAGCTCGCGCAGCCACTTGGCCGCCGAGCGCTCCCAGTCGTAGCTGCCCGGGTTCTTGACCTGACAGGGCCAGTCCTGGCTGATGCGCGTGGTCGTCAGGTGCATGGTCATGGCTTCCCGGTGGGCGGCGTCGTGGGGGGTGGCTCGACGGTGTGTGGCGGCCCCGGCCCAGGGGATTGACCGGGGCCGCCATGGGCGCTCGCGCAGGCGAGGCCCGGTCGAACATCCCCGGCGCCGACGCGGGTAGGAGACGGCGGCTGGGAGTGCTCGTTTCGGAGCCCCGGGAGGCAGGTGTCGCCGGCGCGGCGGGTGGAGCGGGGTGCGCATGGCGGACCGGGCTTTCTCGGGGCGGGTGCGATCCGTGAGCAGTATTTATATATGCCGTTCGCTTTGCAAGACGTATGAAAACATTCATGCGTGAAGGAGGCGGAACCGTCCCCGTGTGATGTCCGCGTGATGTCGTGCGAGGGGGGAGGGCCGGGTCAGTCCTTCAGGAAGAACTGGTGCTGGTCGGCGATCTGCTCGTACTCCTCCAGCCGGCCCTGGGTGCGCTCGGGATCGGCGTCCGTCATGGCCTGGAGCAGCGCGGCGGCCAGCAGGCCGGGAGCCGCGTAGGAGTCGAAGACGAGCCGGGAGCCGGTACCGGTGGCGAAGGTGACGTCCGCCTCGTCCGCCAGCGGCCCCAGCGCCAGATCGGTCACCAGCGCCACCTTGAGCCCGGCGCTGCGCGCCACCTGGAGCGCGGTGAGTGACTCCTGCGCGTGCCGCGGCATCCCGAACGCCAGCACCCAGGTGCCGCCGGCCTCCCGGGACTGGAGCAGTGCGTCGTAGGCGACGCTGCCGCCCCGGGTCACCAGCCGGACGTCGGGGTGGATGCGGCGGGCGGCGTAGGCGAAGTACTCGGCGAGCGACACCGAGATGCGCAGGCCGACGACGGTCAGCGGGGTCGACGCCGACAGTTCGCGGCCGATCTCGATCACCCGGCTGGGATCGGCGAAGTCGCGGCGCAGGTTCTCCAGGTTCTCGATCTCGGCGTCGACGGCGGCCTGGAGTTCGTTGCTGCGGTTCTCCTCGGCCGCCGCCGGGCCGCCCGCCAGGGTGCGCAGGGCGATCGCCTGGAGCCGCTCGCGCAGCGCCGGGTAGCCGGAGAAGCCGACCGCCGCGGCGAACCGGGTCACCGACGGCTGGCTCACGCCGACCCGGTCGGCGAGATCGGTGATCGACAGGAACGCGGCCTCGGTGATGTGCTCGATCAGATACTGGGCGATGCGCCGCTGGCCCGGTGACAGCCGCGGCCCGTCGAAGAGCGCCCTCAGTTGGGAGGTCGGGGCCGGTGCCCCGGCTTCCGGTACCGCGTGTCCCGAGGTGATCGCGGACGCCTGTGCGCGTGCCTGCTGCGGCGATGGCACCGGTGCGCCTCCTTTGTCTCCCACGGGGACTCAACATAGCTCACGGAGCGTGGTGGGCCCGGGGTGCTCTCAGCGCCGGTAGATGGTGATCGAATGGCCGACCTCGTCGATCGGACGGCTGCTGTCGATCAACTCGGCCAGTCCGCCTCGTGCCTTGGCGACCGAGGTGTCCGAGACGACCAGCAGGCCGTGCACGTCGCGTGCGTTCGCCCGGCGCGGATCGGCGGCCTCGATGCCGTAGTACGACGGCACGCCGCTGCCCTTGTACACGAGCCAGATCCGCTCGCCCGGGTAGCGCTGCCGCAGCCGGTCGGCGAGCCGGCCGAGGTCCTGGCCCCAGTCCACGTTGGAGTCGTGCAGTCGCAGCCGGGTCTCGGCGGGACCGCCGAACGCCTCGTTGGAGTACGGCAGATAGTAGGGGAACGTCCGCAGGGAACTGACCGCCACGAACAGCACCAGCGCCCCCGTCAGCGCCGCCGCCCACCGCCACGGCAGGGCCGGCACACAGGCCGCCGCGACCGCCAGGAACATCGGCACGAAGAGTGCGTACCGGGTGCCGAAGTCCCGTGATCCGTCCATGGCCGCGGCGAGCAACACGGCGGTGGGCAGCAGCAGATACGGTGCCGCGGGCCGCAGCCGGCGCACCGCCACCACCGCCGTCGCGCCCGCCGCCCACAGGGCCAGCATCCCGAGCGGGGTCTTCACCAGCAGCGCGGCCGGCAGGTAGTACCAGAGCGATCCGGTGTAGAGGCGCCCGAAGAGGAAGCCCTGCCACGGGTAGTCCTCCATCGCGAACTGGATGCGCATGCCCTCCCGGTAGGACTCGGGGAACGGCATCAACTCGGCCAGGTGGCCCCGCACTCCGTGCACCACGGGCACGGAGTCGGCGGGGGTGAACCGCAGTCGCGGATCGACCGCGAGGTACGCGGCCCATACGACGGCGACGGCGACCAGCGCCGCCCCCGCCGCGTGCGCAGCCCCGAGGGCGAGCCGCCCGCGCCGGGTGCCGCCGCGGGCGTGCCCCACCGACAGGACCGTCAGGGCGAGCAGCACCGGAACGGCGGGCAGGGTGCTCATCTTCGTCGCCAGCGCGGCCCCGAGCGCCAGTCCGGCGAGCGGCACATACCGTCCGGGCCGCCGACGGGCCCGCCACACCAGCCACACCGACGTCAGCAGGAAGCCCGCCGCCGGCACGTCGAGCGTCGCGAGTGAACCGTGGGCGATCAGGTCGGGGGAGCAGGCGTAGAGTGCGAGGGCGGCCAACCCCCTTGCGGTGCCCATGAGTTCACGGGCGAACGCGAAGGTGACCAGGCCGAACAGCAGGGTCAGGACGATGACCGGCAGCCGCGCCCAGAACATCAGCCGCCAGGGATCGTTCCCCGACTCGTAGAGCAGGTGCCGGCCCACCTCGCCCTGGTCGCCGTGGTACGAGGTGTCGTAGTGCGGGCGGGCGAGCGCGACCCCGGCGGCGATCACCAGCTTGCCCAGCGGCGGGTGTTCGGGGTTGTAGCGCAGGCTGTGCTCGCGGAGGTAGTCGGTGGCGGTGGCCACGTAGACGGGCTCGTCGATGGTGGGTGTCTGCTGGACGGCGGTGGTGACCATCGCGGCGGCCATCTGTGCCAGCAGTACGACCACGAGCAGCGGCGGCAGCCACCGGCGCCGGCCGCGCAGCCGGGCGGCGAGGCGCGCGGAGCGGCCCGTGTCCGCGGTCGGACGCGGCTGCCCCGCGCCGTCGAGCGTGCCGGGGTCGAGGACCGAGTGCTGTTCGCGCGCCATCATCCGCCCTGCGGTGCGCCCGGCCGTACGGCGACGGGAGCTGTCCGGGCCCGGGCATGGTCCCGCTGTCACTCGCTCCCGCCACCTGGGGCGTCACCGCTTCAGGAGTCGTACCGACAGACCTTCCGCCGTATACACCGGTACGGCCCGCAGCCGGTCGGAGTTCAGCTCCACGCGGTCGAACTGGCCGCGCAGGACCGGAGCGCCCAGGACCCGGACCGTGGAGCCCGCGGCCGGCGGCCGTGCCGTGTCGAGCCGCAGGGCGAGGACGCTGCCCCGGCCGAGGGCCGCCCGCCGCGTCACGTCGAGCGCGGGCCCGTGGCCCGAACGCAGCGTGACCTCCAGGGTGGCCGACTCGTGTGTGTACGCGCCGTGCACCTGGACCGACTCGGTCACCCGCAGCGTGCCACCCCCGACGCGCACGTCACCGTGGCCCAGGGCGTGCGCCGAACCCGCCACCAGGACACCGGAGTCGAGGACGGTGCCGCCGGTGTAGTCGTTGTGGCCCGTCAACGTGAGCGTGCCGGTGCCCCGCTTGGTCAGGGCGCCCCGGCCGCCGATGTCGTTGCGCCAGGCGTCGGCCGCGCCGAATCCGCCGGCCGCCGTGTCGAGGGTGACCTCGACGTCCGCGTCGAACGCGCCGTAACCGTCCGCCGCGGTGAACAGGTCGAGCCGGCCCCACTGTTCGTCGCCGTCCAGCAGGACGTATCCGGCAGGCAGCGCGGTGGTGCGCAGCACCTCGCGCCGCTGGGCGGCGGAGAGGTAGGGCTGCCGGGTCTCCAGCAGCACCTCGGCGCCCTTGGGCACGGTCAGCGGCTCGTCGCGGCCCTGCCGGGTCAGCACGTAGGTCAACCGGGGCCTCACGGCACGGGAGTTGGCGGCCCGGTCGGCGTAGGGGTCGGTGGCGGTGCCGGCCGAGTGGGCGTAGGCGTAGAGGGTGTCCGCCGTGGTGCCGGTCCGCGCCTCGAAGTAGGCGAGGGCCTGGGCGCGGGCGGCGGCCTTCAGCGCCGCGTTGGCCGGGTCGGCGAGCGTCGCGGCGGCCAGCGCCGTGGCCATGACGCGACCGCCGAGTACGTCGACGGTGGAGTGCATGCCGGCCATGATGCGGGTGTGGCTCAACTCCAGGGCCCGGGTGACCAGTTCCTGGAAGCGCTCGGGCACCGCGTAGGCGTACGCCAGGCCCGCCAGGTGGAAGGCGTTGGTGTGGCCGCTGGGGAAGCCGCCGTCGTCCACCGGTGACATGCTGCGCTGGCGCAGGAGTTGGGGGGCGACGAGCACCTCGGAGTCGTAGACGGGGTAGCCGAGGTCGTCGACCCCGCCGGTGTCGACGACCTGGCTCTCCTCGTTCATGCGCCACGGACGCGGGTACTGGTAGGCGTACTTGGAGGGGTTGCCCGAGGCGTAGGTGCCGCGCACGGTGTCGACCAGCTCGGCCACCTTGCCGAGCGCGGAGCCGTGCGAGCCCGCGCCGAGCGCGGAACCGGCGGGCGCGTCGGCGGGGACGGCGTCGCTGACGGTGGTGGCGGGGGTGCCGTCCGGGGCGCTGGTGATCGAAGTGACCGCCAGGGCGCCGGACTTGTAGAGGTCGGCCAGCGGGCCGAGGCCGGCGATCATCGCGTAGCTCTGGTGCTGCCGGTCGTAGAGGAAGGCTTCCTTGGCCTGCGCCGGGGTGCGGCCGGCGGTGAGGCGGGCGCAGTAGCGCATGTTGGCCCGTAGGAGGTCGGGCCGCAGCGGGGTGCCGGTGTTCCAGGCGGAGCCCGTCTTCCACACGTCGGCCATGCCGCCGAGGATCCGGACCACGGCGTTGGTCTCGGGCGTGAGGTTGGTGGAGATGTTCGTCCTGTAGTCGTCGACGAACGCGAGCGCGGCTGTGGCGGCCTTGGCGTCGGCGGCGGCCATCCAGCCGACCACGGTCGGCGCGGCGACCAGCGCGGCCGAGGCGCCCAGCGAGGTCCGGAGGAATCCACGTCTGTTCACGGCGAGTCGACCGGTGTGCGTGCGCTGCCCGGCGGGTGACGGCATGGGTGTGCCTCTTTCGGATTCTTCGGCCGTGCGGCCGGGGAGGTGGTGCGATCGGCGGTGTCCGGGGGTGCGCGTACGACACGGGAAAGCGCCCGCGTCGTGCGCCGCGAGTGAAGATCTACGGCCGGGCCGTGACCCCGCGGAGTGGGCCCGGCGTCCGTGACGTGACTCCCGGGTGAACGGGGGCCCCGCGGTTCACAGGAGCGTGCGGGCCAGTGCGAGCGCGCCCTCGACGGGCGGTACGCGCAGCGGCTGGGGCCGGGCCCCGGGGGTGCTTCCGGCGAGTGCTGTGGCGAAGGCGTCGTAGAGGCGCGGCTGGGCGAGGACGGTGGTGCCGGCGACGACCACGTCGTCCACGGGGACCCCGCGTTCGGCGAGCCGCCGCACGAGCGCGGCGAGTGACCGGCCGCCGTCGGCGATCACCTCGCGCGCGAGCGCGGAGCCCGCGTCGGCGGCGGCGAAGACGACCGGCGCGTGCCGCCCCCACTCCGCGGAGACGTCACCGGCCCGCTCCAACGCGTCGCCGAGCGCTGGTACTTCGGCCACGCCGAACGCCTCGACGAGTCCGCGGGCGAGCGCGTCCGGCGGCTCGCCCCGGTCGTGCGCGGCCCATATGGCGCGGGCCGCCTCGCGGACGAGCCCGGCCGCGGCGCCCTCGTCACCGAGTACGGCACCCCAGCCGCCGACCTGGAGCGGGCTGCCGTCGGCGAGCCGGCCCACCGCGACCGAGCCGGTGCCGGCCACCAGACCGACCCCGTCGGCCAACCCGGCGGCGGGGACGAGGAGTTCGGCGTCCCCCACCACCAGGACCCGGGTGTCGAGACGCGTCGCGAGCGCGGCGCTGATCCGCGCGCACTGCCGGGGTGTCTCGCAGGCGTGTCCGCCGACGGCGAGCGCGGCCGGCCGGGCCTCGGCGGGCAGTGCCTCCCGGACCAGTCGGGCCAGCCAGTCGGCGGCGGCCGCGGGGTCGTGCGGTCGCCAGCCCTCGCTCGCGCGGAGGTGTTCGGCGAGGCGGTCCGGGCCCGCGCAGGCACGCAGATGGGTCTTGGTGCCGCCCACGTCGATGCCGACCACGAGGGGTGCCGGGGCCGCGGAAGGCGCGGAGGATGCGAGGGATGCGGGAGACGCCGAGTCCTGCACGGAACCTCTTTCGTCGTTGCGCTCTGCTGCGACGGCGGGCGAACCGTGGGCGGGGTAAAGGGAGTTGATGCGCTAGGGAAGCCCCGGGACGGGCCTCTGGCGGGACACGGCAGGCGAGTACCGTGACGTTCGTTAGGAAGTTAACTAACGAAGTACAGTGCGTCAAGAGGTATCACGCACCCGGTGACGGGACGACTCCGCGGCCCCCGCTCGCCCGGAACGCGTGACGCCAGGACATCCCGTCGCCGCATCCGGACCCGCTCCGCGCGTGCGGCCAGCGAACCGTGGGGGAAGTGTGGAACACGTCGTGGCAGCGGCCCCGCGTCTGACCGAGAGCGCGAGCGCGGTGTTCGCCGTGCTCGCCGGGGCGGGCAGCGCGACCCGGCCGCAGCTCGCGAGTCTGGCGCGCCTGTCCAAGCCGACGGTGTCCTCCGCCGTCGCGGAGCTGGAGAGCGCCCGCCTCGCCGCCCACTCCGGCACCGCCTCCGGCGGCACGGGCCGCAACGCCGCCGTCTACCGGCTGGGCCCGGCCGCCGGAGCCGTACTCGCCGTCGATCTGGGCCCCGCCCTCACCCGGGTACGCGGCTGCGCCCTCGACGGCACCCTGCTCGCCCAGGCCACCGGCGACCGCGAGGACGCGGCCGGCGCCGTACGCGAGGCGCTCGCCGCGCTGCCCGCCGACACCCCGCTGCGTACCGTCGTCGTGGCCGTGGGCGATGTCACGGCGCGGGACCGGGAGGGCAGTGGCATGCGCCCCGCCACTGCCAAGGCGGGCCCGGTCTTCGACGCCATGACGGTCGCCCTGCCGCCCGGGGTCCCCGTCCACCTGGAGAACAACGTCAACTGCGCCGCCCTCGCCGAACTGCACGAGGGCGCGGCCCGGGGCCGCCACACCTTCGGCTATCTGCGGATCGGCGTGGGCATCGGCCTCGGCATCGTCGTCGGCAACCAGGTGCTGCGCGGGGCCAACGGCGCCGCCGGCGAACTGGCCCGGCTGCCCTACCCCTGGGATCACGGCGTCGAGCCGCGCCGCGAGGCCCTGGAGGAACACATCGGCGCCCGCTCACTGCTGCGCCGTACCGCGGCGGCCTGGCGGGAGGGGGACGGACCGTGCCCGGGCACCGCAGAGCGGCTCTTCGCGCTCGCCGCCGAGGGGCATCCCACGGCCGGCGCCCTCGTCGGCCGGCACGCCGCCGACGTGGGCCGGCTGGCCGCCGCGGTGGCCGCCGTCCTCGACCCCGGGGTGATCGTGCTGGGCGGCAGCACCGGCGCGGACCCGCAGCTCCTGCCCGGGGTGCGGGCCGAACTGGCGCGGCTGAGCTGGCCCACCGAGGTGGTCAGCAGCACGGTCGGCGAGCTGGGTACCGTGGTGGGCGCCGCCCGGCTCGGGGTGGCCCGAGGAGTCCAAACCGTGACCGATGCCGCGGGGATGAAGGATTGACGGCCTCCGACTCGGTCTGCCAATGTCCGGACAAGCGCTTTCTAAGCCGGTCGGGACGCCGGCTTGGGGTGAGCATTCCAGCCGTACGCCAGGTACGGCAGCCGCACGAGGGTGTGCTTGTGCGGTGACGGCCGAGGCGGCCGGGGAGCCCACCCGTGAGGACGGCTCGGCCGGGCGAGGCCGTGACCCCGGGAAGCGCGCATCCCAGCACATGGACCCGAGCCGCAGTGTTCGGCCGGGCATCCGTCACGCACATCCAGGGAGGACCCGGTGGGTCACCACATCTCGCGCAGGACCATCTTCCGCACCGCGGGCGGTCTCGCTGTCGCCGGCACGCTCGGCAGCGCGCTCAGCGCCTGCGGCGGCGGCACCGGAGCCGGCAGCAGCACCAGCAAGCTGACCATGACGTGGTGGGGCAGCGACGACCGGCACGCCGCGTACAAGAAGGCGCTCGCCACCTTCCAGACGAAGAACCCGAAGATCAAGATCCAGGAGACCTACTCCGGATACGACGGCTACTTCAACAAGTTCAACACGCAGATAGCCGGCGGCAGCGCCCCCGACCTGCTCCAGATGGACACCGCGCTGGTCGCCCAGTACGCCCGCAAGGGAGTCCTCGCCCCGATCGACTCCTACGTCGGCAAGACCCTCGACCTGACCGGCTTCTCCAAGACGCTCCTGGCCGCCGGCACCGTCGACGGCAAGCTGTACGGCGTCCCCTCCGGCATCGGCGTCAACCAGCTCACCGTCAACCGCAGCGGACTGGAGAAGCTCGGGCTGACCTTCCCCGACCCGGAGTGGACCTGGGCCGACCTGAAGAAGATCTCCGTCGACGTCCACAAGAAGAGCGGCGGCAAGATCTACGGCACCGACGACGTCGGCGGCGGCACCCTCCAGGCGTTCGAGGTCTTCGCCCGCGAGAAGGGCCAGCAGCTGTACGCCACGGGCGGCAAGAAGCTCGGCTTCACCTCGGACACCCTCCAGGAGTGGTGGGAGTACTGGGTGGAGATGCGCAAGGCCAACGCCTGTCCGCCGGCCGCCATCACCTCCGCCGCGCACAACGACCTCACCAAGAACGCCGTGGTCATCGGCAAGGCCCTGTTCACCTTCGACATCGGCGTCTACGGCGCGGGCGGCTCCATCACCTCCGCCACCCTCGACTTCCTGCCGAGCCCGCAGGGCGACTGGTCCGGCGCCCGCGAGGGCAACTACGTCAACGGCGGCGTGTTGCTGAGCGCCACCAAGGCCAGCAAGAAGATCGCCGACTCCGTGAAGATCATGTCGTTCTTCGCCCAGGACGCCACGGCGATCAAGGACATGGAGCTGTTGCGCGGCATCCCGCCGACCGACAAGGCCCGCTCGCTGATCTCCGCCGGCCTGAACGCCACGGACAAGCGGAACATGGCGTGCGCGGACTACATCTCCAAGCGGGTGGCCAAGGCCACCGACGTGCTGCCCGCCCCGCAGCCGCCCCCGCAGGGCGCCGACCAGATCGCGGACCTGCTCTTCCAGTCCAACCTCGCCATCGCCTTCGGCAAGAAGTCGGTCAAGGCGCAGCTCGGCTCGTTCTTCGACCAGGCGGCCGGAATCCTGGCCAAATAGGCCGCGCCGTACACCAGTTGCACCGGGAAAGGGCCAGGGAGATGAGTATGACCACCACCAAGACCGACGAGGTCGTGACGGAGCCGCCGGCTCCCGAGACCCCGTCCGACCTGCGCGAGCGCGAACGCATGCGCCGGCGCGCCGCGAGACGGCGCGGCGGAGGCTGGTGGCCGTTCCTCTTCCTGGCCCCCTGGTTCATCGGCCTGTTCGGGCTGACGATCTACCCGATGCTCGACTCGCTGTACCTCTCCTTCACCGACTTCGACCTGCTCACGGCGCCGAAGTGGGTCGGCACCCAGAACTACTCGACGATGTTCACCAAGGACCCCGTCTTCTGGGACTCGGTGCACGCCACCCTGCTCTACGTCGTCGTCTCGGTGCCGTTGAAGCTCGCCCTCGCGCTCGGGGTGGCGATGCTCCTCAACCGGCCGCTGAGGGGCATCGGTTTCTACCGGGCCGCCTTCTATCTGCCGTCGCTGCTCGGCGGTGCGGTGGCCGTCGCGATCGTGTGGCGGCAGGTGTTCGGCGGCGACGGCCTCTTCAACGACTTCCTCGGCTGGTTCGGTGTCGCGGGACAGGACTGGATCTCCAGTCCCGACACCTCGATCTACACGCTGGTCCTGCTCGCCGTCTGGCAGTTCGGCACCCCGATGGTCATCTTCCTGGCCGGACTGAAGCAGCTCCCGAGGGACGTGTACGAGGCGGCGGCGATCGACGGCGCCGGCCCGTTCACCCGGTTCTTCCGCATCACGCTGCCCCTGCTCACCCCCATCGTCTTCTTCAACGTGATCCTCCAGATCATCGACGCGTTCAAGACGTTCACCCCCGCCTACGTCGTCAGCAACGGCACCGGCGGACCCCTCAACTCGACCATGCTGTACTCGCTCTACCTGTACAAGAAGGGCTTCGCCGACCTGCAGATGGGGTACGCCTCCGCGCTCGCCTGGGTGCTGTTCCTGGTCATCGCCGGATTCACGGCCGTCAACTTCATCGCCAGCCGCTACTGGGTTCACTACGACGACTGACGCGTCGTCAGAGTCCACTTCGACGTCCGAGCGTCGGTGAGGAGCACGTCACACCATGTCCGTCATCAGCCCGGCCGTGAGCCCGCTGCGCAGACTGCGCGACGTCAAGGGCCCCCGCCGTATCCTCCTGCACACGCTGCTCATCGGCGTGGCGCTGTTCATGCTCTACCCGCTGCTGTGGATGCTCAGCAGCTCCCTCAAGCCCGACACCGAGATCTTCACCCACCCCGGGCTCGTCCCGCACGCGTTGCGCCCCGGCAACTACTCCGAGGGCTGGAGCGGCTCCGGCAACTCCTTCTCCCTCTACATCACCAACTCGCTGATCGTCTCGATCGGCGCGGTGATCGGCAACGTCATCTCCTGTTCGCTGGCCGCCTACGCCTTCGCGCGCTTCGAGTTCCGCGGCAAGAAGCTCTGGTTCGGCCTGATGCTCGGCACCCTGATGCTGCCGATGCAGGCCACGCTGATCCCGCAGTACACGATCTTCTACAACCTGACCTGGATCAACACGTTCCTGCCGCTGATCGTGCCGAAGTTCCTCGCCACGGACGCCTTCTTCATCTTCCTGATGGTGCAGTTCATCCGCTCCATCCCGCGCGAGCTGGACCAGGCGGCCATGATGGACGGCGCCAACCCTCTCCAGATCTACTGGAAGATCATCCTGCCCCTGATGCGGCCGGCCCTGGTCACCACCACCATCTTCACCTTCATCTGGACGTACGACGACTTCCTCAGCCAGCTCGTCTACCTCCAGCAGAACGCCCGCTTCACGGTGCCCCTCGGCCTGACCCTCTTTCTGGACAAGACCAGCGGCTCCTCCTACGGCGCGATGTTCGCCATGTCGACACTCGCCCTCCTGCCGACACTCGCCTGCTTCCTCGTCTTCCAGAAGAGGCTGGTCGAAGGGCTGGCGACCTCGGGCATGAAGGGCTGACCGGCACATGCACCTCCCGCACCAGCGCGGCCCGTTGCACAACCTCCCCGACACCCCGGACGCCTACGACGCCGTCCTCGCCGACGTCACCGAACAGGCCCTGGCCCGCCTCACCGAGGCCGGCAGCCTCGAACACCCCGACGCCGTCGACGACATGGGCGACACCTCACTCGGCATCACCTCCCTGCTGGCCCTCGCCTGGCAGCGCGGCAAGGACCCGCGACTGCCCGAGGCGGTCCGTCGCAGCCTCGCCTTCCACCTCCGGGAACGGGTCCACACCGAGGACAACCCCGGCTACCCGAACCTCACGGTGCGCGACTCGGGCCTGCCGTACGCCCGTTACGTCCTCGCGCCCGGCGCCCACCCCATCGGCGACTGGCCGAGCACGGTGTGGGCGCTGCTCCAGGCGGTCAACCTCCTCGACCTCGCCGACGGACTTGTCGAGGACGAACAGCGGGCCCGGCTGCTGGAGTTGGCGCACGGATACTGGCGCTGGCTCACCGAGGCCACCTTCTTCAACCCGCAGGAGGCCGGCAACCAGGCCATCGGCTGCGTCGTCGGCGGCCTGATGCTGGCCCGCCGACTCCCGCCCGGCGAGGGCGAGTCGGTGCGCGCCCGCGCGCTCGCCCTGTACGGCGAGAAGATCCGCGCCCACCGCGTACGGGACCGCGGCGCCCTGCTGCCGCCCGAGCACGGCGGTGCCTACGACAACAACTACGGCCCGATCTCACTCTCCTTCCTCGCGCAGGCCCACCGCGTCAGCGGGGAGCCGGTGTTCGCCGAGGACGGCGAGGCGCTCGCCCGCTACCTCGACGCACGCCTGACCAACGGCGGCTTCGACAACGGCGGCCCGCGCTACAGCGAACAGCACTCCGCCTTCGAATCGGTGCTGGGGCTGCGCTACTTCGGCGAGCGCGTCGGCGCCGACCTCGGCCGCTACCGGGGCGACTCCCGCTGGGCCCGGCACGCCGTCAAGGCGGACGGCGGGGTCGACGGCCACTTCGCGTGGATGCTGGTCTGGCAGATCCAGGACACCGCGCGCTGGCACCGCACCCCCTCGGCACGGACGGCCCGTCACCAACTCCGGTCCGGCACGGTCTCGGTGGCCTTCGACGACCGGATGACCCCGTCGGTGGTCGAGGCGGACGGCACCTACTACCTGCCCGCCGCCGTGCACCGCCAGCACGGCTTCGGCCCGGTGCTCGACGGCTTCCTGCTCTGCCGGCCAATGGGCGAGATACGCGTCCGCGACGTCCAAGTCGCGGGACTGACCGCCAAGTTGGTCACCAAGCCGGTCGTCGGCCGCGACCACGTCCTGCGCCATGTGCGGTCCCTGTACGTCACGGACGGCACCACCCTGTGGACCACCGTCGCCGTGCAGCGGCTCGACGGCACGCCCTACCTGCTGGCCGGACTGCCGTACGCGGCGGACGACGGCGACCGGGTCTGCCGGATCGCCGAGGGCGCGGTCGCCTCGGCGGGCACCCTGCGCCTCACCCATCCGCCCGAGCAGGGTCGCGACCACTTCGACGCCCGCTCCCGACTCACCCAGGAACAGGCCGCGTTCGCCCTCGCCGCCGACCCGCGCGGCTACGGCAACCCCGACGAAGGCTGGCGCCACCTGTTCTCCTCCACGGCGTACGAGGCCGGTCCGGCACCGGACGCGCCGGAGGACCTGCACGTCTTCGCCGTGCGGTACGGCCCCGGAGGCGCGTTCACGCCCACCTTCGTGAGCGGTGAGCGCGGACTCACCGTCCGCACCGAGGCCTTCACCGCGCTACTCGGCGACCCGGCGGGCGACACCCACGCGGAACCCGAACTCACCCTGCACGTCTGAACGTTGCCGACCAGGGCAGGCCGAGCGGCATCCTCCCGTACCGCTCGGCCGCGCCCCCCCGCCCGCGCCCGCCCTACGGCCGCGGCAGCGCCGACGCGGGGACCACCAGGTCGGCCAGGTCCCGGGTCGCCGCGACCAGGTCGGCGTTCCGCTGATCCGTCTCCGCCACCCAGGCCACGGCCGAGGCGTGCGACTTGCCGAACTCCTCGTGCCGGGCCACCAGTCGGCGTACCCGCTCCGCTTCGTCGATCTCGCAGAACCACACCTCGTCCAGGAAGCCGCGCACCCGCGCCCACGAACCGGCCCCCAGCAGAAGGTAGTTGCCTTCCGTCACCACCAGCCGGGCCGCCGGCTCCACCGGGATCGCGCCCGCGAGGGGCTGTTCGAGGTGCCGCTCGAAGCAGGGCGCGTAGACCACCTCGCCGCTCTCCTCGCGCAGCCGGCCCAGCAGCGCCGCGTACCCGCCCGCGTCGAACGTGTCGGGCGCCCCCTTGCGGTCGCGCCGGCCGAGCCGGTCCAGTTCCACGTCGGCGAGATGGAAACCGTCCATCGGGACATGCGCCGCCCGCCGCTCCCCGCCGGCGTTCAGCGCCCGCACCAGGTGCTCGGCGAGCGTCGTCTTGCCCGCGCCCGGACCGCCCGCCACCCCGAGCACGGCACGCCGGCCGGGACGGGTCAGGGCGGCGGCACGGCGCAGGAGGTCGTCGAAAGTCAGCGGCATCCGCCCGAGTGTGCCATCCGCCACTGATCCGCGGACGGAGTGATGATGCCGGAAGACCGGGGGAGCCGACTCGGAGCACGAGAACAGGAGCCGGCACCATGCCCGACGACACGACGCAGATCCGCACCCTGATCACCCGCTGGGCCGAGGCCGTCCACCGGGGCGACCTCGACGGCGTCCTGGCCCACCACGCGGAGGACCTCGTCATGTACGACGTCCCGCCGCCCCACGAGGGCATCCACGGCCTCGCCGCGTACGCGGCGAGCTGGCCGCCCTTCTTCGCGTGGCAGGCACAGGGCGCCCGCTTCGACATCGACTCCTTGGACGTCACCGCGGGCGCCGACGTCGCCTACGCCCACGCCCTGCTGCGCTGCGGCACCCCCGACGAGTACGCCGCCTGCCCCACCCTGCGGCTGCGGCTGACGTTCGGCCTGCGCAAGGAGGGGGACCGCTGGCTGGTCGCCCACGAACACCACTCGTTCCCCCACGACTGACCGCTGCCGCCCGCCCTGCCGCCGATTCTTGACCTTTCCTGTGGCGAGCGACACCCCGTGATTCCGCTTTCATGGGGCAGGGTGCTTGTATGACAGTGCTCGGTCTGCCCGACTCCATCACGGCCTGCCTCTTCGACCTCGACGGGGTGGTGACCAAGACGGCGGTGATCCACGCGGCCGCCTGGAAGGAGACCTTCGACTCCTTCCTCCAGGCCCGCGACGGCGCGTCGTACCGGCCCTTCGACAAGACCGCCGACTACGACGAGTACGTCGACGGACTGCCCCGGGCCGACGGAGTGCGCGGCTTCCTCAAGTCCCGCGGCATCGACCTGCCCGAAGGCACCCCCGAGGACCCGCCGGACGCCCAGACCGTCCAGGGCCTCGGCAACCGCAAGAACGACCTGGTCCTCGCCAAGATCCGCAGCGGCGGCGTGGAGGCCTACGACGGCACTCTGCGCTACATCGAGGCCGTCCGCGCCCAGGGGCTGCGCACCGCGATCGTCTCCTCCAGCGCCAACTGCCGTGACGTACTGCGCTCGATCGACGCCGAGGCACTCTTCGACGTACGGATCGACGGCGTGGTCGCCACCGAGCGGAAACTGCCGGGCAAGCCCCGCCCCGACACCTTCCTCGCCGCCGCCCGCGACCTCGGTGCCGAGGCCGCGCAGGCCGCCGTGTTCGAGGACGCGCTGGCCGGCATGGACGCGGGCCGGGCCGGGCGTTTCGGGTACGTCGTCGGCGTCGACCGCGTCGGCCAGACCGACGCGCTGTACGCGCACGGCGCCGACCGGGTCGTCAAGGACCTCGCCGAGCTGGGAGGCAACGCGTGATCCCGCAGCGGTCGTACACCGTCGAACCCTGGGCCGTGCGCGAGACCTCCCTCGACCTCGACCTCCTCGCGCAGAGCGAGTCCGTGTTCGCCCTCTCCAACGGCCATGTCGGCTGGCGTGGCAACCTCGACGAGGGCGAACCGCACGGCCTGCCCGGCTCCTACCTCAACGGCGTCCACGAGGTGCACCCGCTGCCGTACGCGGAAGCCGGCTACGGCTACCCCGAGTCCGGGCAGACGGTCATCAACGTCACCAACGGCAAGATCCTGCGGCTGCTCGTCGACGACGAACCGTTCGACCTGCGCTACGGCCGGCTCGTCTCCCACGAGCGCACGCTCGACCTGCGGCGGGGAGTCCTGGAGCGGACCTGCGAGTGGATCTCCCCGGCCGGTACGGCGATCAGGGTGCGGGCCACCCGGCTGGTCTCCCTCACCCAGCGGGCGATCGCCGCCGTCGCCTACGAGGTGGAGGCCGTCGGCAGCGAGACACGCGTGGTCATCCAGTCCGAACTCGTCGCCAACGAACAACTGCCGGGCCCCAACGGCGACCCGCGCGAGGCGGCGGCGCTGCACTCGGTGCTGGAACCCGAGCACCACTTCGCCTCCGGCCGCCGACTGCGCCTGGTGCACCGCACCCGCAACAGCGGACTGCGGGTCGGCGCGGCGGCCGACCACGTGGTCAGCGGCCCGGAGCGGACGACCACCGACAGCGAGAGCGACCGGGACATCGCCCGCCTCACCGTCACCTCCGTGCTCGCCCCCGGCGAGGTGCTGCGGGTGGAGAAACTGGTCGCCCACGGCTGGTCCGGCAACCGTTCACTGCCCGCGGTGGCCGACCAGGTCGACGCGGCGCTCGCGGCGGCCTCGGCGACCGGCTGGGCGGGCCTGGCCGAGGACCAGCGCACCTACCTGGACGACTTCTGGGGGCGCGCGGACGTCGAGGTGGACGGCGACGAGGAGATCCAACAGGCCGTCCGCTTCGCCCTGTTCCACGTGCTCCAGGCCGGCGCCCGCGCGGAGCAGCGGGCGATCCCCGCGAAGGGGCTCACCGGATCCGGCTACGACGGGCACGCCTTCTGGGACACCGAGATGTTCGTGCTGCCCCTGCTGACGTACACCTCGCCGGACGCGGTCGGTGAGGCCCTGCGCTGGCGGCAGAGCACCCTGCCCGCCGCCCGCGAGCGCGCCACCCAACTCGGCCTGCGCGGCGCCGCGTTCCCCTGGCGCACCATCGAGGGCTCGGAGGGCTCGGCGTACTGGCCGGCCGGCACCGCCGCCTTCCATGTGAACGCCGACATAGCGGACGCGGTCGTGCGGTACGTGTCGGCGACGGGCGACACGGACTTCGAGCGGGACACCGGGCTCGAACTGCTGGTGGAGACCGCCCGGTTGTGGCGTTCGCTGGGACACCACGACCACCACGGCGCGTTCCACATCGACGGCGTCACCGGGCCGGACGAGTACAGCGCGGTGGCGGACGACAACACGTACACCAACCTGATGGCCCGGGCGAACCTGCTGGCCGCCGCCGACGCCGCCGAACGCCACCCGCGGCAGGCGGTACTGCTCGGTGTCGACGAGGAGGAGAGCGCCGCCTGGCGGGACGCCGCCGAGGCGATGAACATCCCCTACAACGACGAACTCGGCGTCCACGAACAGCACTCCGGGTTCACCCGCTACCAGCGCTGGGACTTCGCCGCCACCCGCGCCGACCAGTACCCGCTGCTGCTGCACTTCCCCTACTTCGACCTCTACCGCAAACAGGTCGTCAAGCAGGCGGACCTCGTGCTCGCGATGTACACCTGCCCGGCCTTCTTCGAGGAGGACCAACTCGCCCGCAACTTCGCCTACTACGAGCCGCTGACCGTACGCGACTCCTCGCTCTCGGCCTGCTGTCAGGCGGTGATCGCCGCCCAGGCCGGCCATCTGCGGCTCGCCTACGACTACACGGCCGAGGCGGCGCTGATGGACCTGCACGACCTGGAGCACAACACCCGCGACGGACTGCACATCGCCTCCCTGGCCGGCACCTGGATGGCGCTGGTCGCCGGGTTCGGGGGCATGCGCCGGTCCGGCGACAGCCTGGCGTTCGCGCCGTGCCTGCCGGAGCGGTTCAGCCGGCTCGCCTTCACGCTCCAGATCCTGGGCCGCCGGCTGCGCGTACAGATCGAGCCCGGGAAGGCGACGTACTCGCTGCTGTCCGGGCCCGCCCTCACCATCCGGCACCACGGCAGCCCGGTGACGGTGCACACCGACGGCCCCGCCGTACGGGCCGTGCCGCCGCCGAAGCTGCGCCCCAGCCCCCAGCAGCCCCCGCACCGCAGCCCGGGCGGCGAGTGAGGGCCGGGCCGGGAGCGGTCAGCCGCGCTCGGCGTTCCGCTGCTTGATCCGCTCGGCTTCCTTGCGGACCTCGGCCTGAGTGGCCCGCTCCTTCTCCAGCCACTCGGGCCGTTCCTGCTTGAGGGCGTCGATCTGCTCCGTGGTCAGCGGCTCGGTGACTCCGCCGCGGGCGAGCCCCGCGATGGAGACGCCGAGCCTGGCCGCGACCACCGGGCGGGGGTGCGGACCCTTGGCGCGCAGTTCGCGCAGCCACTCGGGCGGACTGGCCTGGAGCTGGTCGAGCTCGGCACGCGAGACGACACCCTCCTGGAACTCGGCGGGGGTGGCCTCTAGGTACACACCCAGCTTCTTCGCCGCCGTGGCGGGCTTCATCGTCTGGGTGGTCTGCTGCGACTTCATGCCGTCCAGACTATCGACCGTGTACGGGGCCGCCGACCACGCCCGGTAACCTGGCGGGGTGACAGGCTCGGAAGCATCCCCCTCGTTCCGGCTGGCGTACGTCCCCGGGGTGACGCCCGCGAAGTGGGTGCGGATCTGGCACGAGCGCCTGCCCGACGTCCCCCTGACCCTCCTCGCGGTCCCGGCCGCCGACGCCTCCGGCGTGCTGAGCGGGGGCGGCGCGGACGCGGGGCTGGTGCGGCTGCCGGTCGACCGTACGGTCCTCAGCGCGATCCCCCTCTACACCGAGACCACGGTCGTGGTGGTCCCCAAGGACCATGTGGTGACGGCCGCGGACGAGGTGACCGTCGATGATCTCGCCGACGACGTGGTGTTCCATCCGCTGGACGACGTCCTCGACTGGGAGCGGCGGCCCGGCCGGCCGGCCGTGGAGCGGCCCGCCACCACGGAGGACGCCATCGACCTGGTCGCGGCCGGGGTGGGCCTCCTCGTCCTGCCCCAGTCCCTGGCCCGTCTGCACCACCGCAAGGATCTCACCTACCGGACCGTCGCGGACGCGCCCGCGTCGAGCGTCGTCCTGTCCTGGCCCGAGGAGGCGACGACCGACCTGGTCGAGGACTTCATCGGCATCGTCCGGGGCCGCACGGTGAACAGCACCCGGGGCCGTACGCAGCCCACCGCCGAGCCGAGCGCCGAGCGCAAGAAGGCGGCGCCGCCGCGCCGGCAGTCCCCGGCGGGCAGGTCGGCCGGCAAGAACCCGAGGAGCAGCGGCGGTGGCGGCGGTGCGAAGCGCGGCAGACCACGCCGTCGTTCCTGACCGTCACCGGATCACAGAGCGGCCGGGGGACCTTCAGGCCAGCAGCTCGCGCAGGGCCTTCTCCTCGTCGGCGCTGAGACCGGTCACGAACTGCTGGAGCGCGGCGATCGGGTCCGGCCCGCGGTCCAGGGCCTCGCGCATCGCGTCGGCGGTCAGTTCGGCCGCGTTCTTCACCGGCCGGTAGGCGCCGCGCCGCCCGTCCGCGTCCCGCAGCACGAGCCCCTTGTCGTAGAGCCGTCGCAGGATGGTGTGGACGGTGTTGTAGGCGAGTTCACCGCCGATACCGGTCTGCACCTCGGCCGGGGTGAGCGGTCCGTCAGCGGCCCAGAGCATGGCGAGAACCTCGCTCTCCAGCTCCCCGGCGCCGCGTCGCTCCACCCGTCTGTGCGGGCCCCTGCCAGCCATGCCCTCAACCTTACAGCGCGTAGGACGGTCAGTCGCCTGGCCGAATCAGGCACCGGCGCCGACCTCGGCGCGGGGTACTTTGTCATTGTTTCCGTGGTTTTTCTGCCTCTGCGGTTTTTAAGCTTTTCACCTTTTGTCCGGGCTTCCCCGGTTCCGCCCCACGACTCCGTGCGTTGTAGGGTGCCAGTGACCCTACAACGTGTAGGGGGAAAGGGGTGGACGGACGATGGCCGGCAGCGCGCACGTCACACTGGCCGGGACCCGACGGCTCCAACCTCCGGCGGCACCCGGCCGTCCGGGGCTCGCGCGTCCCGAAGTCCCGCTCGGCATCGTGGCGGTCGCCTTCACCCTGGCTCAACTCCTGTTCGTCCGACCGGGGTTGGGGCTCGGCTGGGACGAGACCGTCTACGTCAGCCAGGTCAGTTCGCACGCCCCCGCCGCCTTCTTCAGCGCGCCCCGCGCCCGCGGCATCTCGCTCCTGGTCGCCCCTGTCACCTCCTGGTCGTCGTCGACCGCGGTGCTGCGGACCTACCTCGCCGTCCTGTCCGGGCTCGCCCTCTTCCTGTCCCTGCGCGCCTGGCGCGGCCTCTTCCCGGCCCGCGTACTCGCCCTCGCCGGCGCCCTGTTCGCCTCCCTCTGGGTCACCCTCTACTACGCCCCGCAGGCCATGCCCAACTACTGGGTCGCCGTCGGCGCGCTGGCCGGCACGGCCTGCTTCCTGCGCGCGTGGGCCGACCGCTCCGACCGGGCCGCCCTGTGGGGCCTGACGGCGAGCGCCTGCCTGATGGCGTGGATGCGCCCCACCGACGCCGTCTGGGCCACCCTTCCCCTCCTCGTCCTCTGCGTGGCCGTCCGCCAGTGGCGCCCCCTCGCCGCCCTCCTCGCCGGACTCGCCGCCGGCGCCGCCGAGTGGGTCATCGAGGCCTACGTCGCCTACGGCGGCCTGGGGCAGCGGCTCTCCGACGCCTCCGGCATCGAGGGCGGCCTCGGCTGGCACGTCGCCGTCGTCAACCAGTTGCGCGCCCTGGGCGGACGCACCCTGTGCCGGCCCTGCACCGGGGCGGTGCCCCATCCGTGGGACACCGCCTGGTGGTTCGCGCTGCCGGTGCTCGCGGTCCTCGGGCTGGTCGTCGCGGTCCGCGCCGGGCGCACCACGGCCACCTTCGTACCCCTGGTGTGCGGAGCCTCCGCGGCCTTCCCCTACCTGTTCATGATCGGCTACGCGGCTCCCCGCTTCCTGCTGCCCGCCTACGCGCTGCTCGCGATCCCGGTCGCCGACGGCCTGGTCCACCTGGTCACCGGACCGGGCGGGGCCCGGCGGCCGGCGGCCGTGTGCCTGCTGGCGCTCGGACTCACCGGGCATCTCGCGGTGCAGTACGTCGTCCTGGAGCACACCGTGAGCCGCAACACCGCCGCCCACCGCGACTGGTCCCGCACCGCCACCGAACTGCACCGCCTGGGCGTGCGGAGCCCCTGTCTGCTCATCGGGGAGAACGCCGTCCCGATCGGCTTCTACGCGGGCTGCGCCTCCGCCGCCACCGACGGCCACAACGCCGACACCACCCCGGCCGACATCGAACGGGCCGCCCACCACCTCCCGGTCGCCGCCCTCGTCCCGGCCGGCGGCAGACCGCCCGCCTACGCCCGCGCCTGGCCCGCCCACCGCTACGGCGGCCTCGACCTGCGGGTCGGCCCCACCGTGCGGACAGGCGGAGCCTCATGACGGCACCGCCCGTCCTCACCCCCACGACCACCACCGCCCGGACCCGCAGGCGGGTCTGCTGGCAGACCGCGCTGACGCTCGGCGTCCTGGTGGCGGCGGCCTGTCTGACCCGCCGGCAGTGGCCCGTCGTCGTCACCGGGGCCGGGCGGCTCGCGGTCGCGGACGAGGGCTGGCTGCTGGTGGGTGCCGTGGCCGCGCTCGCGACCTGGGTGAGTGCGGCGCTCGCCCAGCAGGGCGCGGTCGCCGAACGGCTGCCGTCGGCGCGGCTGTTGGCGGCGCAGTTCGCCGCGTCCGCCGCCAACCATGTGCTGCCGGCCGGGCTCGGCGCGGGCGCGGTCAACGTGCGGTTCCTGATGCGCTGCGGGCTGCCGGTCGGCCGCTCGGCCGGCGCCCTCGCGGTCAAGGCGACCGTGGGCGCGGCCGTCCGGATCGTCCTCATCGCCGGGCTGGCCGCGACCTGCCCGGGCGTGCTGCGCGTCCCGCACGTCCCGGCGGGCGTGGTGGCCGTCCTGGTCGCCGCCGCCATGCTGGTCGCCGCGTTGCCGCGCACCCGGCTCTGGCCCAGGCTGCGGCGCGGGTCGGCGGCGGTGGCGGCCGACATCCGGACGGTGCACGCCCGGCCGTCCCGGGCGGCGGCGCTGTGGGGCGGGTCGCTGGCCTTCGCGGCGGCGCACTCCCTGGTGCTGATCTGCGTCACCCAGGCCGTCGAACTGCCGCTCTCCCCGGCCCGGGTGGCGCTGCTGTATCTGGCCGCCAGCAGTGCGGCCGCGCTGCTGCCCACCCCGGGCGGTATCGGCTCGCTCGACGCGGCCCTCGCCTTCGCCCTCACCGCCTCCGGGGCACCCGGGGCGACCGCCGCCTCCGTCGTCCTCGGCTACCGGCTCCTGACCGTCTGGCTCCCGCTCGTTCCCGGCCTGTTGGTGCTCGGCGTACTGATCCGCCGCAAGGCACTCTGACCCCGGGGGCCGGGTCGCCGACCCAAGTGCGGTGCAACGCTGGTGAACTGAGCGGGTGTTGGGTGGCGGAGGCCGGGATTTCTGCCGAACTCCCGTTGTATGAGGCAGAGTTGCGGCCCGGGCGTCAGTGCGGGTGCTGCTTCGGACCGCGACGCGGCGACGGGGGCGGCTCCGTGCGATCCGTGCCGTCCGAGCCGTCCGTGCCGTTCGTGCGGTCAGGGTGGTCGGCGGCTCGGTCGGCGCGGGCCGTGTCCCCGCTGTCTCCGCCGTCCGCGCCTTCGCCGCGGGCCGTGCCGTCCGTGCCGTCACCGTCGGCGGTGACCAGTCGGGGCGGGAGCCACCAAGCCGCCGCGCAGAGGCAGAGGCCGAGCCAGCCGGTGGCGAACAGCCAGCCGCCGATGACATCGGTGAACCAGTGCACGCCCAGGTAGATGCGGGTCAGACCGACGAGCGCGCCCCAGCAGCCGACGACCGCGCACAGCGGGTTTCTCCCGCGAGGCGCGCGCAGGCAGATCGCGAGAATCACCAGCCCGGCGGCGAGGGCGGCCGTGGTGGTGTGGCCGGAGGGGAACGCCCACCCCGAGGGGTGGCCGGCCCAGTCCGCGCGGGGCGGGCGGGGCCGGGCGATCAGCGACATCACGCCGTAGCGCACCCCCTGTCCGGCCGCGAGACAGCCGGCGCCCAGGACAGCGGCGAGCAGCCGCTTCCGTATCCGCACCCCCCTGCCCACGAGGAGTCCGGCCAGGAGGACCAGGGCGTACGGGACGACTCCCGTACCGGTCGCGGTCAGGCCACGGGCCACGGCCAGGCTCAGCTCCGGACGATGGGCGACGGACCAGTTCAGGAAGGCGCGGTCCAGGAAGAGCGGGGAGCCGTCGCCGTAGACGACCAGGCCCAGTACGCCGAACGCCGTCCATGCGCCGAGGCCCACGCTGCCGGACAGTTCGGCGATGTCCTGGCGCTTCCCGAGCCGTGGACTGTCCCGGTGTGCGACGCCGTTCATGACACCAGGAGGGGGCGCAAGGGCGTGGCCGTGATCCGGGCGGCCAGGTCCCCCGGCCACCGTCGCGGCAGGGCCGCCGCGCCGAAGGCGACGAGTGTGCCGACCAGCAGGCCCGCCAGGACGTCGTGCGGATAGTGGACCCCCACCCAGACCCGCGACGCCGCCATCGCCGGCGCGGCCACGGCTGCCACGGCGCCCAGCCGGCGGGAGACGAAGAACAGGGCGACGGCGGCCGCCGCGGCGATGGTCGCGTGGTTGCTCGGGAACGACCAGTCGCCCGTCGCGGGACATGTCTCCAGCGTGGCCACGCGCAGGGTCTGGCAGGGCCTGGCCTCCCGCACCGCCGACTTGAGCAGGGTGTCGATGCCGTAGGCGACCACGACGACCACCGGCACGGCCAGCGCCGTCAACGCCGCCGCGGGGCCGACCCGGCGCGCCCGCCACCAGCCGATCAGCATCAGGACGGCGAACAGCGCGAGCCCGTACGCCGACCAGGCCGCGACCACGTCGTTCAGCCAGCCGGGGGTGTGGCCAGCCGACCGGACCACGTCACGGTAGGCGGCGCCGTCGATCGACGGACCGTCAAGGGCGAGCATCATCCGCGCGCCTCCCGGGACTTGGCGCTCTCCGCGCTCCCGGCGGACTCGACCGGCTCGGCGCTTCCCGACGTCTTCCGGGTCCGGCCGCCCTTGCGGGAGCGGTACAGCTCGGCGGCGAGCGGGAGCAGGGAGACGACCACGATCAGGGCCACGATGGGAAGCAGATACCTGTCGACGTTCGGGATCGACGAGCCCAGCGCGTACCCGGCGAGGGTGAGGCCCAGGCTCCACACCAGGCCACCGACCACCTGCCAGAGCGTGAACGTGCGGACGGGTACGCCGAGCGTGCCCGCCAGCGGATTCAGCACCGTGCGTACCACCGGCACGAAGCGGGCCAGCACGATCGCCTTGGCGTGGCCGTATCTGTCCAGCAGTTCCTCCGCGTGGAGCGCGCCCTCCTTCAGCCGCGCGGAACGGCTGCGAGCGAGCAGCGCCCCGCCCGCCTTCCGGCCCAGGAGATAGCCGCACTGCGCACCGGCCAGCGCGCCCACCGCCGCCGCGACGAGCAGCGCCGGCAGGGAGAGCTTCAGCCCCCGGTCGGCGGATCCCGTGCACAGCAGTCCCGCCGTGAACAGCAGGGAGTCGCCGGGAAGGAAGAACCCGAGCAGCAGCCCGGTCTCGGCGAACATCACCACGCCGACGCCGAGCACACCGAAGGCGGCCAGCAGGGACCTGGCGTCCAGCACGTTGACGGCGAGTTGCGCCGCCAGGTCCGTGGTCGTGGTCATCGTCGCGAGCCTTCCCTCCGGTCGCCGGGGGCGCGTCGGACAGGCCCCCGGGGCAACCGACTACATAGGTGTAGACGGTCTACTGAACTGTAGACGAGGGAGGGCGGTCGATCGTTCCCGCCACGACGTCGGTCGGGCGCGGATCACCCGATCCAGCGCGTCTTTTACCGCGCCGTTGCCGATTCATGACTGTCCGACTACATGCATGTAGTCATGATGGTCGACGTACGTCGTGGTTAGGCATGCCTTCGCTAACCAGCATCAAGAAGGCCGGTCACGGCCGGGGAGGGTCGCACCGCATGTGGGACGACGCGTTTCCAAGCTTTCTGATCGGCCTGAGGGAAGGGCTCGAAGGAGGGCTCATCGTCTCCATCCTGGTCGCCACCCTGGTGCGGGCCGACGCCAGGTCGAGGCTGGCGCAGGTGTGGACCGGTGTCCTGGCCGCGATCGCGCTCTCGCTGAGCTTCGGGGCGGTCCTCACCTTCACGGCGGCCGACCTCCCCGCCACGGCACAGGAGGCCTTCGGCGGCACGCTCAGCGTGATCGCCGTCGCGTTCGTCACCGCGATGGTGTTCTGGATGCGCCGCTCGGCCCGCAACCTCTCCGGCGAGATCCGGGAGAAGGTGACCGGAGCGCTCACCACCGGTGCCGGGGTGCTGATCCTCACCTCCTTCCTCGCGGTGGGCCGCGAGGGACTGGAGACCGCCCTGTTCCTGTGGACCACCGCCCGCGCGGCCGGTGAGTCCGCGGGCCCGATGGCGGGCGCCGGCATCGGACTCGTCCTGGCGGCCGGCCTCTGCTGGGGCCTCTACCGCCGGGTGCTGAAGATCAACCTCACCAGGTTCTTCACGGCCACCGGCGCCGTCCTCATCGTGATCGCGGCCGGCGTCCTCGGCTACGGTCTGCGCGACCTCCAGGAGGGCGGGGTCCTGCCCGGCCGCGCCGCCTACGCCGTCGACCTCGGCTCCCACATCGACGCCGGCGCCTGGTACAGCACCCTCGTGCAGGGCGTCCTCAATCTCTCCCCGACGATGACCTGGCTCCAGGTCACGGGCTACGCCGCGTACCTCGCCGTAGTGATGACCCTGTTCGTACGGGGAGTGCGGACCAGGGAACCGGAGCGGCCCGCCGTACGAACGGAACCGCCCGCCCAGCCGCAGCCCTCCCAGCCTTCTCCGTCCTCCCAGCCCTCCCCGTCGGCCCCGCGCTCCCCCTCCTCTCCGCGTCGTCGGCCCGGCTGGGTGGTGCCCGTCGCGGTGGTCGCCGTCCCCGCCGTGCTGGCCGGACTCGTCGTGGCCCTCTCGCGCCCCAAGCCCGCGGGTGCCGCGACCGTGGCCGTCTCCGAGAGCGACTGCGGCAAGGGCTTCACCGCACCCGCCCCGGGCCGGCGCACCTTCCAGATGCACAACACCGGGGACAGGACCGCCGAGGTCTATCTGATCGACCCGGACACCGACGCGGTCTACGGCGAGATCGAGGGCCTCGCTCCGGGGACCACCCGGGCCCTGGTCGCCACCGTCGGGGGAGGCTCGTACGCCTGGCGCTGTGTGCCCGCCGGGGCGGGGGCCGTCACCTCGGCCACGGTCCACGTCGGCGGCGGGGGAGGGGCGGGTGCGGTGGTGCCCGTCTCCGCGAACGACCTCGCCGCGCCCCTCAAGGCGTACAAGGCGTACGTCGAACAGGGGCTGGCGACCCTGGTCACCCAGACCCGCACGCTCGACGCCGACCTCGACCGCGGCCGTCTCGGCAAAGCCCGCGCGGACTGGCTGACCGCGCATCGCACCTACGCCTCCCTCGGCGCCGCGTACGGCACCTTCGAGGACTTCGACCAGAAGATCAACGGCAGGGCCGACGGTCTGCCGGGCGGAGTGCGCGACAAGGACTTCGCGGGCTTCCACCGGATCGAGTACGGACTCTGGCACGGCCAGTCGGCGAGTCAACTGAAGGCGCCCGGAAGGCAGTTGGTCGCCGCCGTGGCCGGACTGCAAAAGGCGTTCCCCACCCAGGACTTCGACCCGGGCGACCTGCCGCTGCGGACCCACGAGATCCTGGAGAACACCCTCCAGTTCGAACTGACCGGTGACACCGACGAAGGCAGCGGCACCAACCTCGCCACCGCCGACGCCAACCTCGCCGGCACCCGTGAACTCCTCACCGTACTGCGGCCGTTGCTGACCACCCGCGCGCCGAAGCTGCTCCCCACGATCGACGCCGCTGTCACCCGGCTGCAGAAGCTGCTCGACTCGGCGCACCACGGCTCCGGTTGGACCCCCGTCGAACGGCTCGACACGACGACCCGGGCCCGTGTCGACGGCGCCACCGGACAGCTGCTGGAGGATCTGGCCCCGGTGCCGGACCTGCTGGAGATCAGGAAGTCGGCCTGATGAGCGACGCGAACACCCCACGCGACACACCTACCGAAGGGAACCGGCCGATGCCGTCCGCCGAGATCCAGGGCTGCCCGGCCGGGGCCGGCCGCCGCTCCTTCGTGCGGACGGCGGTCGGCGCCGGAGCCGCCGGTGCCGTGCTGGCCGGCGGCGGGTTCGCGCTCGCCGGGACCGGTGGCACGGCCGGGGCGCGGACCGCCGACAGCGCCGACGCCGCGAAGGTGCCCTTCCACGGCACCCACCAGGCGGGCATCGTCACCCCCGCACCGGCCGCCGCGGCCTTCGTCTCGTTCGACGTGATCGCCGACGACCGCGCCCAACTGGCGCGGCTGCTGCGGACGATCACCGAACGGGCCCGCTTCCTCACCGCCGGCGGCACCCCCGCCGACGCGGGCGTGGGCGCGCCCCCGTCCGACAACGGCATCCTCGGCCCCGACGTCCCCGCCGACGCCCTCACCGTCACCGTCGGCGTAGGCGCCTCCCTCTTCGACGACCGCTACGGACTGGCGAAGGCGAAGCCGCGCCGGCTGACCCCCATGAGGACCTTCCCCAACGACGATCTGCGCGCGGCCGAGTGCCACGGAGACCTGTCGCTGCAACTCTGTGCGGCCCGTCAGGACACGGTGCTGCACGCGCTGCGCGACATCACCCGCCACACCCGGGGCGCGATGCGGATCAAGTGGCGCGTGGACGGCTTCCAGAACACCCCGCGCCCCACCGGCGCCCAGCGCAACCTGCTCGGTTTCAAGGACGGCACGGTCAACCCGGACGTGCGATCGGCCCGTGAGACCGGCCGGCTGATCTGGGTGGGCGACGGCACGGGCGAGCCCGCGTGGGCGAGGGGCGGCAGCTACCAGGTGATCCGGGTCATCCGCATGCTGGTCGAGTTCTGGGACCGGGTGTCGCTGGCCGAGCAGGAGAAGATGTTCGGCCGCCGCAAGGACACGGGGGCGCCGCTGGACGGCGCGAAGGAGACGGACATCCCCAACTACGCCAAGGATCCCAAGGGTTCGGCGATCCCGCTGGACGCCCACATCCGCCTCGCCAACCCGCGCACCGCCGCCACCGACACCTCGCGCATCCTGCGCCGCGGCTACAACTACGACCGGGGCATCGACGACGTCGGCAACCTCGACATGGGTCTGGTCTTCTGCTGCTACCAGCAGGACGTGCGGCGGCAGTTCGAGGCCACCCAGACGCGGCTGATCGACGAGCCCCTCGTCGACTACATCTCGCCGACGGGCGGCGGCTACTTCTTCGCGCTGCCCGGCGTCCGGGACGCCGGGGACTGGCTGGGCCGGGAACTGCTGGCTACCTGAGCGCTTTGCCTTTCCATGGGTAAGACCTTCCCTGCCCTTTGCTGTACGTTACTGCACATGAGTTGCAAGTACGGGAGGATGGCACAAGGTTGCAGGCCGCAGCCGCCCACCCGGAAAGGAAGACCCTCCTCGATGACGTCCGCTCCCGGCACCGCTCCGACCCTCCCCGCCCCGGCCGAGGCGAAGCTCTCGGCCTGGCAGCGCGTCCGTGGCTCCATGACGCGCCAGGAGTGGACCAGAGTCGGCGGGATGGCCGCCTTCGTGCTGGCCCTGCACGTGATCGGATGGTTCACGCTCGTCTGGATCGTCGCGCCCGAGCACTACAGCGTCGGCGAGAAGTCCTTCGGGATCGGCATGGGCGTGACCGCGTACACGCTCGGCATGCGGCACGCCTTCGACGCGGACCACATCGCGGCGATCGACAACACCACCCGCAAGCTGATGAGCGAGGGGCAGCGACCGCTGTCGGTCGGCTTCTGGTTCTCGCTCGGCCACTCCAGCGTCGTCTTCGGTCTGACGCTGCTGCTCTCCCTCGGCATCAAGGCACTGGCGGGCCCGGTCCGCGACGACGGCTCCGAACTCCACGACATCACCGGCCTCATCGGCACGACCGTCTCCGGGACCTTCCTCTACGTCATCGCCGGCATCAACCTCGTCATCCTGGCCGGGATCTGGAAGGTGTTCCGCCAGATGCGCTCCGGCCACTACGACGAGGCCGCGCTGGAGGAGCAGCTCAACAACCGGGGCTTCATGAACCGCCTCCTGGGCCGCTTCATGAAGTCGATCACCAAGTCCTGGCAGATGTACCCGCTGGGCCTGCTCTTCGGCCTCGGCTTCGACACCGCGACCGAGATCGCGCTCCTGGTGCTGGCGGGTTCGGGAGCGGCGTCCGGGCTGCCCTGGTACGCGATCCTGTGCCTGCCGGTCCTGTTCGCGGCCGGCATGTCGCTGCTCGACACGATCGACGGCACGTTCATGAACTTCGCCTACGGGTGGGCGTTCTCCAAGCCGGTCCGCAAGGTCTACTACAACCTCACGATCACGGGCCTGTCCGTCGCCGTCGCCCTCATCATCGGCACGGTCGAACTGCTCGGCCTCTTCGCCACCAAGCTGCACCTGCACGGCGCCTTCTGGGACGGGGTGGCCGGCCTCGACCTCAACATGATCGGCTTCGTCATCGTCGGACTCTTCTTCGCGACCTGGATCCTCGCCCTGCTGGTGTGGAAGCTCGGCCGCATCGAGGACAAGTGGACGGCCGGCCTGGCCCGGCCGGCCGAGCGGACCGGCGACTGAGGCACGCGGCACGGACCCGACGCGGGTGCCCGCGGAGCGTGACTCCGCGGGCACCCGCGTCAGGTACGTACGACCGACGGTGATTCCCACCTCACGGCGGGCCGCGGGGAGTTGTCGCCCGTGCCGTACCGACACCGTTCGGGCGGGCCCCAACCGCCCCCCGTCGCGCGGCGGTTCGGTTCCCGGGTCAGTCCCCGAGCTGGTCGATCTGGCGCAGTTTGTTGGTCGCGTCCAGGGCGGCGACCTTGTAGGACTCCGCCAGCGTCGGGTAGTTGAAGACGGCGTCGACGAGATAGTCGACCGTGCCGCCGCAGCCCATCACGGACTGGCCGATGTGGATGAGTTCGGTGGCGCCGGTGCCGAAGCAGTGCACACCGAGCAGTGTGCGGTCCTCGGGCGAGACCAGCAGTTTGAGCATGCCGTGCGAGTCGCCGATGATCTGCCCGCGGGCCAGTTCGCGGTAGCGGGAGATCCCGACCTCGAAGGGCACACAGTCCTCGGTGAGCTGGTCCTCCGTGCGGCCGACGAAGCTGATCTCCGGGATGGTGTAGATCCCGATCGGCTGGAGGTGGCTCATCTGCCGGACCGGCTCGCCGAAGGCGTGGTACGCCGCCGCGCGGCCCTGCTCCATCGAGGTCGCGGCGAGCGCGGGGAAGCCGATGACATCGCCGACGGCGTAGATGTGCGGCACCGCGGTCCGGTAGAACTCGTCCACGTCGATCCGGCCGCGCCGGTCCGCGGACAGGCCGGCCTTGTCGAGTTCCAGGTCGTCGGTGAGACCCTGCCGCCCCGCCGAGTACATGACCGCGTCGGCGGGGATCTTCTTGCCGCTCTCCAGGACGGTCAGCGTGCCGTGGGCATGCCGTTCGACGGCGGCCACGGTCTCCCCGAAGCGGAAGGTGACCGCCAGGTCCCGCAGGTGGTACTTGAGCGACTCGATGACCTCGACGTCGCACATGTCGAGCATCCCGGCGCGCTTCTCCACCACGGTGACCTTGCTGCCCAGCGCGGCGAACATGGAGGCGTACTCCATGCCGATGACCCCCGCGCCCACGATGACCATGGACCGGGGCACCCGCTCCAGCGCGAGGACGTTGTCCGAGTCCATGATCGTGCGGCCGTCGAACTCGACGCTGTCCGGCCTGGCCGGCCGGGTGCCGGTGGCGATGACGATGTGGTCGGCGCTGAGCAGCTGTTCGTGGCCGCCCGCCTCGCGCAGGGCGACGGTGTGCGGGTCGACGAAGCGGCCCGTGCCGGCGAGGAGCGAGACGTGGTTGCGGGAGAGTTGGTTGCGGATGACGTCGACCTCACGGCTGACCACGTGCTGGGTTCGCGCGGTCAGGTCGCCGACGGTGATGTCGTCCTTGAGGCGGTAGCTCTGCCCGTACAGATCGCGCTGGGTGAGGCCGGTGAGGTACAGCACCGCCTCGCGCAGGGTCTTGGAGGGGATGGTGCCGGTGTGGATGGAGACCCCGCCGACCATGTCGGGGCGGTCCACCACGGCTACCCGGCGGCCGAGCTTCGCCGCGGCGATGGCGGCCTTCTGGCCGCCCGGTCCGGATCCGATGACAATCATGTCGAAGTCGCGCACGTCCGGAGTCTGTCAGCCCGGGGGCCTCCTCCGGAAGGGCGAACCGGCGGACAACCGCTTACCCCGTCCGACCGGTGAACTCCGCGCCGCGCACTGCCGGTTGGCTCACCTCCGTGGTGGGGGTCAGGGCAGCAGCTTGTCGAGGGCGGCCGGGCCGTCCGCCTCTATCCTGCGGCGGGCCCAGTCGAGGTTCTCGGGGCTGAGGTCGCGGCCCGCCGCCAGCACCAGATCCTCCGGCGCGACCTCGGTGCCGGTGCGGGCGTGGAGCAGCGCGTCCGGTGTGGCACGGTCCTCGGGCTGACGGGACGCGTCGGATGGTGACGTCGACATGGTGCCTCCTCCTCGGGGCCGGCCCCCGCGACCGGGTTCGCACGGCCGCGTCCCGGCCCCTCCTCCCACGATTCACCCCCGGGCCGTACCCCGCACCCCGAGCGGGCGGGAGCGCCCCCGCCTCCGGTGACGTGCCCGCCCCCAAGGGAAGCAGCCGCCGGCCCCGTACGGGGAGACTGTCCCGATGGCCGCAAGGCGGCGTGACCGGAACTCCTTCGGTGTACCCGGTCCCCGTACAGCGGAGCGTGCCCCCCAACCGGCCGTCCTACAGGGCCTGTTCGGCCCAGATGACCTTGCCGGCCGGGGTGTAGCGGGTTCCCCAGCGTTCGGAGAGCTGGGCGACGAGGAAGAGACCGCGACCGCCCTCGTCGGTCATCGCCGCGTAGCGCAGATGGGGCGAGGTGGTGCTGCCGTCGGAGACCTCGCAGATCAGGACACGGTCGCGCAGCACCCGGACCCGGATCGGACCGCTGCCGTAGCGGATCGCGTTGGTGACCAGTTCGCTGAGGATCAGTTCGGTGGTGAACGTCAGCTCGTCCAGGCCCCATTGGGACAGCTGCCGGGTGACCGAGGCGCGCACGGAGCCGACGGCCGCCGGGTCGGACGGCACCAGCCACTCCGCGATCCGGTCCGCGCCGAGGGTGCGGGTGCGGGCGACGATCAGGGCGATGTCGTCGGTGTGCCGGGTGGTGAGCCGGGAGTCGAGCACCGCGTGGCAGATCTCCTCCGGCGAGTCGCCGGCTCCGCTCAGGGCGGTGCGCAGCAGGTCGAGTCCGGCGTCGATGTCCCGGTCGCGGTCCTCCACCAGCCCGTCCGTGTAGAGCACCAGCCGGCTGCCCTCCGGCAGCTCCAACTCGGCCGTCTCGTACGGCAGTCCGCCCAGACCCAGCGGGGGACCGGCGGGCACCTCGGGGAAGCTCACCGCGCCGTCCGGCCCGATCAGGGCGGGCGGCGGATGGCCCGCGCGGGCGATGCTGCAGTTGCGGGAGACCGGGTCGTAGATGGCGTACAGACAGGTGGCGCCGGTCACCGCGGCGTCGCTCTCCTCGGTCGTCTCGTCCTGGTCGATGCGGCCGACCAACTCATCGAGCAGGCCCAGGAGTTCGTCCGGGGGCAGGTCCAGCGCCGAGAAGTTGTGCACCGCCGTGCGCAGCCTTCCCATCGTGGCCGCCGCGTGCAGCCCGTGGCCGACGACGTCGCCGACGACCAGCGCGACCCGGGCGCCCGACAGCGGCAGGACGTCGAACCAGTCGCCGCCCACGCCCGCCTGCGCCGGCAGATAGCGGTAGGCGACCTCCAGGGCCGTCTGCTCGGGCAGCCTGCGGGGCAGCAGACTGCGCTGGAGCGTGACCGCCATGCCGTGCTCACGGGTGTAGCGGCGCGCGTTGTCGATGGAGACCGCGGCGCGGGCGACCAGCTCCTCGGCCAGGGCCAGCTCCTCCGCGTCGAACGGCTCGGGCTTCTGCGAGCGCCAGAAGTTGACCACGCCCAGGACCAGCGCCCCGGCCCGCAGCGGCACGGTGATCAGGGAGTGGATGCCGTACTCCACGATCTGCGCGGTGCGCTCCAGATCCTGGGTGAGCCAGCCCGGGGCCTCGCTAAGCCGGGGCTCCACCACCGCGTCCCCGGTGCTGAGACTGCGTGCCTGCGGCGAGGAGGGCACGAACTGGATCTGCTTGCCCACCGGGTACAGCGGCGCGTCGTCCCGGACGCCGACGACCGCCGTACGGCGCAGCTCGGTGCCCTGCCGGGGCTCCTCGCCGTTCAGTACGGCGTCGAAGAGATCGACCGTGGCGAAGTCCGCGAAGCGCGGCACGACCAGCTCCGCGAGCTCCTCGGTGGTGCGGGTGACGTCCAGGCTGGTGCCGATGCCCACACCGGCGTCGTAGAGCATGTTCAGGCGTTCGCGGGCCACCTCGGCGCGGCCGGACAGGGCGCGCAGTTCCGTGGAGTCGCGCAGGGTGGTGACGCTGCCGGGGGGCCCGCCCGCCAGGTCGGTGGGGCGCTGGTTGATGGCGAGCAGCCGGTCGCCGACCCGGTGCACCTCGTCCGTGGCGATCCGCCCGGAGGCGAGCAGGGCCGCGGTGCCCTCGTCGAGTCCGAGGTCGCGCACGGAGCGTCGCTCGGCGTCCTCGGGCAGGTCCAGGAGGCGGTGCGCCTCGTCGTTGGCGAGCAGCAGCCGGCCCTCGCCGCCGATGATGATCACACCCTCGCGCACGGAGTGCAGCACGGCGTCGTGATGCTCGTACATGCGCGTCATCTCGTACGGGCCGAGGTTGTGGGTCTGGTGCCGGAGGCGTCTGCTGACCAGCGCGGTGCCCGCGGTGGCGAGCGCGAGGGCCAGCGCCGCGGCGATGAGGAGCAGGGGCAGCTGCTGGTCGGCGGCGCCGCCGACGTTCGCGGTGGTGATGCCCGCCGAGACCAGGCCGACGATCCTCCCGTCGGCCGCCCGGACCGGAACCACCGCCTGCACCAGGGGGCCGAGGGTGCCGTCGACGTCCTCGGTGACGACCTGCCCGGCCAGCGCGGGCGCGATGGTGCCGATGAACTTCTTGCCGATGCGGTCCGGTTTGGGATGGGTGTAGCGGATCCCCTGGGTGTTCATCACCACGATGAAGTCGACCTCGGACGCCTTGCGGGCGGCCTCGGCGCGCGGCTGGAGGATCGCCGTGGGATGGGCGGTGCGCAGGGCCGCGGCGGTGCCCGGCGCGTTGGCGAAGGTCTGGGCGACGGCCACCGAGCGGTTGCGCGCCTCCTGGTTGCTGTCGTGCCGTACCTGGATGAACTGGGCCACCACGGCCGCGACGACCAGCAGGAGGACGATCACCACCTGGAGGACGAAGACCTGTCCGGCGACGCTGCGTCCGCCCAGCGCCGACCGCAGCCGCCCCTGCGCGAGTTCGCCCCCGTCGCCGGGGGCGGGTCCCACCGCGGTCCGGTCTCCGCGCACCCCGCGGGGACGGTCGTACGTGCGCCGGGCACGCGGGCCGTCGGGGTGGCGGGTCGACCGGGCACCGGGCCGACCCGGGAGGCGGGCCATGAGCCCATGTCTACACTGCCCGCTCCCAGGAGGCGAGGGGCGGGAGAGGCGGGGCGCGGGCGGCCGGTGCTTCACGAGCGCCGGGGTCTGCCCGGGCGCCGGGCGGCGAGCAGCAGCGCGATGTCGTCGGGACGGTCGGCGGTGTGCCGCGCCTTCGCGGTGAGCCGGTCCGCGACGTCCCCCAGGGAGCGTCCGCCGGGCCGGGCGGCGGCGGCACCGAACTTCGCCAGGGCGACGCGCAGCGCGGCGATCCCGTCGTCGATGTCGTGACCGGGCCGCTCCACCAGTCCGTCCGTGTAGAGCGCGAGGATCGCGTCCGGCTCCAGCCGCAGCTCCGCGACGGGGTACCGGGCGTGCGGGTCGACCCCGAGCACCACACCGCCGGGGATGTCCCAGACGTGGGTGCGGCCGTCGGGGGAGCGGATCAGGGGAGGCAGATGCCCGGCGCGGGCGACCCGGGCCAGGCCACCGACCGGGTCGAGGCGGATGTAGCAGCAGCTCGCGAAGAGGCCGGGGTCGAGGTCGATGAGGAGACGGTTGGTGCCGCTCATCACCTCGTCGGGCGGCCGGTCCCCGAGCGCGAACGCCCTTACCGCACTGCGGAGTTGACCCATGGTGGCGGCTGCCTGCACCCCGTGTCCCTGGACGTCGCCGATGACCAGGGCCAGTCCGTTGCCGGCCTCCACGACGTCGTACCAGTCGCCGCCCACCTCCATGCCCTGGGTGCCCGGCAGATAGCGCCCCGCGGTCTCCACCTCGGGGTGGGCGGAGAGGCGTCGGGGGAGCAGCGCCTGCTGGAGGCCGCGCGCGAGGGCGGCCTCGGTGTCGTAGCGGTGGGCCCTCTCCATGGCGTGCGCGATCAGCCCGGCGAGGGCGGTCAGCACCGCGCGTTCCTCGGTGCCGAAGCCGCGGGAGCGGTCGAAACCGAGGATGCAGGAGCCGACCGGGCGCCCGGAGGCGATCAGCGGCAGGAAGGCGCGGGCCCCCTCCTCCGCGTCCAGGGGGATGCCCGGGTAGGCGCTCGCCAGCTGCTGCATCGAGTCGAAGAAGAGCGGACGGCCGCTGGTGAGGGTCTCGACACCGGGCAGCCGGACGTCCAGCCCGAGCCCCTCGAAGGAGGTGAGGAACCCTGGCGGGAAGCCGGTCTCCCAGGCCAGATAGAGATGCCGGTCCTGGAGCAGGTAGATCGCTAGCCGCCGGCCGCCGAACGCGGGCAGCAGCTCCTTCACCACCACCGCGGAGACCTGACGGGCGGTGACCGCTTCGGTGAGCGCGATGGCCAGCACGATCGGGCGGTAGAGCGGAGCCATCGGCGTGTCCCTGTCCCCCGCGGTGCCGGACGGCGGGCCGACGGGGGCGTCCGCCACCCGGTTCGTGGGGACGACCGTGCAGGTCAGCAGGGAATGGCTCGGGTGGACGGAGAGCGCGAGCCAGTCGCTCTCGCGGGACCGCTGGTCCTCGGTGTCGGGCCGTCTGACGTGGAAGTGCATCGGCTCGTGGGAGAGCAGGGCGCCGCGCAACTGGTCGTCGCCGCCCGCCTGTTCCAGCCACGGCACGGACTCCCAGAGCGGCTGCCCGAGGAGGTCGGCGCGCGAGCGGCCCAGGAGGAGGGCGGCGCGGTCGTTGACGTAGGCCACCAGTCCCAGCCGGTCCAGGCAGAAGACGCCCTGCGGGAGCTGGTCGGCCGCGCCGTCGGCCGCCGGGGCGGGGCTCGGGTCGACGACGATGCCGCTGACCGGGTACGCGCCGGACGAAGGGGCGGACCCGGCGTCGGGTGTCCAGAGGTCCATCACCCGCGAGGCGCCGTCGGCGGTGCGTATGCGCAGCGGCAGCGGCGGCGGCCGGCCGACGGAGGTCGACCGCAGCGCGGACAGGACCTGGTGCGTGTCGGCCGGGGACACGGCGTCCGCGATCGCCTGGACGGTCCCGGAGAACTCCGCCGGGGCCACCCCCAGCAGCGCGGCCAGCGAGTCGTCGCAAGTGACGACCGCCGTCGCCGGATCCCACACGAACCGGCCCATGCGCCCCTCGAAGCCGTGCACGCCGGGCGGCCGGACACAGAGGGGCTCGCCGTCCCAGGCGACCGACGGATCGTCCGCGTCCAACTCGGCCAGGGCCGCGCCCAGCTCCCCCGCGATGCGGGTCATACGGTCCACCCCGGGGAGCACCTCGGCGGCGTCCGCGGCCGAGGGGCCCAGCACGGTCAGGACGCCGAACGTCTTCGACCCGCCCACGACGGGGACGTAGAGGGAGCCGAACTGGAAGGGGAGGCCGGCCGCGAACTGGGGGTAGCGCCGCATGGACTCCGTGGCGTTCGGCAGGACCACCTGGACGCCGAGCCGGTAGGCGTCGGCGACCGGGAACCGGCTGTCGACATGCAGCCGCCACCAGGACCGGAACAGCGGCCCGGGCAGTCCGCAGAGGACCGCGAGCCGGAGCAGTCCGGGCGTGCCGGAGCGCAGGTAGACGCCCCCGGAGTGGCCGCCGGCCGCCGCGATCGCCTCGATCGAGGCGTCGGTCAGCAGCGCGGCCAGCCCTTCGGGCGTCCCGTTCTCGTGCGCGGCACTGCCAGTCATCGAGCCTTTCCTCGTCCCTGCGGCGCCGGTGGGTGACACAGCAAGAATGCGCCACGACGTGGCCGGATCGCACCTGGGCGGACGGGACGAGATGTGCGGAGGGCGACCGGCGAGCCCCGGTGGGCCGGGCCCTCGCGCGCCTCCGACCGTGCCGACTGCCCCGGACACGGGCGGCGGACACAAGGCGTCACGGGTCGCTACCGGTCGCAGCGGTGCGCGGGTGTTGGGATGGGGGCGGCAACAGGGCTGGTGTGGAAGGCGGCGGGGTGAGCGGACGTACGACGGACTCGGTGGACCGTTTCGATCTGGCACAGCGGGCGGTCGCGGTGATCGGGACGACACTCGACGAACGCAGGACGGCCGCGGAGTGCGCCGCCTTCCTGGTCGGGGAGTTGTGCGACGCGGCGGCGGTGGACCTCTTCGCGGAGGACGAGGAGCGCCGCACCCACCGCGGCGCGCTGCGCGCGGCGGCGGCCGCGGGCCGGCCCGACCTCCTGGACGGCCTGCGGCACGCCCCGCGCGGCGACGTCCTGGTGCGCGCCCTGGACGCGGGCCATCCGATCACCGCCTCCCTCACCACCGACGATCAGTCCGTGGTGGCCGCCCTCTCCGTGCCGCTGCTGGCCTGGGACAGCGCCTACGGAGCGCTCCTGGCCGTCCGCACCGACCGGCCGTTCACCGACGGCGAGGCCGCCGCGGTGCACTACGCGGCCCGGCTCACCGCCGCGCACCTGCACCACGCCCTCGAACACGAGCGGCTGCGCAGCACGGCGTTCCACCTGCAACAGGTGCTGCTCGCCGAGCCCAGCCGCCCGCACCCCAACGTGGAGTTGGCCACCCGCTACCTGCCCGTCGGCAACGGCACCCTGGTCGGCGGCGACTGGTTCGAGGCCGTGCGGCTGCACTACGGCCGTACGCTCCTCGTCATCGGTGACGTCATGGGGCACGGCCTGGACGCGGCGGTCGACATGAACGCCTACCGTTCGATGCTGCGGTACATCGCCTCCACCGATCTGCCGCCCCACCGGATCCTGCACCGGATGGACACCGCCATGTCCCAGGAGCACAACCGCAGGCCCGCCACGTGTCTGCTCGCCCTCCTGGACCCGGCCCGCGCCACGGTCGCGCTCGCCGGCGCCGGCCATCTGCCGCCCGCCCTCCTGCACGGCGACGGGACCGTCGAGCTGATCCCCGTACCGGTCGGCCCGCCGCTCGGCACGGGCCTCTCCGCGTACGACATGACCGCCCTCACCGTGGCCCCCGAGGACACCCTGCTGATGTTCACGGACGGACTGGTGGAGCGGCGCGGCGAGGACATCGACGCCTCGCTCGCCCGGCTGACCGGCCTCCGGCTGCCCCCCGGCCAGGACGTCGGCCGGCTCCTGGACGAGGTCCTGCTCCGGCTGGACGTCCAGGACGCGGAGGACGACGTGGCCGCCCTCACCGCCCGCCTGCGCGGCGGCGGTTAGCCGGCTACGGCGCCGGCCGCGCACCAAGGGAAGGCAACGCCGTGGCAACGTCCCGAGGACGTCGGTCACGGCTTGGCCAACCCCTTAACACACGTTGTCCACCTGTTCACCGACTGCCTCTGACGCACCCGGCCGGGCCGGGCGGAGAGTGTTCGACGGTCCGCCACGCACCGGGCCGACCGTCACTCCGGAGCGCTTCTCGCTCAAGAAGGGGCAATCATGGCCGAGTTGACACGTCGCAGACTCCTGGGTTCCGCCGTGGGCGCTCTGAGCGGTGCCGCGGCTCTCTCCCTCCTCCCGCCGAGCGTCCAGAAGGCCGTGGCGGCCGAACCGCCCCGGCACAGTTCGCTGCGCGACATCGAACACGTCGTCATGCTGATGCAGGAGAACCGGTCGTTCGACCACTACTTCGGCACCCTGTCCGGCGTCCGGGGCTTCGCCGACCCGCACGCCCTGCGCCTCGACACCGGTCGCTCCGTCTTCTACCAGCCCGACACCGTGAACCCGAAGGGCTACCTCCTCCCCTTCCACCTGGACACCCACACCTCCAGCGCCCAGGCCATCCCGTCCACCAGCCACGCCTGGTCGGTGCAGCACCGGGCCTGGAACGGCGGCAAGATGGACCAGTGGCTGCCCGCCCACCGCGCGGCCGACGGCGTCAACGGCCCCTACGTGATGGGCTATTACACGCGCGACGACATTCCGTTCCAGTTCGCCCTCGCCGAGACGTTCACCATCTGCGACAACTACTTCTGCTCGGTGTTCGGCCCGACCTGGCCCAACCGGCTGATGTGGATGACCGGTTCGATCGACCCGGGCGGCACCCAGGGCGGCCCGATCACCAGCAACGTCGCGCCGACGCCCTACCGGTGGACGACGTACGCCGAGCGCCTCCAGGCCGCCGGGGTCAGCTGGAAGGTGTACCAGGAGGAGGACGACTACGGCACCAACATGCTGGAGCAGTTCGCCACCTTCAGGAACGCCCAGCCCGGCTCCGACCTCTACGAGCGCGGCATGCGCCCGCAGCCGCACGGCACCTTCGAGGACGACGCCCGCAACGACCGGCTCCCGGCCGTGTCGTGGATCTGCCCCACGAGCTACCAGTCGGAGCACCCGGACTACCTCCCGGCCGCCGGCGCCGACTACGTGGCGTCGAAGATCGAGGCGATCGCCGCCAACCCCAAGGTGTGGCGCAAGACCGCGTTCATCCTCAACTACGACGAGAACGACGGCCTGTTCGACCACGTGGCCCCGCCGACCCCGCCCGCCGGAACCCCGGGCGAGTTCATCCAGGGGCTGCCGATCGGCGGCGGCTTCCGGGTACCGGCCGTCATCATCTCGCCCTGGACGGTGGGTGGTTGGGTGGCCTCCGAGGCGTTCGACCACACCTCGGCCCTTCAGTTCCTGGAGCGCTTCACCGGCGTCAAGGAGCCGAACGTCACCGACTGGCGCCGCTCAACCTTCGGCGACTTCACCTCCGCGTTCCGCTTCTCCTCCGGCGCTCCCACCCCGCCCCGGCTGCCGGACGACACCGCGAAGCAGCTCGCCAAGGCGAAGGAGGAAGTGGCGACGTTGCCCAAGCCGACACTGCCCGGCGCCGACCAGAGGTTCCCGGTCCAGGAGAAGGGACGCCGACGGCACGTCTGACCGGCGGCCCGTGAGCGTGGCTCCGCCCGGCCTCACCCGGTCAGGGCCGCCCGCGCCGCCGCGACCGTCCGCTCGGCGTACCCCCGGCCGAACAGCACCGTGTGCACCAGCAGCGGGAACAGCTGGTGCAGTGCCACGCGTCCGGCCCACCCCGCGGCGAGCGGCGCGGCCCGCTGGTAGGCGTCCAGCACCTCGTCCAGATACGGGCAGCCGAACAGCGCGAGCATCGCCAGGTCGGTCTCCCGGTGGCCGCCGTGCGCGGCCGGGTCGATCAGCCACACCTGCCCGTCGGCGCCCCACAGCACGTTGCCGTTCCACAGGTCGCCGTGGAGCCGGGCGGGCGGTTCCGCCGGCCCGGCGAGCAGCGGCAGCCGCTCGCAGACCCGCTCGACCAGGGCCGTCTCGGCGGGCCGCAGGGTACCCGCGTCGGCCGCGCGCCGCAGATAGGGCAGCACCCGCCACCGCGCGTACCAGCGTGGCCAGTCGTCGCCGGGTTCGTTGCGCAGCGGAGCGCGTCCGATGAACGCGTCGGCCGGCCCGCCGGGCGGCGGGGCGCCGAACGCGGGCGCGCCCGCGCGGTGCAGAGCGGCCAGGTCACGCCCGAACCGGGTCGCCGCGCCCGCGCTCGGCAGCCCCGCCGGGACGAGGCCGGTCACCAGCCAGTGCGCGTCCTGGCCGCGTACGGTGGCCACCCGGACGGCAGCGGCGGCGGCCAGCCAGCGCAGCCCCGCCGCCTCGGCGGCCACCGAGCCGGGCGGGTCGCTCTCCTTCACCATCACCGACTGCCCGTCGTCCAGGGCGACCTCGGTGAGCGCTCCGGCCGACGGACGTCCGCCCACCGCCGCCCGCCCGGTCAGCCGCGCCGCGACGGCGCGCGGGTTCTCCTGGTTCTCCTGAGTGATCACAGCCTCCAGGTGCCCTGGCCGACGGCGCCGGTCCAACCGGCGCCGCGCGGCGCGTACTTGAGGCCGCCGCCCGTCACCCGGCCGTTCGCGGCCACGGAGGAACCGGCCGGGTGGACGACGGTGAGGGAGCAGCCGGAACCCCGCCGGGCGGCCGTCGAAGCGGACGGCGACGAGGACGCCGACACGGCGTGCGCGCCGCCGGGTCGAGCGGCGGCGACCGTCGCGGGACCGGACGGGAGTGCGGCACTTCCACGCCTGCGACGCACGGTGGTGAGGCCTCCCCTGTGACGGGCGGCGGACCCGGCCGCCGGAGGTGCGATACCCGCGCCCCAGACGGCTCGATGCCCGCGACGCCCGTACTTCTTAGCACGCGGGGGCCACCCGGAAGCGGCGAACAAGGTCGCCCTTGGCCGAGTTGCGACATGGGGAACGCCTTCCGGCACCCGGCAGCAGGCATCGCCCTCGGTGACCGGATGAACACCTTCCGTTCTCCGTATAACGTAGGAAACTGGTTGCATACCTGCGATGGGTGGCGGCGCCATGACGGACACGGTGATCGACTACGCGGCGGTGTTCCAGGCGCTGCCGGGGATGGTGTGTTTGCTCACCCCCGAGCTGTCCTACGCGGACGCCAGCGCGGAGTATCTGCGGCTGACCGGCCGCACCCGGGAGCAGGTGGTGGGCCGCTTCCTCTTCGACGTCTTCCCCGACAACCCCTCCGACCCGTCCGCCACCGGCAGGCACAACCTGGAGGTCTCCCTCCGACGGGTCCTGGCCACCAGGGAACGCGAGGCGATGGCGCTCCAGCGCTACGACGTCGAGTCGGCGGACCGCCCGGGCGAGTGGGAGGAACGCTACTGGAGCCCGGTCAACGCGCCGGTGCTCGGCCCGGACGGGCGGGTGGTGTTCGTGGTGCACCGGGTCGAGGAGGTCACCGAGCTGATCCGGGCGCGCGGCGGCTCGGCCGCCGGCCGGCCCCGCGTCCTGGAGGCCGAGCTGTACACCCGCGCCCGTGAACTCCAGGAACTCAACGAACGCCTCCGCGGCGCCCACGCCCGCGAACGCGAGGTGGCGCTCGTCCTCCAGGAGGCGATGCTGCCGACCCGCCGGCAGAGCGGCGGCCACCGGATCGCCGTCCGCTACCGGCCGGCGGTCGGCGCGCTGAACGTCTGCGGCGACTGGTACGACGTGGTCGACCTGGTCGGCGGCAACCGCATCGGGGTGTCGGCCGGTGACGTCGTCGGCCACGGTCTGGCGGCGGCCGGCGTCATGGGCCAGCTGCGCAGCGCCCTCAGCGCCGCCTCCCGGGTGGCCGGCGGTCCCGCCCAGGCGCTGGACGTGCTGGGGCGGTACGCGCACGTGGTCGACGGGGCCGAGTCCGCCACGGTGGTCACGACCTTCGTCGACTTCGACCACCACACCATCACCTACAGCAGCGCCGGCCACCTGCCGCCCGTGCTGCTCCACCGCGGCGACCGGGTGGAGTTCCTCGACCAGGCCACCGACCCGCCGCTCGACGCGCGGCCCGACCCCATACCCAGACCCCAGGCCGAGACCACGTTCGCCGCCGGCGACACCCTCCTCCTCTACACCGACGGCCTGGTCGAACGGCGCCACGAGGACATCGACCGGGGTCTCGCCCGGCTCTCCGAGGCGCTCGTCCGCCACCAGGGCCGCGACCCCGAGGGCCTCGCGGACGCCGTACTGCTGGATCTGCTGCCGCACGGGGGCGCCACCGACGACACGGCCCTGATCGTCGTCCGGCTGTGAGCGGAGCCGGTGCCGGTGCGGACTCAGGGCGCCACGGTGAGCCGGAATCCCTGTGCGGCGGAGCCGTCGCAGGTCCGCTGGGTGAGCTGGACGCCGTCCGTCGCCGCCGTGGCCGCGGTCAGGCACCGGCCGCTGTGCCGGGCGACGAAGTGGTAGCGCCCGCTGCTCTCGCGTACGGGCTGCCACTGCTGGTTGGTGCCGCCGGAGTAGGACCACAGCTGCAACGGCGCGTTCTCCGCCGTGGAGCGGTCGACGACGTCGACGGCCTGCTGCGGATTGCCGCGCGCGGTGATCCGCAGGTACCCGCTGTCGGTGGAGCGGAACTGGTACTGCTGTGCCGCCGTGCCGTTGCAGGTGTACTGCTGGATCGCCGTCCCGTTGGCGGTGGCCGCCGCGCGGGCGTCCACGCAGGTGCCGTTGGAGTCGTTGCGGACGGAGTACCAGGCGGTCTCGGAGATCGGGTCGTCCGTCGGCGGGGTGGAGGTGTCGCCCCCGCCCAGCCAATTGAGCCCGTCGAGCAGGAACCGGTTCTGGGTCTCACTCGCGAACGTCGACGACAGACGGGTGTTGGTCGTGTAGTTCATCGCGTTGTGGCCGAAGTTGGCGTACAGCATCCGGTACTTGGTGTTGGTCCACAGGATCGGGTAGTAGCCGCTGTACCAGGACTGGTCGGGGTCGGTGCCGACCGGGAAGCTGCTCGGGTCGATCGATGCCAGGATCTTGATGTCCGGGTTCTGCCGCAGGTCGTTGGACCAGCTGTACCACTCGCTGACCGACGAACCGAACGTGGCGGGCAGGTTCTTGGTGGCGGCGTGGGTCCGGTCCTCCACCTTCAGGGTCACCGCGGTCGGGCCCCAGGTGTTGGAGACGAAGTTCCCCGAGCCGAGGAACTGGTTGTGGTACCAGGACCAGCTCGCGGCATCGGTGGTGAACGCCGAGACATGGAAGCCCATCCAGGCGCCGCCACCCCTCATGTATGTCTCGAATCCAGCCCGTTGGGCCGCGGTCTGCGGCAAGTCGTCGAGGAACAGGACGACTTGGTAGGCGTTGACCCCGCCGTTGGCGAGCAGGTCCCAGTTGGTGCTGGCCGTGTAGGTGAACCCGTTCGCCGCGGCCTGCTGCGGGAACCAGACGTTGGCCTCCTTGTCGAAGTCGATGTGCGCCGCGTCGTAGGTGCCGCTGTAGAGCGCCAAGATCTTGAACGGGGCCGCGGCGCTGCTCGCGTGGGCCGCCGGCGGTGCCGTGGCCGGGCCCAGCACTGTCGCCAGCAGCAGGAGGACCCGCAGTACCGCGCGGGCTGAACCGGATCTGATGGTGTGCATCTCCGCTCGGTCCTTCCTTGTGGTCCGCGCGTGGTCTACGGGTAGCTGGTGAGGTCGGCCACGTTGGAGCCCGAGTTGGAGGGCCCGCCGGTGGTGTTGATGACGTGGCTGATGGTGCCGGTGCCGCCCAGCGAGACGGTCACCATGTCGTGGAACCTGACCCCGGAGACGCTCGGCACCTCGAAGGCGTGATCGGCGACCACGCTCGGATCGGTGCTGAAGTAGCAGTAACTGCCGAGCCCCCACGCCTCGTGCGAGGTGACGGAGGCGGCGACCTTGTAGGCGGGGTAGCCCTTGGCGCCGCCGTTCGTCCAGGCGGCCTGGTTCGGCGGGTCGTAGGGCATCTCGTTCTGGAAGAAGTACGTCCTGCCGCCGTTGCCGTTCCAGACGACCTGTGTCTTCTGGAAGTGCTCGACGAACAGGCCGTACGCCGTCACGTCGGTGCCGTTGACCACGAGACCGGTGTCCGCGGTGTTGGTGGTCCAGCCCACGGTGCCGCTGTTGCCGTGGTCGGCCCGCCAGATCCAGGTGTGGTCGATGATGGTGTCGGCGCTGTTGACCACCAGGGAGGTGGTGGCCTTGCCGACGGTGGCGCCGCCGATCCGGACGAAGACGTCCGAGAGCTGTGTCGGGTCGGCCGCGTGGCGCGCGGACGAGCCGGTGGCGCCGATCCGCACCAGGGTCGGGGAGTTGGTGGTGCCCGCGTCGATCAGCAGGCCCGCCAGCTGGACGCCGTCCACGTCGGCGGTGCTGATCGCGGTGATCCCGCCGTCCGGCACGAAGGTGGCCAGGCCCAGGCCGAGCACCACCGTGTCCGGGCGCGTGATGTCGAGCGTCTGGGCGAGGTGGTAGACGCCCGGAGTGACCAGCAGGTTCTTGCCCGCCGCGAGCGCCGCGTTGATGTCGCCCGCGGTGGCGCCGGGCTTGACGATGAAGAACTGGTCGATCGGCAGTGACGTGCCCGCCGGTGTCCTTCCGCTCCAGGTGGTGCCGACGGCGTTGGACCGGAGCCCGGGCACGAACACCCGGTAGGCGCCCGCGCTGTCGACGTAGAGGAAGGGCTTCTCGCGGATCGTCGGGGAGTTGGCGACGGTGGTGTACGTCGGGAAGGACTGGGCGGGCGCGCCCTGGTCGCCGACGAAGACCATGTTCCAGTTGGAGCCGGACCAACTGCCCATCTGGGTGTCGCGGGTGAGGAACTGCTGCTGGGAGCCGGACCGGATCTGCCCGTCGACCTTGGTGTCGGCGATGAAGCCGCCGCTCGACCAGCCGCCGTCGTCCAGGGCGAGGTTGCCGCGCACGTGCATGCGCCGGTACGGGGCGGCCTGCGAGACGGCCCAACGGTCGGTGCCGCCGGTCGGGTTGACCGACAGGTTCTCGGCGTCGCGCCAGAAGTTCTGCGTGGCGTTGCCCTGGAACCAGTCCGCCTCCGCGTGCACCGCGCCGTTGATCGTCACGTCGTCCGGGGAGAGACCGAGGCCGGCGACCTGTGTGTAGAAGCCCACGTTGGCGTCGGCGGTGTACGTGCCCGGCTTGAACAGCAGGGCCTGACGGGCCGAGCCGAACTGGTTGGTCTCCTGCTGGGCGAAGGCCGAGTTCAGCTTCGACTGGACGGCGGAGGCGGGCATCGACGGGTCGAAGACCGTCACGTTGGGACCGAAGTCCGGGGTACCGGGCGGGTTCTGGGTGCCGCTGCCGCCAAGGGTGAAGGACTGCGCGGCGGTGCCGTTGCAGGTGTACTGCGCCAGTTGGACGCTGTCAGCGGTGGAGGCGCTCGGTACGTCCAGGCACTTCCCGCTGTTGCGGTTGACGAAGTGGTAGGCGCCGTCGGCCTCGGCGACCGGCAGCCACTGCTGGTTGCCGCCGCCGGAGTACGTCCAGAGCTGGACGGGCGCGGAGTCGGCGGTGGAGACGTCGGTGACGTCCCAGGCCTTCGTGGCGTCCAGGCCGCTGCTGACGCGGTAGTAGCCGCCGCTGGTAGCAGCCAACTGCCAGTTCTGCGCGGTACTTCCGTTGCACGCGTACTGCTGGACCACGGTGCCGTCGGCGCTCGCGGCCGACCGGGCGTCGACGCACCTGCCGCTGCCCTTGTTGACGACGGTGGTGTACCCGGTCGGCAGCGCGGCGGCCGTCGTGTTCGGCGCGGCGTCGGCCGACCCCTGCGCGGCGAAGCCGACGCCGGTCACGGTGGTCGCGACGAGAGCCACCGCGGCCAGCGCTCCCGGTATCCGGTGACGGCCGGACCGTCTCCCGCGTCGGGGCATGGACGAGGGCGACGAGGGCGGGGACGGGTGCACGACTCTGGGCACAAATCTCTCCTGGGGGTGAGTCCTGGGGGGTGAGGGGAGGTGCGCGTCCGTCAGCCCGTGTACTTGGCGAGGATGCCGGTGAACTGCCAGTCGCTCTGGGCCACACCCGAGCAGGTGTCGTCGTTGGGGTAGCCGCCGGCGCAGGCCCGGTCACGGTTGGCCGACCAGAACGTCAGCCGGGCGAGATGGTGCTGCTGCGCGTAGCCGAGGATGGTCCGGAAGTCGGCGGTGGTGACGGTCTCGTTGTCGTCGGTGATGCCGTTCATGGAGGAGATGCCCATGTCCCGGTAAGCCTGGTCGTCGCTGTAGCCGTACGCGTTCTTCAGCGCGGTCTTCAGGCCCTCGGCCGCGCGCTGGGTGAGCGTGCCCATGTTCTGTCCGGCGCCGCCGAAGTCGAACGGCATGATCGTCCAGGCGTCCACGGTCAGCCCGGACGACGCGGCACGGTTGATCAGGCTGGTGTCGGGCCCGCTCTGGCCGGTGCCGATGGTGACGTACACCTTCAGGCCCGGGTTGGCGGCCTTGACGGTCTTGAGCGCGTCGACCGTGCGCTGCTGCACGGTCCCGTTGCTGTAGGCGTCGGCCTCGATGTCGATGTCGATGGCCTTGAGCCCGTAGGCGTTGATGACCTTTTGGTACGCGGCGGCGAGCGCGCCAGCGCCGGCGCAGGAGCTTTCCAGCTTGTTGCCGCTGTAGCCGCCGAAGGACGGGACGATGTCACCGCCGTTGGCGCGCACGGTGTTCACGGTCTGCTGGTCGACCCCGCCGGTCAGCGCCCGGCTGCCGTCCCACTGCGGGTCGCAGGAGCCGTTGCTCAGCACGAACGCGAGCGTGAACCACTTCACTCCGGTCGCGTTCATGACAGTCGTGGGGCTGGGCGGACTGCCCCACCCGTTGTAGAGGTACGGCGCCACGGCCATCGGCGCGGACGAGGGCGGGGTCGTGCCGCCGCCGGCCGGCGCGGTCCACTTCTGGTTGGCGGCGCCGGTACAGGTCCACAGCTGGATACGGGTGCCGTTGGCCGAGGTGTTGCCGGTGACGTCGAGGCACTTGTCGGCGGCCGGGTCGACGATGTCGTGCGCGGCGCTGACCGTCCACTTCTGGTTGGCGCCGCCGCCGCACGACCAGAGCTGCAGCTGCGCGCCGTTCGCGGTCGAACCGCCGGTGACGTCAAGGCACTTGCCGAGTGCCCGGATCGTTCCGTCGGAGCCGACCGTCCACTGCTGGGCCGCGGTGCCGTTGCAGTCGTAGAGCTGAACGGGGGCGCCGTCGGCGGAGCTCGCCCCGGCGACGTCGAGGCACTTGCCGGCGAGGCCGGTGATCGTGCCGGTGGCGGCGGAGGCGGACGGGGCGGCGAGCGTCCCGACGGCGGTGGCGCAGGCGGACATCATGATGGCGCAGCGCAGGGCGAGGCGTTGCATGGCGGGGGGCCTTCCGGTCCTGGGGTGGGGGGTGAGGGTGGGGGGTGCCGTGCGGAAGCGTTCATGTATGTGAGCGATGAATGCATCCGTGAGCGGTCTGTTGGCTGGTGAACCTAAAGGTCTGCACCAAAGCCGTCAAGAGGTGCGACCGGAGAACTCCCGCACACGCCGCCCGAGTTGAGAAGTTGTAGCCAACGCCGTGGTCGACCCCGGGCCGCTGCCGGCCGATCCGCACGTTTCCGTTACCCGAGGCACTCTTGACAGCGTGCGTACTGTTTCGCGACGTTTGAGCCCCGCCGTGGCGTATCCGGTGCGGAACAGGGGACAGGCAGGGAAGTGGCCGGGCGCGGGCAGCGCGTCCTGGGGGGAAATTGGGGGGCGGTCGCTCATGCGATCCGTGAACAGTGGTCCGCGCGCCCTGCGGGCCGGGACCGCGACCGGTACATCCTTCGCGGTGCCCGCGGAAGGGCGGTCGAGCTGAGTGGACATCTCGATCCACAGACCCGAGGAGCTGAGCACCCCGCTCCGCGGCGCCTGGCACCGGGCGATGGACGACTCGCCCGACTACGGCAACCCCTTCCTGGCCCCGGAGTTCGCGGCCGGCGTCGGCAGGCACCGCGGCGGGGCGCGGGTCGCGGTCCTGCGCGAGCACGGGGAACCGGTGGGCTTCTTCCCGTACGAGCGCAACTCCCTGGGGGTCGGCCGGGCGATCGGGCTCGGGCTCTCGGACTGCCAGGCGCTGGTTCACCGCCCCGGCGTCACCTGGGAGACCCGGCAGCTGCTCAAGGCCTGCGGGCTGTCGGTCTTCGAGTTCGACCATCTGGTCGAGGAGCAGAAGCCGTTCGGCCGCCATGTGACGGGGACCTTCGCCTCCCCGGCGATCGAACTCAAGGACGGTGACGGCACCTACCCGGAGTGGCTGCGCGGCGCCTACCCCGGCCTGGCCAAGACGACGTTGAAGAAGGAACGCCGGCTCGGCCGCGACCTGGGCGGGATGCGCTTCGTCTACGACGAGCGCGACCCGGGCCCCCTGCGCACGCTGATGCGGTGGAAGTCGGCCCAGTACCGGCGCACGGGGCGGATGGACCGGTTCGCGCGGCCGTGGATAGTGGACCTGGTGGACCAGCTGTTCCAGGTCCGCGAGGAGCACTTCAAGGGCGTCCTGTCCGTGCTCTACGCCGGTGACCGGCCGGTCGCCGCGCACTTCGGGCCGACCTCGCGCACGGTCTTCGCCGCCTGGTTCACCGCGTACGACCCCGAACTGCGTTACTACTCGCCCGGGTTGATCATGCATCTGCGGATGGCGGAGGCCGCGGGCCGGGAGGGGGTGCGGCTGATGGACCTGGGGCGGGGCGACAAGGAGTGGAAGGACTGGCTGAAGACCCGCGAGCTGCGGGTCGGCGAGGGGTTCGCGAGCCGGCCGCATCCAGTGGCGGCGGCGCACCGGCTGTGGCGCCGGCCCGTGCGCGGCCTGCGCAACACGGTCCTGGCCCATCCGGCGCTGCGGCAGCCCGCCGACCGTCTGCTGAAGACGGTCGGCGGCCTGCGCACCTCGGGCGCCCCGGGCTCCCACGGGACGCGGCCGAAGACGTGACCGGGAATCCCGGCCGGGACGCCCGGACGGCGCTCCGCGCGCCGGCCGGGTGTCAGGCGTTCGGGTCGAAGGGGATGCCGGACGGCTTGGCGATGCCCAGGGCGTACGCGAAGTCGCTCTCCCGGATCTTCAGCGTGGCCGAGCCGAAGTCGGCGCCCAGCAACTTCTCCTTGAGCCCGTCGGGATAGCCGTTCCAGCCCACCAGGCGCGGGTAGAACCAGCCGCCGGTGGCGTTCTCGGGGGGCTCGTCGTTGGTGTTGGCGAACCGGAAGTCGTGCGAGCCGATGCCGTCCTTGTGATAGACGATCTTGGGGTGCGTGCCGTCGAAACGCACCGCCGAGGCCGCCGCCACCTGGTAGCCGCCGTGCTGGGAGACCGACACGTACTGCACGGTGTTGTCGTAGATCCACACCACCACGTGCTCCCAGTCGTGGGTGTGCCCGATCGCGGCGGGGCCCAGCGTGACCTGGTCCTTCTCGAAGTAGCTGGCGTACATCACGGCGCACCAGCCGTTGTTGCACTTCTCCCGCGAGTAGGTGTTGGAGTCGGCCAGCTGGGCGTAGTCGTGGCAGTGGCCGTTGACGTCACCGCCGAGCTTCAGCCCCGGGTTGAGGGTGCCGTCGGTGCCGATGGCGGCCGTGGCGTAGCAGCCGTCCTTGTCGTAGTCGTAGGCGGGGGAGAAGGTCTGCTCCAGCCCGTCGGCGTTCTGCGGCAGCGAACGCAGTACGGCGGCGCCGGCACTGTTCGGCGCCGCGACGACCAGGGCCAGCGCGCCGAGCACGGTGGCGAGGGCCGACAGCCGTAGCCGGGACTTCGTCCGGGCCGCCGGTCTGCCGGGGGTGTGCGTGGGGGGTGTCTTCTGGCGCACGGGTACTCCCTGTTCGCTACGGGGACGAGACCGGTCGGCGGTACGGGTCGGCGCCGGGAGCGGCGCCGAGGACGGCGCTGAGCGCCTGCGTACACGCTCACCGCACACCGCACCGCTCCCGGGCGCGACTGGTCCAGACCATCGCAGGCGGGGTGCGACGAGGTCAACTACCGTACGGCAAACAGTTGTTGACCCCGACGAGGACCGCCCCGGTCGGCTGGGCGGAGCGGCTCGGCGACCACCGGCCGGCCGCCACCGAGCCGCGGCCCGGCGCGCGAGCCCGTCAGCCCATCTGCCCGGTACGCGCCTCCCGCCACAGGTCGACACCGCCGTCGGCCGCGTGGGTGTCGATCTCGGCCAGCTCCTCGGCGGTGAAGTCCAGGTTCTCCAGCGCGGCCACGTTCTGCTCCAGCTGTCCCGGACGGGACGCGCCGATCACCAGCGAGGTCACCCGCTCGTCGCGCAGCGCCCAGGCGAGCGCCAGCTGCGCCAGGGTCTGCCCGCGCCGGGCCGCGAGGTCGTTGAGGGCGCGCAGCCGCCGCACCATCTCCTCCGACAGCCACTCCGTGTCGAACGTCGTGCCCTGCGCGGCCCGCGAGTCCTCCGGGATCCCGTCGAGGTAGCGCCCGGTCAGCAGCCCCTGCGCGAGCGCGGTGAAGCCGATGACCCCGAAGCCCTCCTCGGCCGCCACGTCGAGCAGCCCGTCGGTCTCGATCCAGCGGTTCACCATGCTGTACGACGGCTGGTGGATGAGCAGCGGCGTCCCCAGCTCGCGCAGGATGCCGGCGGCCTCCCGGGTGCGGTCGGCGTCGTAGGAGGAGATGCCGACGTAGAGGGCCTTGCCCTGGCGGACGGCGGTGTCCAGGGCACCCATCGTCTCTTCGAGGGGGGTGCTCGCGTCGAGCCGGTGGGAGTAGAAGATGTCGACGTACTCCAGCCCCGTGCGCCGCAGGGACTGGTCGAGGGAGGCCAGCAGGTACTTGCGGGAGCCGCCGCCCTGTCCGTAGGGGCCGGGCCACATGTCCCAGCCGGCCTTGGTGGAGACGATCAGCTCGTCCCGGTACGGCGCCAGGTCCCGCTTCAGCAGCCGCCCGAAGTTCACCTCCGCGGAGCCGTACGGCGGGCCGTAGTTGTTGGCGAGGTCGTGGTGGGTGATCCCGAGGTCGAAGGCGCGCAGCGCGATGTCCCGCTGGCTCTCGAAGGACCGGTCGTCACCGAAGTTGTGCCAGTAGCCCAGCGACAGGACCGGCAGGTCGAGTCCGGAGCGCCCGGTGCGCCGGTAGCGCATGGTGCCGTTGTACCGCTCGGGGTCCGCGACGTGGTTCATGGGGCTTTCTCCGCAGGTGAGAGTGGTTTCGTGCCGCTCGGGGCGACGGGCGTGCCCACTGTGCACCCGCTCGAATCGCAAGTCCAACAGCCCGCCCGCGTCGGATGAGACGGCGCCCGTCCGAAGGACATGAGCCACGGCCCCGGTGCCGCACCGACTCATACCCCTGTGCTAAGAACCTGCCCTATGGAGATCGAGCCGATCACCCTGGACACACCGCGCCCCGTCGGACGGTCCACGTTCGTGCAGAAGTGGCAGCAACTGACCTTCCTGCACTGGCCGGTGGCCCCCGAGCGCGTGGCCCCCCTGCTGCCGCCCGGCACCCGCCCGGACACCCTCGACGGCGTCACCTACGTCGGACTGGTGCCGTTCCTGATGCGTCAGGTCGGGCTGGGCCCGGGCCCCGGCCTGCCCTACCTCGGCACCTTCGCCGAGACGAACGTGCGCCTGTACTCGGTGGACGACGCCGGCCGGCGCGGCGTCGTCTTCCGCTCGCTCGACGCCGCCCGGCTCTTCCCCGTCCTGCTCGGCCGGATCGGTGTCGGGCTGCCCTACATATGGTCGGCGATGAGTCTGCGGCACGAAGGGGACGTGATCACCTACTCCTGCAACCGACGGGGCCCGGCCGGCCGGCGGGAGACCAGCCGTGCCGTCGTGCGGCCCGGCCGGCCGATCACGGAGCCCACCCCGCTGCACCGCTTCCTCACCGCCCGGTGGGGGCTGCACGTCGAGTGGCACGGCCGCACCCTTCACCTTCCGAACGAACACGAGCACTGGCCGCTGCACGAGGCCGAACTGCTCGACCTCGACGACACCCTCGTCCGCGCCGCCGGACTGCCGCACCCCGCCGAACCGCCGGTCAGTGTCCTCTACTCGCCCGGAGTCTCGGTCCGCTTCGGCATGCCCACGGTGCTGCCCCGGCACCCCGCCAACCGGTTTACGTAGACTCCCCGATGACGCGGGCCACCGCCTCCGCGAGGATCACCGGCCCTGCCGACGTGACACAGGAGGACGGCGTGACAGCACCGCCGAGACCCGAACGCACCGCAACCGCCCGCCTGTTGACCGCCTCGACCCGGCGCACGGCCGACCGCCCGCACGGCGGGACAGCCGACACGTCCGCCAACGACCCGTCGTCGGGGTTCCGTTCGCGCCGACGACGGACAGGGGCCGGCGGCAGCCATGGGTGACACACGGGTACGGTGCGCGACCTTCAACGTGCTGCACGGCCGGCGGATCCAGGGCGACGGCCGGCCCGCGCCCGGGCCCGCCGACGCCGCGCTCCCTCTCGCCGAGGCGGTGGCGTCCCTGGACGCCGACGTGATCGCCCTTCAGGAGGTCGACCGTCTGCTGGAGCGGTCCGGGAGCCTCGACCAGGCGGCGGTCGCCGCCGCCGCGGCGGGCGCGGACCAGTGGCGCTACGCGTCGGCGCTGCACTGCCGCTCGGTACCGGGCGGCGGCTGGGTCCGCGACCCGGCCGAACCGGGACTGCGTGTCTACGGGCCGCTGGACACGGTGCCGCAAGGCCAAGTCCCCTCCCACGGCGTCGCGTTGCTCACCCGCCTCCCGGTCCGGGAGTGGCGGGCGCTACGGCTCTCCCCGGCCCCCTTCGGCCTGCCGCTGCGGGTCGCCGGCCGGCGTGCGCCGGTCCTGGCCAGGGACCAGCCGAGGGCCGCGCTCGCCGCCGTACTGGAGGGGCGGCGGGGGCCGTTCACGGCGGTGGCGCTCCATCTCTCGTTCGTCCCCGGCTGGAGCGTCGGCCAACTCCTCGCCGTACGGCGCTGGATCGCCGCCCTGCCCGCTCCCCACGTGCTGCTCGGCGACTTCAACCTGATCGGCGCGATTCCCCGTCTCACCCTCAACACCGCCGAACGAGCCGGTACTTGGCCCCTGCGTGCGCCCGCGGCGGAGGGATCGGCGGCGCGCGTCTGGCGGACCCCGGAACCCGTACGGACCTTTCCCTCGCACCGTCCCCTCGTGCAGCTGGACCACATCCTGACGGCCGGCCTGGGCCACGAGGGCCTCGGCCCGGCACGCGCGCCGAGGACGCCGATCTCCGACCACCGGCCCCTGATCGCCGAGTTGGCGCTCTGAGCCGCCGCTCAGGCCCCCGGTGAGGCGTCCCGCGCGGACTGTCCGGGACGGGTGACGACGAGCATCGTGACGCCGTCGTCGGAGATCCAGGGGCCGTGCGGCATGCCCGGCGGCCGGCAGGCGTACATGCCGGCGGTGAAGGTCTCGTCGAGCGTCAGGTCACGCATCGTCCCCTCCAGGAGGTAGACCTCCTCCCAGAAGTCGGGGTGGCGCGTGACCCCTTGGGCCGAGGTGTCCGTCCCCGGCGCCCACCGCACCAGGACGGTACGGTGCGCACCCGCGGGGTCCTGCGCGAGCACCCGTTCCTCGACCCCCGCTACGGCTCCCCGCGGCGGCGTCCACGCACCGCTCGGCAGATGGAATTCGAGTCCGGGTCCGTCCATGACCGCATCGCCGCCGTATCTCCGCTCGTGCTGGTGCCTGCACCGGCGCCGAAGCCGCGGAAACGGGCTCCGGCGCCGGTGCAGGCCCGGCCACCATCGTCTCCCGTGGACGACGCGGACCTGTGCCGCCCCCCGGTTACTCCCTGAACACGACCGGCAGCGCGGTCAGCTTGCTGCCCTGGGTGCCGCCGATGTCGGTCTGGCGCAGTTCGGCGTACGGGACGCCGAGCCGGGCGCCCGCGTGGTTCTCGGCGAACACCTCGGCGAGCGCGCGCATCTCGAACATGGCGAGCTGGGCCCCGATGCAGTAGTGGGGGCCCGCGCCGAACACCAGGTCCGGCCCCTCCGGGCGGTCCGGGGCGACGGTGATGCCGAACAGGTCGACGAGGACGGGGGTGCGCTCGGGCAGCGTGACCCCGGCCACCTCGACCTCGGTCGCGGTGAACCGCCACAGCGTGAACGGGGCCGGGGGCTGCCGGCGCAGGGCGGTCTGGACGAAGTCCTCCAGGACCTTGCGCTCGGTGCCGGGCACCCCGTTCTCCAGGAGACCGGCCAGTAGGTAGCCGAGCGAGGAGTCCATCGTCGGCTGTCCGGCGAAGATGATGAGGAAGATGAAGTAGCGCAGATCCTCCTGGCTGGTGTCGGCGGGCAGCCGGTCGCGCAATTCGGCGGCGACCCCGTCACCCGCCTCCAGCGCGGCGTCGGCGAGTTCGGCGAAGGTGGCGAAGGCGGCGCCGAACGCGGCCGGATCGGGGTTGAACATGTCGCGGCAGGCTTGCATCGTCCGGTCGACGTTCTCGGGCGGTATGCCGAGCACGTCGCAGACCACGGCCACCGGGTACCGGGTGGTGAAGTCGAGGGTGAGATCGACCGGGGTGCCCGCGGGCACCGACTCGGCGGCGTCCGCGAGGAGTTGGCGGGCGATGACGAGCATGCGGTCGTAGTAGCGGCTGATGCCGCGCGCGGAGAAGAGCGGGGCGTGGGCCTTGCGCAACTGCGCGTGGTCCGGCCCGTCGGCTGTGGTCAGCGACGCCTGCTCGGCGGCCGGCCGCTCCAGGCCCGCCATCTGCCGGTCCCAGTCCAGGGGGGCCATGGCCGGGTCCTTGACGAACCGGGGGTCGGTGAGCACCTGCCGGGCGAGGGCGTCCTCGGTGACGATCCAGGCCGAGCCGCCGGCCGGCGCGTCCACACGGACCAGGGGACCGGCCGCGCGTAAGTCGGAGTGGGATTGCTTGTACTCGGTGATATTGCGTTCGGTCGGATCGAACGGGGCGATCGCGTCGGACACTGACCCTCCAAAAGGCGTCGAGAGCGAACACCTACGATCATCCCCGCCACCCGCCTCCACCGCTGGTGTTCGAGGAAGTCCTCGGCGGACAACTGGCCAGTGAAGTCAGGGCAGTTGATAAACGGTTGTCCTGCCGGAAAACGGGGAGCGGGTCAGTGGCCGGCGCCGCGGGCGGGCGCGACGGGCCGGGCCGCGGGGCCCGGACGGACGGTGACGTCGGCCGGGGTGAGCGCCGCGTGCGGGCCGGAGCACTCGACGACGACCCGCACCGGTGCGTCGCACTCGGTGTGCCGGATCTCGATGACCGGACCCTCCGGATCGGCGACGTAGGTCTCGCCCCACTCCCGCAGGGCCAGGAGGACGGGCCAGAGATCGCGGCCCTTCCGCGTCAGCCGGTACTCGTTCCGGGTCCGGCTGCCCGCCTCCTGATAGGGGACGGTCCGCAGGATCCCGGCGGCGACCAGCTTCCGCAGCCGGTCCGACAGCACCGCGTCGGAGAGCCCCACATGGCGCTTGAAGTCGTCGAACCGCCGCACGCGGTTCAGGGCGTCGCGCAGGATCAGCAGGGTCCACTTCTCGCCTACCAGCTCCAGCGTGCGCTGGACCGTGCAGTTCTCCGTACTCACGTCGAGCCACTCCATGGACCCATCGTAGCCATCTGGCTCTGTCATTGACAGTCAGCTGCCCACCCATCTAACTTCGTTCGTGGAAGCCAGCCGATGGACGACAGTCGAGAGGGGTCAGCCGCATGGGACGCTCGCGGACGTACGACTGGGAGGACCTGACGGTCTCCGCGGCCGCGGTGGGACACACGACCGGGCTGGAGTTCCTGCGGGAGCTGACCGGCGGACGACTCCCCGGGCCCCCGATCGGCGCCACCCTGAACTTCACCCTCGACGAGGTGGACCACGGCCACGCGGTGTTCTCGCTGGTGCCGGGGGAGGAGCACTACAACCCCATCGGCAGCGTGCACGGAGGGGTCTACGCCACCCTCCTCGACTCGGCGGCCGGCTGCGCGGTGCAGTCGACCCTGCCGCGGGGCATGGGCTACACGTCACTCGACCTGACCGTGAAGTTCCTGCGCCCCGTCACGGTCGGCACCGGCAGGGTGCGGGCCGTCGGCACCGTACTCAGCGCCGGCCGCCGCACCGCCCTCGCCCAGGCCCGGCTGCTCGACTCGGCGGACCGCCTGCTCGCTCACGCCACCAGCACCTGCATGCTCTTCCCACTCGAAGTCCCGTAGGCGAACGGGGAGTTCAGTTCCACAGGGGGAACGTCACCTCGCGCGGGAAGCCGGCCGGCCTGGCGCCCGTGTACTCCAGGGTCATCCGTGTGAAGTGCTGGACCTGCGGCTGCTTCTTCCAGGACTGCGGGCTGTCGAGCCGGACGACGACGGGATAGTCGTGGAACCTGCCGGCCGCGCAGTACGGCCTACAGTCGTTCACCGCGTTGACGCCGGTCGCCGTGGCCGAGTCCGAGCCCCAACTGGACCAGTGCAGCGAGGTGAGACGGCTGTTGCCGTCCCCGCACGCCAGCACGTAGTCGGCGGGGCGCACGACCTGATGCCAGAGGCAGTCCACGAGGACGGGTCCCGCACTCTGTCTCGCGGCGACCGGGGCCGCCGGCGGGGCGGCGACGGACGTACTCGCCGTCGCCGCCGGAAGGGCGGCTGCGGCGCAGAACGCGATCGTCAGAGTCACTGTGTGTACACGCATATCGGCTCCCGGCCGGCTGTCGCCACATCCGTGCCCGGCGCCCGCCCCGCCGGGTCCACCCGAGGGCCGAGGCGCCCTTGTCACAGTCCCGACGCTACGACGGACTCGGCGACCGCACCACTCGTACGGCCCAACACCACCCCGTGGTGTCTCGCGCGCCCCTTCAGTCGGCGTCGCGCGCCGCCCGCAGCGCGGCGGCCGTCGAGGCCGGGTCGTAACCGGGGGCCACACCGTCGACGAGCAGGATGTCGCCCTCGACGTGCCGGGTGCGCAGCGGCAGCAGCTCCTGGTAGGCGGGGGAGTCGTACCAGGCCCGCGCGTCGGCCAGCGAGGGGAAGGCGATCACGACGAGGGCGTCCGGCCATCTGCCCTCCCGTACCTCCCGGTCGGGCGCCCCGTGGACGAGGAACCGACCGCCGAAGGGGTCCAGGGTCGCCTGGATGCCCTCGATGTAGGCGAGGACGTCGTCGTGGACCCGGGCGCCGGGCCGGAGGTTTCCGAGGGCGTACGCGGGCATGGGTGCCTCCTGCGGTCTCGTGGGGTGCGCCGGCCGCTGCCGTGGGACCACCCTGCGGGAGAGACCGCGCCCGGGTCGATTACCCGCGGGGTAAGGGCGGGTGACCGCTCGGCCCCGTGACCGCTCAACTCGCGCTGCCGGCCGCCTCGTTCGCCTCTCGGCGGTAGCCGGCGTTGATGCGCTGCGCTTCCTCCAGCTGGTCCTCGAGGATGACGATGCGGCAGGCGGCGTCGATCGGCGTGCCCTTGTCGACGAGTTCCCGCGCGCGAGCGGCGATGCGCAACTGGTAGCGGGAGTACCGGCGGTGGCCCCCCTCCGAGCGGAGCGGGGTGATCAGCCGGGCCTCACCGATGGCTCGCAGGAAGCCGGGTGTGGTCCCGAGCATCTCGGCCGCCCGTCCCATGGTGTACGCCGGGTAGTTGTCGTCGTCCAGACGATCGCCGAGCGGAGTGTCTGCTGCTGTCATGTCACCTCGTTGTGCGGAACGCGTCGAGGGGCCCCGGTGCCTGACGGCACCAGGGCCCCGAAGGAAATTCAACACCATCTGTCGGCCGTGTCACCGCGCCGACCTGGGTCTTCGCTGCCCGGTCCGCCGACGGAGCGGGCACGCGAAGTTCGCGACTGCGTGACCGGGGACCACCTGCCCTTCCGGGGTTCTGCGGCGCCCGGGCCGGAACGCTCCCGGACCGGACGGTCCTGATGGCGCTCGCTCCTCCGTCCCTCGACCGGGACCTGAGTATGTCTACAGAAGAAACCGTACTCGCGCCGCCGGGGCAATGTCTATCGTTGCCAGAGCAGATTTGGATGGCCTTGAGGTGCAGGTATTCTGTGACCTGCGAGGAGTCGGTCGATCTCGTCGGCGCGCCGAATAGAATCGGCTCTCATGTCGAACCCTGACGAGCTGCTCGTAGCGATCTGCACCATGGTGGAGTCCGAGCACAGCAACCAGATGTCACTGACAGTGGTCGTCGGCGGTGCTGTGATCACCGGACGACTGGCTCCCGAATCCGTATGGCGGAGGCGGGTGTCGGAGGTCCTGAAGGATTCGGACCGGCTCGGTCCGTTCTCCGAGGTGTTCACCGCGGCCCCGCCCGAGTACCTCCCCGACAGCGGGGAGCCGCCCACTCATCTGCACTTCCATCTCGCCCGGATCCTCCAGGGCACGGTGGGGATTCCCGAGACCGGCGGGATGTACCGCGTCGCGATCCGTGACGTCAGCGCCTGGACCGTGGGCGACTTCAGCTACTCCGACCAGTGAGAAACGTCATAGGGGCCCTGCCGACGCGCGTCTGGAGGTGAGATGACCCTTGGCGCCGCTGATCGTGTCGTAGACCCACT
>NZ_JBEXET010000039.1:0-81003 GCF_040606415.1 Streptomyces sp. NPDC005423 | reverse complement strand
CGAGCTCACAGCACCGCAGACCCCCGTCGCGCTGAGCTGACACGCTCACAGCAAGTCACCAACATGGGTTGACAACTCCATTGGGAATCCTTTCGTCGGACTGGAGTTGACCTCTAACTATGACAACCCAGGCCAAGGCGACTCCCCGCGAGCGCCTACTGGAGGCAGCCGCCACGCTCACCTACCAAGAAGGCGTCGGCGTCGGTGTCGACGCGCTGTGCAAGGCCGCAGGGTGTCGAAGCGTTCCTTGTACCAGCTCTTCGAGAGCAAGGACGAACTCCTGACGGCGAGCCTGGAGGAACGCATCACTGCCTTCGCGGCGCGACTCCTGCCCGCAGCGGACGATGGTCGCCCGCCGCGCGAACGGATCCTGCACGTGTTCGAGCAAGTGGAGTCTCGGGCGGGCGCGCCGGAATTCCGAGGCTGCCGCTACCTTGCCGTACAGATCGAGCTCAAGGGTGAGGGCCATCCCGCAAGCCAGGTGGTCCGCCGGGTCAAGGGGAATCTGGCGGCCTTCTTCCGTACCGAGGCTGAACGGGGTGGGGCGAGCGATCCCGACCTGTTGGCCGAGCAGCTCAGCCTCACGTTCGACGGCGCCGTAACCCGCGCCGGCATCAGGGCCGAGAATCTGGCTGGGCTCATCGGGCCCACCGTGGGAGTCCTGCTCGACAGTGCAGGCATGCGCTGACGCACCTCGCGACCGATCCGGTCCGCTCTTGGCGGCACTTCACGTGCCTGTAGCCGCCTGCAGACGTCGCGGTGGGCGCCCGCCGCGGTTGACCTATGCCGAGCTGGTGAATTCGGCGCCGGCCCGCTGTGGGCCTGATCAACGCCCAGGGCGTCTCGTGTCCGTCCGAGCCCCTGCTCAGGAGGCGCGGTGCGGTGTGGCTACCTCTTCGGCGGCACTGTCGGCATCCCCAGGAAGGGCAACTTCAGGGCGCCGAATGCATCGGACGGGACTGCCGGGCTGTGAGGCGGTACAGGGGTCAGGCGCTTGTAGGCCTCTCCCTGCGCTGGACGCGGATCTTCCTCGCCCTTGTTGGGCCAGGCCGACATCGCGCGCTCGGCCTGGGCCGTGATCGTGAGGGACGGGTTGACTCCGAGGTTGGCGGAGATCGCCGCTCCGTCGACGACGGAGATGCCAGGGTGTCCGTACAGCCGGTGGTACGGGTCGATCACGCCGGTCTCACGGGTGTCGCCGATGGGGCAGCCGCCCAGGAAGTGCGCGGTGAGTGGCATGCCCATCAGCTCGCCCACGTTACTGCCCGCGAAGCCGTCGACCTCGGCGGCCATGAGCGATGCGGCCTCCGAAGCCACCTTGATCTGCTTGGGGTTGGGCGACCCATGGCCCTGACGGGACATCAACAACCCCTTCCCCACGCCCTTCGGCTTCAGATAGGTCGTGAGGGAGTTGTCCAGCGATTGCATCACCAGACCGATGAGCGACCGCTCGGACCAACGGCGGTTGGAGAGCGAGCGGGCCATGAACACCGGGTGCTTCGCCACGTTGGCCAGCCAGCCCAGGAACCTCGATGCGCCCTCGGCGTGAGGGACTTGCAGGACGATCCCGGCACCCATCGCGTTCGATCCCTTGCCGTAACGGACCGGCTCGATGTGGGTGTTCTCGTCGGGGTGGATCGAGGAAGTGATGGCCACACCGCGCGTGAAGTCGACGCTCCGCCCTCCGGCGGCCTTGCGATACCGCCGGACGCGTGCGTGCACACTCACCAAGGCTTCGGAGTTGGTACGCGTCAGATCGCCCAGCCTGTCTGAGATGTGCGGGAGTTGGCCACCCGTTCTCATCCGGTGCAGCAGCGTCTGCGTACCGTACGTACCGGCCCCGATGACGACCTTCCGCGCCCTGAAGGTGCGGCCCTCGCCCTTGCGTTTCCGGTCCGTCGGCTGGGTCCTGACCGTGTACCCGCCCGGTGAGTCGTCCGTGATCGAGACGACGGTCGTCATGGGGTGGACGACGGCGCCCGCCTGCTCGGCGAGATAGAGGTAGTTCTCGTTGAGGGTGTTCTTCCCGCCGCGGCGACAGCCCGTCATGCACTCACCGCACTCGACACAGGCCTTGCGTGCCGGGCCGACGCCACCGAAGTACGGGTCGGCCACCACCTCTCCCGGCCTGGTCTTCGCCGTCCCGTCGGCGTCCTGGCCGTCGCCGAAGAAGACCCCCACGGGGGCCATGTGGAAGCTGTCGCCCACGCCCATCCGTTCGGCGACCGCCTGCAGCAGTACGTCGGCCTGGGGCATCGTCGGGTTGAGCCGCACCCCGAGCATGCGCCGGGCCTGGTCGTAGTACGGCTTCAGCTCGCCTTCCCAGTCGGTGATGTCCTTCCACTGCGGGTCGTCGAAGAACTGCTTCGGCGGTACGTACAGGGTGTTGGCGTAGTTGAGGGAGCCGCCCCCGACCCCGGCCCCCGCCAGCACCACCACGTTGCCCAGCGGGTGGATGCGCTGGATGCCGTAGAGGCCGAGCTTCGGTGCCCAGAGATAGTTCCGCACGTCCCAGGAGTTCTTGGGCAGCGAGTCGGGTGTGAACCTGCGGCCCGCTTCCAGCACGCCTACGCGGTAACCCTTTTCGGTGAGCCGAAGGGCGGTGACGGATCCGCCGAAACCGGAACCGACGACGATGACGTCGTAGTCGTACGCGGAGTCGTCTCCGGGTTCGTCTGGCTTCGTGGAAGAGTTCTTCCGTGACACGTGCTCTCCTCATTGAGAACGGGTGACTCGGAGCCGTTCTGGTGGGCGGCTGCGCGGTCGGGCGGGTGAAGCAGGCAGTGACAGGCTTGCTGAACCAGACGCTTATGACGTCTCAAGCAATTGAGCGGACGGGTGCGAGGTGACACACCGGCGGGTCGCGTGGTCCGCACCGGACTCGGGGTGCTGGAGAGGCGGTCTGCCGGACCCGTGAGGGGTGTCACCTCGTCACGTCCTGGCGGTCTAGTCGAGTGTCGTTGTGGAGCCGGACGGCGACCAGGCGTCCGTGTCGATCGGTGAGTAGTGCGTGTCCTTGCGGTCCAGACGCAGCATTCGGCGACTGGCGCGTTCCTGGATCACGTCGGCGTCGAGCGGTGTTTCGAACGTGTTGTCCACAACGGTGTATTCGGCGGCGAGGCGTCCCACCGGGGCGATGGCGCCGAAGTCGATCCGGCCGTCCACGTAGAGGTCGTCTCGGACGTAGAAGCGCACCACGTTGCCCCAGACGATGTTGTTGAGTCCGTCGGGCGCCGAGAAGATGTGCTCGACGGTGCACTCGAAGGCGATGGGCGCGCCCTTGATGCGCGGCGGGCGAACGGCTTCGGACGGTTCCTTCTCCAGCCCGACCGCGTCGAACTCGTCGACGTCGGGCTCGAACTCGAAGGCGCTGCGGTTCAGACCGTTGATCTGCGGCAGGGTGGCCATGTTGGTGACGAACTCGCCGGTGTCCCGGATGTTGACGAAGCTGTCCTTGAGCGTGGCCCCGTCCGAGCGCGGCTGGATCGACAGCGAGATCCGGGGCGGCTTGCGCCCGACGACCGTGAAGAAGGAGATGGGGGCCAGGTTGCCCACGCCTTCGGTGGACAGGGTGCTCACCCAGGCGATGGGGCGGGGAATGACACTGCCGATGAGCAGCTTGTAGGCGGACTTCTCGTCCAGGTCCGCGGAGTCGATGATCATGTGGTGTCCCTTGGTGGTGAGTGTGGGGGGAGGGTTGGGGGTCAGCGGCCCTTGAAGGGGAGGACGGGGCGGGGGCGGCCCTCCTTGAGGGCCTTGGCGGCGGAGGCCAGGCCGTCCTTGACGTCCTCGGTCTCGTAGAGGGGGACGGCGAGGTCGAACAGCTGCTGGTCGGCGGACGGGATGCCGCCCGTGGCCCAGGCGCGCAGCAGCGCCTTGTGGACGACGTGGGCCCGGGTGGGGCCCTGGGCGATCTTCCGGGTGAAGGCCTCGGCTTCGGCGCGCAGTTCGTCGTCGGGGACGACGCGGTTGATGACGCCGGCCTCGGCCATGACCGTGGCGGGTACCTGCTCGGAGGTCAGTGCCCATTCGTAGGCGCGGGCCCGGCCGGCCCGTTCGGCCACACGATGGATTCCGCCGAGGAGGGTGACGATGCCGAGCGACTGCTCGGGATGGCCGAAGCGGGAGCTCTCGCCGGCGAGGATGATGTCGGCGCGCAGGGCGAGTTCGAAGCCGCCGCCGAAGCACAGCCCCTGGACCGCGGCCACGACCGGGAGCCGGAGCTGTTCGAACCGGTTGATCACGGCCATGATCTCGTCGAAGTCGGCGCGCAGGCTGGTGCGGTCGGCGCCGAGCCAGGGCCGGAAGTCGCCGCCCCAGCTGAAGTCGGGTCCCTCGGCCCGCAGTAGGACGGCGCGGGCCGGGCTGCGGGTGATGGCGTCGACGGCTTCGCTGAGTTCCTGGGCGAACTCGGGTGCCAAGCGGTTCTGCGGGGGGTTGTCGAGGACGATCGTGGCGACGTCGCCGTCGAGGGAGTGGGTGAGAACGGACATGGAACTTCCTTGGCTCGGGACAGTGTGGACGGGGTCGCCGTCGGTCAGGTGAGGTGCTTGCCGGACCAGTCCAAGGCGGACTGCGCGGCTATGGGGGACTGCGTGCTGCATGGGGCGAAGCGGCCACCGCCGATGCACGTCAGCCGCTCGGGTTCCAGGGCTCGTTCGTGGGCCGTCAGCGCGAGGTCGGTGGGGATGAGGTGGTCGTCGAGGCCGACGATCATGAGGGCAGAAGTCGACCGCGGCCTGCGTGCGGGGTGGGTGCCTGGGACACGGCGCGTTGCGGCGATCGGCGTCGCCGACTCGGCGAACAGCAGACCCCGCTGGGGCAGACCTCGGCCTGTCCTGCCGCCCGGCCCCGCGGTGGCAGAGGGAGCCTCCTGAGTGCTCCGGGGGTCGGACGAGCTCATGAGCGACACCCTTCCTGTGGCCGCGTCACCAATCAAGATGAAAGGATCTTACGCCTTTAGCTCCTTTCACTTCAAGGGGAGGCGATGTCGTACCCTGAGCCAGTGGCCAAACGGTCACGGTCATGTCGGTAGAGCCGGACGGTCAGCGAGAGGGAGGCGTGGTCATGGTGTGGTCCGCGTCCACGCGGTACGAGGTCGAACCGGCGCCGGTCGGGCTGGCGCTCGTGCACGACCTGCTCAACACCATTTCTGCTGGCCGGCCCCGGGCGGCAGATCTCCTGGACGGCCTCTCCGACGCACAGGCGTGGGTCGATCAGGCGCTGGACTGCTGGGCCCGCGAGAGGGGGCAGGTCGCCGCGCAGGTGTCTCTCACCGAGAGTGATCTCGAGGAGTTGCGCGGCCTGCGTGCAGAGTTGCGGCGGCTTCTCGCCTCACGAGACGAAGACGGCACGGACACCGACGAGCAGGCCGTAGCGCCGGCCGTTCATGTCGCGGCCGCGGCGGTGCGGATGGACCGCACCGGCCGGGCCGTCCTGGAGCCTCGCGGTCAGGGCTGGCGGTATGTGGCCGGCCTGGTGCTCCTCGAGGTGTTCCAGGCTCAGCAGGCGGACGCCTGGCGCCGACTCAAGATCTGCCGTAATGCGCGCTGCACGACGGCGTTCTTCGACCGCTCCCGCAATAACAGCGGTGTATGGCACTCCACCAAGACCTGCGGCAACCCTGAGAACCTGCGTGCCCACCGGGCCCGTCAGCGTGTCCGTACCAGCGGGTTGTAGAAGTCGTCCGGGTCGGTCGCCCGGCGGGGGTCTCCAGCGAAAATCGGCACGACGGGTCTGCTCCTTGCGATGGCGAGCACGGCTTTCGCTTGCGCTGAAATAAGCGAAAGTCGTACGGTTGTTGCCTGCTGGCAGGTCTCCGGCGATAGGCCGACCCGCATGACGTCGTCGTGACCCTGCTCGATGACGTCAGGACTCACGACTCGGTCCGGGCCTGTCGGCCCGTGACGCCGCGACAGCGGCCGGGAGAGGTTGAACGCATGGCATCCCAGACACAGCGACCGCCGACGCCTTCTTCCGGCGAGGACTCGATGGCAGGTGGGTCCTCCGCCGGTGACGGTGTCCGTCGCCGGACGATTCAGGCTGGCGCTCTGGAGGTTCCGATCCTGGAGGCCGGCAGCGGGCCGCTCGTCCTGTGCCTCCACGGTTTTCCTGACCATGCAGGCTCCTGGGCAGGGATGCTCGACCGCCTCGCACAGGACGGCTACTGGGCGGTCGCTCCCGCACAGCGCGGATACTGGCCGGACGGCGCGGCGCCCGACGGCTCCTATCGCGCGTCAGCGACCGGGCAGGATGTCCTGGACCTGATCGAAGCGCTCGGGCGCGACCGTGCGGATCTCATCGGTCACGATCTCGGCGCCCGGGCGGCGTACGCGGCGGCGAGCCTTGACGCGACACGCGTCCGCAAGCTTGTCGGGATGGCGGTTCCGTACGGGCCGCAGCTGCGAACCGCCTGGCTCACCGACGGCGACCAGCAGCGACGGAGCTGGTACATGTTCTTCTTCCAGACGGCCCTGGCGGAGTCGGCCGTCGAGTTCGACGACTTCGCCTTCATCGACCGGCTCTGGCGGGAGTGGTCGCCCGGCTACGAGCTGCCGGATGCGGAACGTGCCGCGCTCAAGGAAACCCTCCGTGCTCCAGGAGTGCTGAGCGAGATCCTGGGCTACTACCGTCAGCTGTTCTCACCTCCCGCCGACGAGGCGGCGCGAGCGCTGGAGGCCCGGGCGAGCGGTGCCATCACCGTCCCGTCGCTGTACCTCCACGGTGCCGACGACAACTGCTTTTCCGTGGAGGTGAGCGACGGCATGGACGCCTTGTTCAAGAACGGCCTCGAACGCGTCGTCGTATCCCGCGCCGGACACTTCCTGCACCTCGAACAGCCCAAGCAGGTCGCCGATCACATCCTGAGCTTCCTGAACAACTGACCTATCTGGGAACGCTCGGCATCGTGCGGGAAGCCACTTCTCACTCGCCAGGTCCCTGGTGTCCGAAGGCACGCAGGAGGAAGGGCAGCATGCGGTCTGCGGTCTTGGCCGCGGTGGCGGCGTCGACCTGGTTCGGAGGCAGGGGAGTGAGGAAGAACCTGCTCATCATGGGACCGATCACCAGATCGCCGAGCAGTTCGGCGTGCTCCACCGGCGGGATCTCACCCCGGTCCACCGCACGTTGCGTTATCTCGGCCATGCGCAGGCGCACGGGCACCATGAAGGCGTTCGTGAGGGCCTCGGCCAGGGAGGGGCTGTATGCGGCCTCGCCGATCAGGGTGCGCAGCACCCCTCCCTCGTTGCCGGTCAGAGAGGTTGCCTTGTCCCGGAGCAGGGCGCGCAGGTCGCCTTCGAGTGTGCCGGTGTCCTGCTGCGCCGTCAGCTCCTTGGCGTACGCGGCGGCGGCGTCGACGACCATGACCTCCTTGGACGGCCAGCGCCGGTAGAGGGTGGCGGTGGACACTCCGGCGCGGGCCGCGACGGCGGCGGTGGTCAGTCCGCTGTAGCCGCTCTCGGTCAGGACGGCCAGGGTCGCGTCCAGCAGCGCACGGTCGCGGGAGGCATCGCGGGGGCGCCCCCGGCGGGCCTGCGTCCCGGTCATCAGACGGCTCCCGAACAGATCCGGCGGGACACGTGGGCGGCGGAGCGGACCGGATGGTCGGGCTGCCGCACGAAACGTTGAGTAGGGGTGGGGTTGGTCACGCGGCCAATGATACAAGAAAACGAAACGAAAGGCTTTCGTTTCGTATATGCTCCTGGGTATGACACCCAACGCACCCACCGGCGGTCAGCCGGACATCGCTGTTACGTCGGCCCCTGCGGCGGAGACCGTCGCGCGACTGCGGGCCACGTTCAACACCGGCCGCACCAAGCCCGTCGCCTGGCGCAAGCAGCAACTGCAGGCGCTGAGGCGTCTGCTGACGGAGCATGAGGACGTGTTCGCGCAGGCGCTGCACACCGACCTCGGCAAGAGCGCGACCGAGTCCCACATGGCGGAGATCGGCTTCCTGGTCAGGGAGATCGACCACACCCTGAGTCATCTCGACCGGTGGCTGCGTCCGAAGAGGGTCTCCGTGCCCCTGTCGCTGATGCCGTCCCGGGCGTGGACCGTGCGTGAGCCGCTGGGTGTCGTGCTGGTCATCGCCCCCTGGAACTACCCGGTCAATCTGGCGCTCGCGCCGGTCATCGGTGCCCTGGCCGCCGGCAACGCCGTCGTCCTCAAGCCCAGCGAGGTCGCCCCCGCGACCTCGGCCGTGCTCGCCCACTGGCTGCCCAAGGTCCTGGACCCGCAGGCCGTGGCCGTCGTCGAGGGCGGGGTGCCGGAGACGACCGCCCTGCTGGAGGCGCGCTTCGACCACATCTTCTACACCGGCAACGGCGCGGTCGGGCGCATCGTCATGACCGCCGCGGCCCGTCATCTCACCCCGGTCACCCTGGAGCTGGGCGGCAAGAGCCCCGCCGTCGTCGAACCCGGCACCGACCTCGCGACGGCCGCCCGCCGCATCGCCCTGGGCAAATTCATGAACGCGGGCCAGACCTGCGTCGCACCCGACTACGTGCTGGCGATAGGTGAGGCGGGAGCCGAGATAGAGGCCCACCTGACGCAGGCGGTCCGCGAGATGTACGGCACCGATCCGGCTCGCAGCAACGACTACGGCCGCATCGTCAACGAGCGCCACTTCGACCGGCTGGCCGACCTGCTGAAGGACGGCCGGACTGTCGTGGGCGGCGACCACGACCGCGACGACCGCTACATCGCCCCGACCGTGCTGGCCGACGTCGACCCCGACTCCCCGGTGATGCGCGACGAGATCTTCGGCCCCATCCTGCCCATCGTCCGGGTCCCCGACCTGGACGCGGCGATCGCCTTCATCACCGGACGGGACAAGCCGCTGGCCCTGTACGCCTTCACCGCCTCCAAGCGTTCCAAGCGGCGCCTGACCGCGGAGACGTCCTCCGGGGGCCTGGTCTTCGGCCTCTCGCTCCTCCAGCTCAGCGTGCCCGACCTGCCTTTCGGTGGCGTCGGTGAGAGCGGTATGGGCCGCTACCACGGCTCGTACTCCCTGGACACCTTCAGTCACCTCAAGTCCGTCCTCGACAAGCCACTCAAGCCGGACACGCTGGGCGTGGCCACCCCGCCCTACACCCGCGGCAAGGACCGCATCCTGCGACGCATCACGTGAGCCGGATCAGCGACGAGCCCGCGAGGGCGCCGTGTCCCCGACTGCCATGAACAAGATCGACTACCGCAGCCAGACCCCTCCGGTCCTCGCCCGACAAGGTCAGCACGCTGCCGGTACAGGCCACGTTGACCTGGTGGGCGGACTCGGCGCGGCCGTCTCGACCCGGACCTCGGTGTCGTACGACAGCCACTTCACGGTGAGCGCCCCGACACGGACCGCCGCGAGTCGCAGAGCGAAGCGGGTCCGGTCGCCGAGGACATCGAGATCATGGGCGTGATACAGATCCGTGCCCAGGGGCCGCGCCTCATCGATGTCGGTCACACACTTCCCGACCGCCGCCGTGGCGCACGACTCCTGATCACGAAGAGCATCCCGTACGCGCCGACAAGGCGTACACCTCCCGCGAAGAACCGCGCCTACCTGCGGCGGCGGGGGATCCACTGCACCATCCCGGATGAAGCTGACCGGGCCGGCAACCGTAGGAGCGCGGCGCACGCGGCGGTCGGCCGCCGAGGTTCGACCCGCAGGACTACAAGGCTTGGCACGATGTCGCGTACGGCATCAACCGCCTCAAGAGGCATCGGGCCGTGGCGGTCCACGATCCGGCTGGGTGTCCTCGCCACGCGCCGTCGTTGACCGGATGACGCCACACCGGTGCACGTGTTGCGTCGGCAGCCCCGCAAGGGCTGCGCCCTCTCCGGTTGAACCGGCCGGTGATGGGCGGCTCCGGACGTCATGGCACCGACACCTCCGGAGCGGCCGCTCCTCAACCCGACGGGGACAGTCCACTGCGATGTCGCCGGCGGAGACTTCCCCAACCGGCCCCTGCGGCAGAAACACGCCCCGCCATCCCAGCGCAAGCCCCTGGGTGGCATCGGAAGAACCGACATCGCAGGCTCGGATAGAAGGTGTTCCCCGTCAAGTACAGCGCGTTGAACCCCTGACGGAGTAACCGCCCGCACAAGGTCGGCGACCGGCGCTCGCCCGATCCGGCGCGCCTGGGTCTCGGCCTTCGTGGAGTCCTGGATCCGGTACCGGATCGCGTAGCGGTTCTGCCGGTCCAGTGTCTCGAAGAACTCCGCCGCGGCCGGGTCGGCGGTCAGGGCCGCCGTGAGGTCGTCCGGCAACGTGGCGGCCTTCGCGTCGTCGTAGGCCGCTTCCCATCGTGGTCCCGGGCCATGGCCCGGTGGGCGGGCAAGAGGTGTTCGACGACACCCGTGCCTGGCTGGAGGACTACCAGGAGGTGGCCAAGCCACGGGTACCCGTCGCCGACATCGCCCGCGAAATGAGCCGCCGACACCCCGACCGTGCCCTGCCCATGCTGCTCTGGCTCACCCGAGGCCCCTCGTTCGGGCTCGTCGGAGCCAAGGAACTCGGAGTGCCGCCCGAGGTGTTGGGAGGCTGAGCCGGAAGCGCCCGCCTTGGAAGGGCGAACTGCTGCGACCGGGTTCGGCGCCCCCTTCGGGCCGGTCCGATCGGCCCAGTCAGGCTTTCGGCCCACGGGATGGAATCCGTTGCTCGTGACTCCAACGGGCCAGCGCCCAAAACAGCCCTCGCCGAACTTGTTCACGCAGTCAGGTGGCGTGGGCGGCTACGCAGGCGGCGACGGACTCTGGGAGGCGCGGAAGGCCAGGGGGGTGCGGCCGGTATGGCGTTGGAAGAACTTGCCGAAGTGGGTGGCGCTGGTGAAGCCGAGGTGGGTTGCGATGGTGGAGGCGGGTTCGGTGCCGTGGGCTAGGAGCCGCTTGGCCTCCAGGACGAGGCGCTGGTCGAGGTAGTCCTTGGCGCTTAGGCCCGCCGCGGCCTGGGTGGCGCGGGTGAGGGTGCGGGTGGAGTAACCGAGCTCGCGGGCGTAGTCGTCGATGCGATGAGTGCGGGTGAAGCCTCGTTCGACCGCGTCGCGGAAGCGCAGAAAGGGCTCGGGGGCCGATTCAGCGGCCTGGCCGTGCTGCCGCAGGTGGGCCAGGCGCAGGAGGACGACGTCGAGCAGGCGGTGCAGCAGGGCGGTGTGGACCGGCAGCGGCTGGCGGTCGGACTGGGAGAACTCCGCGGCCAGTTGCTCGGCCGCAGCTGCCAGCGCGGGAGCCTCCGAGGGATCGGGGCTGTACAGGGGCATCGGGGCAGTGCCGGTGCCCAGTCCGGCCAATTCCGCGGTCTCGGGGGCGACGAAGTCCTCCTGGAAGAAGATCAGGACGGCCTCGACCTGGTCAAGGTTCTGCCATTGGTGCACCTGGCCAGGCCGGATCCACAGCCAGGAACCGGGCGGCAGTACGTACCCGGTGAAGTCGACGCGGTGGCGCAGGGTGCCGGCGGTGACCAGCATCAGGGCGTGGAAGCCCGCCCGGTGCGGAGTGGCGATGTGCCAGGGCCAGTCACGGATGCGGTCGCGGAAGTCGGCCAGGGTCATGACCTCCACGCCCGCCGGGGTTCCGGCCGGAGGCTGGAAAGCCACCTTCGGCAGGCCCGTCTCCCGCTGACCGGGCTTCTGCCGTGCTTGTCGCCTGTGGACCATCACGAGACCGCAGCGTACCTCGCGGGGCATCCGGTTCCGTCCCAGTATGGAGTTGTTCCAGGGGCTCGGGCCCGCGGGATGGAAAACCGGCCGTGTCCGCTGCGGCCGATGACCGGTCGTGAGCCGGCCATCAACGATCCGCCCCTCACCTCGTCCCCTCATCACCGCTCATCCGCACTTCGACAGGAGCACAGTCATGCACGGCACCCTCACGGTCATCGACAAGGGCCAGGTCCGCATCCACAGCTACGTCTCGCCCGAGGACGGCCTGGGCGTCACCACTCAGCTGATCGAGACGCCGTCGCGGATCATCGCCGTAGACGCGCAGTTCGTCCTGGCCTACGCCGACGAGGTCGTCGCCTACGCCAAGAGCTTGGGCAAGCCGCTCGACCGCCTCGTCATCAGCCACGCGCATCCGGACCACTACCAGGGCGCGGCCCGCTTCGGCGTCCCCGTGCACGCGCTGCCCGAGACCACCGCGGAGATCGTCGCCATGGGTGCCAAGACGGACCTGCCCACCGGCGCCGAGATCCCGCTCGCCGATATGACTCCGACCGTGGAGATCACCCCGGGCACCGAGGTCATCGACGGCATCCCGTTCGTGTTCGAGAAGGTCACCGGCGGCGAGATCCACACCACCCTCGTGATCAAGCTGCCCGAGCAGGGTGTCCTGGTCGCTCAGGACGTCGTCTACAACCACACCCACCTGTGGTTCCTGGACAAGGACTTCGACGGCTGGCAGGCCAACATCGACCGCTTCGCAGCCGAGACCGAGTACGACACCATCCTGCCCGGTCACGGCGAGCCGACCACCCCGGCCGTCTGGGCCGAGCTCACCGACTACGTCAACGCTGGCCGGGAGCTGCTCGGGGACGACGGCGACGCCTACAAGAAGGCCATCACCGAGCGCTACCCCGCCTACCAGGGCGCTGCCCTCATCGACGTCGCCAACGCCTACATGTTCGGCCCCAAGAACTGAGTCAGTCCGACCTTCCAGGAAAGCGCCCGAGTCCCAAGAGAGAGAACACCGGGACTTCCCACATGCCCAACCGGCGCATGGCTACCCGTCGCTTCCTCCTCGCCACGGTCGCCACGTCCGCCCTGGCGGGCGCCGCGACCGTACCCGCCTTCGCCTCGCCGCCTGTCAGCGCGGGTCACGCCGTCGGGCACGTCGACGGCGGCGCCCGGCTCGACTACCAGAAGACCGTTGCCGTACGTGTCCTCAAGGGGGCGTTCGAGCGGGGTGACACCGCGGTCGTGGACAGGTTCGTGCGGGCCGACTACATCCAGCACAATCCCCTCGTGTCCGATGGCCCCGAGGCGTTGAAGAACTTCGCTGCCGGGTTGCATCAGCAGTTCCCCGACACCAAGTACGACGTCAAGCGGGTCATTTCCGAGAACGACCTCGTCGTGGTGCACTCCAACCTCGTGCTGACGCCGGGAAGTCGAGGCTCGGCCGTATTCGACATTTTCCGGTTCCAGGACGGCAAGATCGCCGAGCATTGGGATGTGCTTCAGGATGTCCCCGGCAGCAGTGTCAACGGCAACGACATGTTTTCCACCGTCAGTCGGCCGCAGACCGGGCGACCTGGTCCGCGCGGGCTCACCGCCTCCAACAAGGACCTCGTCACCAAGGCATTCGACCGGCTCATCGTCGACAAGGATCTGTCCGCGCTCGACACGTACTGGAGCGCCGGGTACCACCAGCACAATCCCGGTATCGCGGATGGTGTGGCCGGTGCGCGGGACGGCCTTGGTGCGTACTTCCGGGCGTTCCCGGAGCTGACCGTCTCCCGCAAACGCGTCGTTGCCGAGGGGGATCTGGTCGCGTGCCTGCTGCTCCTTATCCTCCGCGCGTGCTGCCGCTTCCTCGTCCGCAGCCTTCCACCGCAGCTCCCACTCGGCCGGGTCCGCCCCGCACGCCTGCGCGTACGCCAGCACCACCGCCAGCGACGGCAGCCGCTCACCCGACGCCGCCTGCGCCAGCACGCTCACCGAAAAACCCGCCCGCCCGGCCATCACCCGGTACGTCGGCTTCCCGGCCGCCTCGCGCAGCACCCGCAACTCATTGGCGAAACGCTGCACAGCACCGGCCCGAGGATCCACCGGCCGCTCAGGACGTCCCACAACCGCTCCGTTCACTTGCTTCACAAGACAGAGGGGAAGTTAACCTTTGGCCGTTACGGGGCAATGACGCTCTTCGGCTCCAAAACGCTCATGGCGGTGGTGTAACCGACTGTGACAGGGCGCGGTCACCTGCCTGTGAAGGCGGTTCCAGCAGCAGCCGGAACCGCCTCCGTCTCACGAGCCGATCGAGGCCGCGTCCGGGTCGAGGTGGGTGCGGAACCACGACAGCGCGGCGCCGCTGGATTCTTCGAAGTGCACCTTGTAGGCGTCGAAGTGGCCGCCGGGCAGCAGTACCAGTTCCTTCGGGGCCAGTGCTCGCTCGTAGGCGGCCAGTTGGAGGTCGGTCGGGATCACCGTCTCGCCGGTCTCCACGATCATCATGAGCGGCTTGGGCGAGATGCGGGAGATCCAGACGCCCGGCTCGTACAGGCGCGCGGCCCGGCTGGAGCGCGTCGTCACCGTGTTGTGCTCGCGGCCCGGCGGAACCAGGTCACGGTAGAAGCGCACGGCGTCCGGGCTGTTGTACAGGGCCGGGTCGGCCGGATCGTCGCCGATGGAGGTCTGGTACGGCAGTTCACCGCCGGCGGCCAGGGCGCGTTCGGCGTCGGCCTGGGCGAGCTCGAAGGCGGCGATGCGCTCCGGCGGGACCTTGCGCTGCCACTGCTCGAACCCGCTGATGGTGGGCACCTGCGACACCACGGTCTTGATCCGTACGTCGGTCGCGCCGAGCACGATCGCGTGACCGCCCGCGAAGCTCGAACCCCATACCCCGATGCGGTCCGCGTCGACCTCCGGCCGGGCCTCCAGGAAGCTGATCGCGCGGCGCCAGTCCGCGATCTGACGCCACGGGTCGACGTCGTTGCGGGGCTCGCCGTCGCTGGCGCCGAACGTGCGGTGATCGTGGATGAGGACCACGAAGCCGGCGTCGGCGAACTTGCGCGCGTACGGGTCGAGGCCCATCTCCCGGTTGGCGCCGAATCCGTGTGCCATGGTGATCGCGGGACGCGGGCCCTCGGCGTCCGGCAGGTAGAGCCAGCCGCGCAGGGTCACGTCCCCGTCAGCCGTGAACTCCACGTCGATGCGTTCCGTCATGGTCACTTGCCTTCCGTGAAGTCGAAGTACTCGGCGGGGACGAGGCCGGCCTCGACGAGGGGGCCCCCGACCTTCGCGTTGATCTGCAGAACGGCGCCGATGGGCCGGTGGTGGATGGCGATCTCCGTGATGAGCCCCTCGTCATCACGCGTGAGGATCGTGATCCCCTTCATCTGGAAGCCACCGAACGCGGCGGCCTCCCACTCCAGATACGTCCGCGGGCCGTCCTGCGCCTTCCGGACGAACTCGAGCCGTTCGTACACGGAGCTCACCGCGGTCATGAGGGCCTCGACGTGCTCCTTGCGCTCGACCGGCTTGGCGAGCGCGCTCGCCTCCATTCGCACGTTCGGCGAGAGCGCCGCCGCGAAGGAGTCCTGGGTGCGCTGCTCGAACGCGGCTGTCCAGGCCGTGGCGGGGCGGCTGTCGGCCGCGTTGGACGCGGTCTCCTCGACGACCGCGGCGATGACGGCGGCGACCGCCGCCGGGTTCTCTGCGTGCGCCCAGTGGCCCGCGTCGACGATCGTCTGTGTGGCGGCGCCGGGGAAGCGGGGCACGACGTACGCGGAGACGATCTCTTCCGTGACGAAGGGGTCGTTCTCGCCGCGCAGGACGGTGACGCTCCCGGTGTACTTGCTGGGCTGCTGCCCGTCCGGGTGGCCGTTGTTCCACGCTGTCGCCGTGTCGGCGATCGTCGACGGGTCGACGTGCAGCGCCACTTGGGCGAGCCGGTCGTTCTCCTCCGCCGGGAACGCGGTGGCGAGCGAGGCGCGGAAGGCGCGCTGAGCGTCGAGTCCGAGATCCGGTGCCTGGAAGGCGGCGATCTGCTCCTGGGGAAGGTGAGTGCCGGCCAGCGGGATCGGATTGACCAGCACGAGCGAGCGCACCTGTTGGGCCAAGCGGGCGGCGACGAGCTCGGCGATCTGGCTTCCCATGCTGTGGCCGACGAGTACGACGGGGCCCTCCGTCGTGCGTACGACGGTTTCGAGGTCGTCGGCCCAGCGGGCGAGCGTGAACGGCCCTTGATCCGAGGCGCGCGTACCCATGCCAGCGAGCTCGAACGCGATCGAGGGGACCGACCGCTCGTCGAGGACGGCTCGGACGCTGTTCCAGATGGCGCCGTCGTCCAGGTATCCGTGGACGAGCACCGCGGTCGGCGTCTGCGTCGCTGGGCTGTTCATCTCGTGTCTCCTTTGACGATCGCTCTGTTGCGGCGACGAATCGGAGCCAGTGGCTCTCGGGATTTCTCGGTCGACGCGAGCCCTATGACGTAAGCATAGGGTCTATGCTTACGTCAACGTCATCGCTCTGTGATCGACGGAACGAGGCCCGGCCCCCGCCGGCGCCCCCCTCGTTCCGGCCGGAGTGGGAGCGACCATCAGAGAATCCGAGGAGTCCACCAATGACGTCGAACGCCTTGAACTACGCGGTTCACATCGCGGACGGCATGCCGACCACCAACGCGGACGTGCCGCCCGATCAGAGCGAGCGCTCCTGGTCGCCGACGTCGAGCATCCTCATCTCGAACGGGGGAGAGGCGCTGCTGGTGGATCCGCTGTTCACGATCGCGCAGTCGGAGGGCCTGCTGCGGTGGCTCGGCGAGCGTGGTGCTCCGGTGACTAGCGTGTACGTCACGCACGGCCACGGGGACCACTGGTTCGGTCTCGGAGCCGTTCTGGAGCAGTACCCCGCAGCGCGCGCCTTCGCGCTGCCCGAGGTCGTCGAGGACATGGCCTACCAGTCCTCGCCCGAGGTCCTCAAGGCGGTCTGGCGCGCATGGTTCCCCGAGCAGATCCCCGAGCGACTGGTGCTCGCCGAACCGCTGGAGGGCGACGTCCTGACCGTGGGCGGGGCGGAGGTCCGCCCGGTCCGTCTGGGGCACACCGACAGCGACAACACCACCTGCCTGCACGTTCCCGACCTGGGCCTGGTCGTCGCGGGCGACGTGATCTACAACAACGTCCACCTGATGCTCGCGGCCTCGGACGCGGACGGGCGGGACGAGTGGCTCAGGGCTCTCGACACGGTCGAGGCGCTGGCGCCGACCGCGATCGTCGCGGGGCACAAGGATCAGACCGCCGATGACGATCCCCGTCACATCGAGGAGACCCGCCGCTACATCCTCGATTTCAACGCCGGGGTGCGTCGCACCGGCAGCACCCTCGAACTCTACGAGTACATGCTGGAGCGTCACCCGTCGCGCATCAATCCCGGTGCGCTGTGGGGCTCCTGCCGGGCGGCGAAGGGCTGAGCAGACGGCCCGTCGGTCGGGTGGCCTGCGGCGCGCTACGCGCGCGCGGCCGCCCGACGCTGCCGCGACGCCCGGAGGTTCACGGCGTTGCCGCAGATGCGCACGTCATGCCATGCGCCGTTGTTGGGGTTCGTGCCGTCATAGAAGGCAACCGAGCACACCTGGTTGCGGCACATCTTCAAGCGGCGCCACGTACCCGTCAGTTGGGCGTTCGTGATCTCGTTGAGCACGGCCGCGACGACCCACGCGACGTCCTTGCCGCGCGGCGCCACCGAGAAGACACCATCGGCGTCGATCCGCACCTCGAGCGCGCCGCTCACCCCCTTCGGTGCGGATCGGACCGGAGCATCGCGCACTGCACCCGAGACGGTCATCTGCAGCGACGCGCGTAGCTGCTGAAGCCGCACCATCCCCGGTTCGTCGACCTCGATGGCCGGCGCCTCCGCTCCGGTATGCCGACTCCACTCGGCCAGCGCGCCGGAGAGCCACGACGTGGCGGATTCCGGAGTCGAGAGCAGGTCCTCGAGTGCGGGCTTGCCGGCGGCGCGGGTGTTCAAGACCTCCTGGACGAGGATGAGCGGTCCGGTGGCGATGCGGTCCGTGTAGCGTTCGCTCGCGAGATCAGACATAGGCATAGCTTATTAGCTCCAGTCTTCATAGGCGAGGAGGGCGGGATCGTCGCCCTGTCGTCGAGCCCTCCGATGCATCCATGATGTGGTATGACATAAGCATAAAGGCTATGCCTATGTCGGGTGGTGTCGATCGTCGTACACCGTCACCCCGCGGGCCGGCCAAGTGAAATCGCTGGAGAGGTCGCGCGATGCCCGAACGCGTGGAGGAACAATGATCGACAAGACCGTCGAGGACGCCGCAGCCGCCGTCTCAGGGATCCGCGACGGCGCCACCGTGATGATCGGTGGGTTCGGCCGCGCGGGCCAGCCGGTGGAGCTGATCGACGCGCTCATCGCACACGGAGCACGCGACCTCACCGTCGTCAACAACAACGCAGGCAACGGCGACACGGGACTTGCCGCGCTCCTGGCGGCGCGAAGAGTACGAAAGATCACCTGCTCGTTCCCGCGGCAGAGCGACTCGTGGGTGTTCGACGGTCTCTACCGCGCGGGAGAGATCGAGCTGGAGCTCGTGCCACAGGGGAATCTCGCCGAACGCATCCGCGCCGCGGGCGCGGGGATCGGGGCGTTCTTCTCGCCGACGGGCGTCGGCACCCAGCTCGCGGAGGGCAAGGAGGTGCGCACGATCGACGGCCGCGACTATGTGCTCGAGTACCCGATCCGAGCCGATGTCGCCTTGATCAGCGCTCTGCGGGCCGACCGCTGGGGCAACCTGGTCTACCGCGAGACCGCCCGCAACTTCGGCCCGATCATGGCGGCCGCGGCGGCTACCACGATCGCCCAGGTCGACCGGATCGTGCCGCTCGGGGACATCGACCCCGAGACCGTCGTGACCCCCGGCATCTTCATCGACCACGTTGTCGCGGTGGGAGAACGCCACTGGCTCGACGAAGGCGCGTTCATCGGCGGAGTCGACGTCGAGGGGAACCCGCTGGCAGAGGAGGAGAGCCGATGAGCACCCGCATCAGCCGCACCGACCTCGCTCGTCGCATCGCGGCCGACATCCCCGAGGGAGCGGTCGTGAACCTCGGCATAGGCGCCCCCACCCTTGTCGCCAACTACCTGCCCCACGACACCGAGGTCGTCCTGCACACCGAGAACGGCATGCTCGGCATGGGCCCCGCACCCGAGCCCGGCACCGTCGACCCCGACCTGATCAACGCCGGCAAGCAGCCCGTCACCGCACTGCCGGGCTCGGCGTATTTCCACCACGCCGACTCCTTCGCCATGATGCGCGGCGGTCACCTGGACGTGTGCGTGCTCGGCGCGTTCCAGGTGTCGAAAACCGGCGATCTCGCGAACTGGTCGACCGGCGAGCCCGGCGCGATTCCCGCCGTCGGCGGAGCGATGGATCTCGCGATCGGCGCGAAGTCGGTCTACGTGATGACCGACCTGCTCACCAAGCAGGGCACGCCGAAACTCGTCGCCGCCTGCACCTACCCGCTGACCGGAGTCGGCTGCGTGACCCGCGTCTACACCGATCACGCGGTGTTCGACGTCACGCCCGACGGACTGCGCGTGCGCGAGACGTTCGGCGACAACACGGTGGCCTCCCTGGCCGCCCTGACCGGCCTCGACCTCACCCACGTCACCGACGCTGCGGCACCCCTGGAAGGCAACTGACATGCCCGCGAGCTTCGTCTACGACGCCGTCCGCACCCCCTTCGGACGGTACGGCAAGGCCCTCGCCGACGTGCGCCCTGACGACCTCGCCGCGATCGTCATGCGAGCGACCGTCGAGCGCACCGGCCTGGATCCCGCGCGCATCGACGACGTGATCTTCGGCGACGCGAACCAGGCGGGCGAGGACAACCGCGACGTCGCACGCTTCGGCGCGCTGCTGGCCGGATTCCCCACCTCGGTCACGGGAGTCACGGTCAACCGCCTGTGCGGGTCCTCGGTCGAGGCCGTCATTCAGGCGTCACGAGCCGTAGAGGCAGGAGACGCCGACATCGTGCTCGCGGGCGGCGTGGAGTCGATGAGCCGCGCGCCGTACGTCGTCGAGAAGAGCGCAAGGGCCTTCCCGGCGGGCAACCAGACGATGTGGAACACGTCGATCGGATGGCGCATGGTCAACCCCCGCCTGCCGGAGGAATGGACGATCTCCAACGGCGAGAGTGCCGAGAAGCTCGCCGAAATCCACCGGATCTCCCGTGAGGAGCAGGACGCGTTCGCAGCGCGCAGCCATCGCCTGGCCGCCCGCGCATGGGCGGACGGCGTCTTCGACCACGAGATCGTCCAGGTCGACGGCCACCACCTCGCCCGCGACGAAAGCATCCGCGACGAATCCACGGTGGAAGTTCTCGCCGGCTTGCGCCCGGCGTTTGCCGCCGACGGCACGGTGACCGCGGGGAACTCGTCGCCCATCAACGACGGCGCCTCCGCCGTGCTCGTCGCCCGTGAAGGTGCGCTCGACGGCGAACCCCTCGCCCGCATCGCCGCCCGCGCGGCCTTCGGCAACGACCCCGACATCTTCGGAATCGCTCCCGTCGAGGCGGCCAACCGCGCCCTCGCCCGTGCCGGGCGCACCTGGGCCGACGTCGACCTGGTCGAGCTGAACGAAGCCTTCGCAGCGCAGTCGCTCGCCTGTCTGCGGCTGTGGAGAGACCTCGACCCGCAGAAGGTGAACGTATCCGGAGGTGCCATCGCGATGGGGCACCCGCTCGGAGCGTCCGGAGGACGCATCATCGGTCGCGCGGCCCATGAACTCGCCCACCGGGGTGGTGGCGTCGCCGTCGTGGCCATCTGCATCGGCGTCGGCCAAGGTCTCGCTGTCGTGCTCGAGAAGTAAAGGGCAGCCGAGCCGCGGGCCGGAGCGGGGGTCGCAGCGTCTTCGAGCCGAGCGATAGTCGGAGGCACTTACGACCCCGGAGGCACAGCCCTTCAGCGATGTGGCCGCCCGCCGATGGGGCAGGAACACAATCGACGTCGTGTGAACGGCGGTTGTGCCGGGTGTGATGACCAGTATATTCCGAGTCATCCGTACCCTCACGGACCCGGGCACCTCGTGATCGTGAACCGGCCCATCTACACGCTGTTCCACGTGTGCACGGCGCATGCTTCATACGAGATCCACGAACCTCCGCCGTGGCAGAACGGCCGCATCGAACTCGGCGCCATCGAGGAGCGTTCCGTCCTGTGAGTGAGCGAGAAAAGCGGGCGGTCTATCTGCTGTCCAACACCACCGCGCAACTCGATTGGAGTGGTCCGTAGTCGGAAGGAGCTCACGTCCGATGCTCCTCTGGTCTTGCCGGGAGTCGTCCGAGTTCACAGGTCGCATCGGACTTTGACGCGGCTCAGTGGGTGAAGAGGTTGCTCAAAGTCCTGAGTCGGCCGGACCATGGAGTCATGGACTATCGTCCCCTCCTCGCTCAGCACGTTGTCCAGCTCACCCACGACGTGCCGCAGTGGGACGATGCCGCACAGATGACCGGGCTAGACCCTTATGTATGCAAGGCCTCGTACGTCTGCGGTGTCATGCGCGAGTTCATGCAGGCCTCTGGAGCCAACTTCGAGCACAACTATCACCTCGGTTCACTCTTCCTCGCCCTCGATGCCACCGAACTACTTGGCCGGATCGTCAGCGGCAAGCGCGGTACAGACGGCAGCACCGAAGTCCTTCGGACAGGTGTGAGGTACCTGGAGGGTCACGCTGATCCGCAGGCCAGGCCCTTGCCGCACTCCGCAGCGCAGTACGTGAAGCTGAGGAACTTTGTGGGGCATGGCGCAGCGCAGCTCGCGCGTCCCGTGGCCTTCACCCCTGACTCGACTCAACTGCTGCTCCGGCACTTGGCCCACGTGCTGAATATGATGTGGAAGGACCCATCTCTATCGGCCAACCTGGCCGCAGCTGAGATCCATCCGCTATTCACCGTGGTCAAGGGAAGCCGACAGCCGGTGTATGTGCGCGACATCCAAGAGCACCTCAAGACATCTCAGCCCGCCGACGGTCTAGAGCACGAATCCTGGCGATACGACGAGGCTGTGTTCCTGGACAACTCATCTCCGTCAGGGAGTGGGACCGCTTGACCACGATGAACACGCCTGCACCAAGTCCACCGCTCACGTCGGTCTACCCGTACAACAAACCGGGTCAGCCCATTCTCCTGCACGACGGTCCGACGGGTGGGCTCGGCACAGATGATGTCCCCGGCCGCGTCGAGCTGGCCTGCTCAAACGGGTTCAACTTTGAGTGGCAGGTTGGCGGTGGCGCGACGCCGGGCTTCGCCAACCGAGACCAAGTTCCCCTGACACTTCGTCGCCCCATGGGAGACATGACCCTGCCTGGGATCCCCCGGAACGTCGATGGCGGTTGGTCGAACGGAGCCGTCTTCGGGAACTCCGATGCTCCCTTGAGCCGAATCCGCGTTCATTGGTTCAACCTGCCCAACTGGCATGGACCGTTGGGACTGGCAGAGGAGACGCCGCGCGGCAGGCATGAATGGTCGGGCCGATGGTTGCTCGAAGCCAATGGATGGAAGATTACGCTCGACGTTCGTCCTGACCACCAGCAGGTCTGGCAGGAACTCCACAAGACCGACGTGTACGTGATGACGCACGTCATGGAGGTGCGTCGCGCCGATGATTCCGTCTATACGGCCGACGAAGCCGACCCGTTGTTGACGGCGCTGCACGTCGGGATCTCGTTTGCCCTTGGCCGCTGGGCTGCCCCGATGCTGCCCGTGGGAGAAGACGTCGACGGTCGGGTGGTCTGGGAGCAGTGGCGAGCCGCTCACTGCGACCCGGCACGCTCGAGCAGTGATGGCTGGTGGTATGACCAAGATCACGAATCGCTCGGCGACTTCCTGTGTCTGGCGATTGCCGCCTTCCTCGATCCGGACAAATTCACGCCTCTGCGATTCCAGATGATGTACGCGATCTCGGCCTTGCGGAGCCGAGACTTCGTCGAGCCCCGAATCATCATGGGGACGGCCGGCTTGGAGCACATCATGTGGCAGAGCCTGGTCTTGAGCGGTGCCCTGACCGAGCGGGAGTACAAACGGCGGCCAGCTCACGAGCTGCTGCGCACGGTGCTGCGCGACGCCCAGATTCCTGTCGACATCAACGGCCTGTTGACGGCAGCCGCGCAGTACGCCGCCGATGTGAAGGCAAAGGAGAACAAGGACATCGACGGGGCCGATGTCGTCACGTGGGTCAGGAACCGGCTGGTACACCCGCAAGAATCGCAGGAGCGCGTCTACGGACTGGACGGGTTGACGCGAGACGCCTGGCTTCTCGCTCGCCACTACCTCGTGTTGCTGATCCTGAACTCGCTCGGATACAACGGGGCTTACCGAGACCTCACCCGCATCCGGGGCTGGGTAGGCGACGTTGCCAAGGTACCTTGGGGGTGAGCGCCGGGGGTGCGACCATGCGCCAGGAACGGCCGTATTTACGGACTTCGGCTACAAGCCATTAACTACGCCTAACAAAAGAAGCTTCCGGACCATTGGGTCAAGCTGTCCACTTTCGTTAGGAGTCGTAAGGGAATCCAGGGCTACATGCGACAGCTGTCGATATGGTGACTTCGCGGTAGTCGACGATGGTGGGGCTGGCCATGGACTCCCGGTAAACGAGGACGGCACGGCCGTAAGGCCAGGCACTATCGTTGCAGAAGTTCTGCTGGGCTTCGGAGTAGCTTCCGACATAAGGCCGCGGACGATGGCCGTGAATCCGGTGGCATCGCGGTAGTCCTGTCCCTCCGGGTAGATGCCGGGACCGAAGGTGACGAACATGGTGTGGGCCGCTGAGTTGAAGGTCACGGTGACGGTGTCACCCATGTACTGCTGTCCTCGAAGCACTGGCTCCGCTTTCGTGACCAGATGCCCAGCGGCAGCCTTCTCGGCCGAGGTGGCCAGCAACCGGGATGGGGCCCATTTGTCCATGTTGGGCGGAGCGTTGTCGCCCCGGGTGTAGGCGGGTGGGGGCGCTGGCACGTTAGGGCGTTTGGGACGTCGCTGACCCGAGGTGGAGGTCGTAGCCGGGCTGGTTATCCGGGACGGACTGGGTTCATCTGGTGGTCAGAGGCCTCAGTCTGTCGTGATCACACATGAGTTCAGGGTAGGCCCATCAACGTCCAGAGGGCATCGGATAGATCGTCGGGGCAGGGCAAGCCGAGCAGCAGCGGGGCCTTGTAGACATTGGTGCACGCGCCCCGTAGGGCAGCCATCGCTCGATCGAGCGGTAGGCCTCCCCTTGGTCAACGCCGTGGCCAGCGACTACGGGAAGACCGAACTCGGCTAGTCGCGGTCTTGGGCGGGCAGAGCCGTCACCCGTCGGCGTCCGAGGCGCTCTTTCAGGGTGAGGTTCTCTGCGTACAGGTTCGCCGCCACCGTGGCGAGGGCCTCGAGTTTGTTCTGGGTCTGGGCCGCCTGCTCCCTCGCCTCGCGAAGTTGCTTGCGGAGCTGGGCGATTGTCTCGTCGCGCTGGACCTCTCCGGGCGTACGCAGGACGGGGCGGGCGACCTTCGCGTTCCACTCGGCGAGGATGTCTTCGGCGCGGTGCACGGTTGCGTGGCTGACCTGAGCTTCGCGGGCGAGGTTCTCCTTGGTGAGGGCGCCGTCGGTGTGCACGGGCTTGCCGGATAGCAACCGGGCCATGGCCGCCCTCAATTTGTCGGCGGACGCTGCGGATACCGGCATCAGGCGCGGCCTTCCTCTTCGAGAGCACGGGTGATGCGCTGGACATCGGCAAGGCGGACGAAGACCGCCTCCCGTCGTGGTGGTGACAGCCGCGGGTTTGTGGACTGGGCGGTCAGGTCGGCTTCTTCGGCGACCCAGTACGGGGCATGGGCTCGGGTGATCGTGGAGTTTCGGCAGCGGGCCGGCTGGCAGGCGCCGAGGAGGGGAGCCAGCCCGCGCTGCTCTTCCGGGAGTTCGTCTTGGCATTCGGCCTGCGGGGCGTCGAACATGCAGTGGTTTATGGTGCCCAGATGCAGGTTGGGGAACTCGTCAGAGAGCAGGGCCTCTTCCACCCGCTCGTCGGCGATCTGCGCCCTTAGTTGCAGGTTGTTATTGATGGTGTCGATGACCTTGTCGAGACCGGCGTGGAGGCGGGCGGCGCCGGGACCGACGGCGACGCGTTCGCCCCGTTGGCGGCCGCGGAGCAGGTCCACGAGTTTGCGGGCGGCAGCCTGCTGCAGTTCGGTGTCGAACTCCTTGGCCCAGCTCGCGTCCATCTGTGCATACGCCTGGGTGGTGCGGTTGGCCAGAGCCCGGCGGGCGGCGTGCTTGAGCTGCAGGCCGAGGGCGATTTCGGAGTCCGGTTCGCGTCCGGCGAGCTGCGACATGGTCTTGCGGAACATGTGCGAGCGCACGTGGGCGGATGGGATCTTGGACAGGCCGTGACGGTAGGCGATGGTGTTGACGCCGTTGATGAAGAAGTCGATCTCGGCTTCGGAGCTGATCCCGGGCTCGGTGTGGGTCTGTTTGCCGACTGGCGGCCGCAGGGCCGCGAAGAGGTGGGTGGGGTGCCAGGCCAGCTGCTCGAGGACTGCGAGCGCCTCGGCGACCGGCTCGATGATCCACCAGTACAGTTCCGGGCGGGTGGGGTCCAGCTTGGTCTTTCGGGACCGGACGGCTGGGGAGCCGAAGTAGGTCCGCACGGCGTCGCGCTGGATCTCTTGAACCTCCGAGTCGCGCATTAGGGTCAAGGCCGCAACGAAGACGTAGATCGCGGCTCGGAGCATGTGCAGTTCGAAGGCGAGCTCGATGGCACTGATCTGCGTACGCCACGGCGCTGACGTTCCGTCATTGCCTTGGACGTGCGCGGCGTCCGGGCACTGGAGTGGGTACGCGCGCCAACCGGACCACACATCCGAGTCGACGGGTATCCCGCGTCCGTCGGCCACAGCCTGCAAGACGAGGCGGGCGCGTGCCGCCCCGGTCCGGTTGCGCCGGTCAAACCGCTTGGCGTTCCGCTGCCGGTGGACGTCAGGTGGGGTGGGCCCCAGATCATGCGGGCGGCCACCCCCCAGATCGGCTCCCCGGCCGTCCCGTGGTCGTCGGTCGCGTACACCGGCACTACGGTGTTCGGGTCCGCGAGCCACCGTCGTACGTCGTCGTCCAGCTGTTCCTTGGTGACGCCTGCACTGGTGCCCGGTGCGTTGTAGCGCGGTCCGGCGGGGCCCTTCCCGCGGCCCACGGTCGCCTTGACGGTCGCGATGCGGCCTTTGCCGATCGCGGCCTGAACGGTGGCTCGCCGCTCGCGGGGCCGGCCGCTCTGGTTGTCGCTGAAGATGTTCATGGTTCTGCCGCCGGTGACCATCTTGCTGAGCGCGGTCCACATGGGGGTGCCGGCCGACACGTTGCTGTAGGACACCTCGTGGACGGGCACCGCGTTGCCTGGCGTTCTGAGCCATTTCTTCAGTAGGGCGTCCGTTTCCTCCGGGCGCACCGGCCGGGCTTTGGTGGAGCGCGGCTGGTCGGCGGGAGCCTCCTGCTGCCGGGCGAAGTGGTCGCGCCAGCGGAAGATGTCCGAGGCGAAGGTGTGGATGTAGGTCCAGGCGCCCCGTAGCAGCGGCCACCAGGTGTCGGGCGGGATGGCCGGAGTGGCGAGCGTGTCGCGGCTAGGTGCGTCCTCGTCGTACACCTTGGCGGCTACGCTCGCGGCTGATTCGTCGCCCCATGGGTCGTCGAAGGCGCTGATTCCGGTGAGGGCGGGGGCGAGTTGGCGCAGGCGGCGGATGGTCGTCACATGGAAGGCGACGGTTTTCACACTCTCGACCTGGGAGGCCTTGTGGACGATCTCATCGTGCCAGTCCTCCGGGTCCCACAGCCCCAGGTCGGTGGGCAGTCCTTGTTCGCGGCCCCAGTCCATGATCTTTCTGATTTCCATCATCGAGGGGCGGACGGTGGCCACGGACAGCGGGAGAGCGGACAGGAAGACCAGGGATTGCCGCAGGACGGGGTGGGAGGGGTTGAGGAGGCCGAAGCAGTACTCGCGCAGCTGCAGGTTGATCAAACGGTCGTCCAGAGGGAAGACGAAGCACCACTCGCCCGGTTTTCGACTGGCGGGCCGGCCGATGCAGTCAGCGGGCCACCGGTGGATTTCTCCGAACAGCGGCACCTGGATGTCGTCGAGAAGCTGGTAGCCGCCGTAGCTGAAGACCTTCTCATCGTCGCGGAACGCCGAGGAGGCGAGCGCCTTGGGCTCGGGGCGGGCCATCATCGGTCGAACTCCGTCCGCATGCCCAAGGGGAGGTCCAGGCGCAGGCCGAGCTCGGCGATCTCGCGGCGTGCTGCGGGGACGAGGTCGGCGCACTCCTCGAAGACCTCTGCCAGGGCCGCGGCCTGCCGGCCCCAGAGGGCCTGCCAGTGGCGCGGGGCCAGGTTGGCCCGCATGTGCTCGATGTGATCGGACAACAGGAGAAGCCGCGGGATCTGGGAGGTGAACACGACGGCGTTGCGGCACAGCATGCACATCGCGGGTGCGACGTGGCAGACCTTGGCGTCGTTGCGGTGCGGCGAGTCCCACGGGTTACGGCAGTTGACCAGCCCCATGTCCAGCTCTCCCGTCCGCAGGGCTTTGGCCTGCTCGGCGTCCAGGCCGAGGTCCTCGGCGACCTCCGTCACCTCCAGGTGCTGCTCGGTCTCCTCGGTGACGAGAACTGGCCGTGCGGGTGTGGTCATGCGATCGAAAACCCACTTCTGCGCCCGGTTGATCGACCGGCCGGCCAGGATGTGTGCGGTCGTGCCGTGCGCGTAGTGCATCCGATAGACCTCCACGTGATGGTCATCGCCCGCAAGGTCGCTGACGGTGCCGCCGAGCGCGACCGCGCGGACGACCTTCGTGGTCTTGCGCAGCCGCCGGATCTCATACGGCTCGGAGATCTTCAGCGGCTTCCCGGCCGCGTCGCGCTGCTCGGCGATCCAGCCGCCGAAGCGCCGCTCACGGTCTCTGAAGCCGGCGAGCTTGGCTTCCAGGACACCCCGGTACCGTCGTTCCACCGCGAGGAACAGCCACGGGTCCGCATCGGGGAAGACCGTCCGGGACAGTTCAGTGACGGCCAGCAGACGCCGAAGCAGGCCCGGGACGGTCCAGGCGCCGCCGCCGGTGAACTCCTGCGCTTCCGCCTCGGCCGCCTGCTCCGGATCGGGATGCAGGTCGGCACGGACGCGATGGGCCCGCATCTTACGCTGGACCAGGCGCACACCGCCGTCGCTGAACTCAATGTCGGACAGCTGAATTTGGTGGAGTTCCTCCGGGCTTGTATCGCTCATGCCCAGCATCAGCAGCACCCGAAATGCCTGTAGATCCGCTTCGGTCGGATACAGAAGGCGGCCCAACTCGGCGACGAGATAGCGGAATCCGCGCTTGAGAAGGGTGCCGTCCGGCGCGGTCGGGAGCAGCGCCTTCACCGGCTCCGGCCAGCTCAGCACGTTCTGCCGGAACTGCGGCTTCAAAACCTTCCCGGTCAGCAAAGAGGGACGCGTCGCCGCCCACAGCAGGTTCGCCGGTTCGTGCCATCCGCCAACTTGGGGATCTACCCCGCGCTCCAGCAGCTCCCGGCCGCGGGCCAGACGGGCCTCTAGCGACCGGATGGCGTTACGGGCCGCATCGCGCAGGGCGATTCGCTCCGCATTGGAGAACTCGTCCAGCGGCTCGCTCTTGTACGTCGGATAGGCGGTCGGGGCCTGCGCGCGTACTCGCAGCGCCTCCGGCATGCTCGGGTCCTTCAGTGCCCGCTGCTCGATCAGCGTCAGCAGACAGTTGGCCTTCTCGTACGGGGAGTTGGAACGCAGCCCATGATGCTGGCGCAGGTCTTCCTCCCACACGTGGATCACCTCGACCAAGTCGACTTTGTGGCCGTCCAGTCGGGCATCCGCCGGATCTACCCCGAGCGTCGGCAGATATTGGTCGACGAACTTTGCGAAGGACCGCACTGCTTGGGACAAGTTCGCGCCGCCGTCGGTCCGGGCCATGGACCGGGTGTAGGTGACCCACTCGTCGGCCAGCTGGGCCGCTAGGACGCTGCACCGGTACTTCGCCGGGTTCACGACGTGGGTGGACGTCCCGCCCCGGCGTGTCCAGGTCAGGGTGCGGATGCCCACGTGGTCCAGGTCCCGGATGGGCAGCGGCTTCGGGGCGCCGTTGCGTATACGTTCTTTGCGCTCGCCGCGGCGGGGCATTAGGCGGCCCGCTGTTCGGCTATCGCGGCCGCGTAGTCGGCGTAGGTGGCGTTCTTGTTGTTCCACTCGGCGATTGCCTTCGCCACCAGCACGTTGGTATCTCGCATGTACCGCAGGTACCGCAGAGTCGACTGTGGACGACGATGCCCCAAGAGGTCCTGCAGTATCAGCAGAGGGTTCCGCGAGATATGGTCCGTCAGGTAGCCGGAGTGCCGGCCGGCGAGGTAGTCCTCGGCTTCCTCCTGGAGGATCAGCTTGGTCAGCAGCCGCAGCATGTAGACCGCAAATGTGTGCCGAGTGTCGTGAATCCGGACCTCGCGCGGCATGACGATGCCGACCTTGTGCTCCTCGCTTAGATGAACGGCGCGCAGATGCGCGGTGTCGAATATCTGCTCCCAGCGCTGTCGGGTCGGCATCCGTCCGCCGCGGCCGACGAACATCGCCATCGGCTCCAGCCCGTGGTCGCCTTCGATGACTGCGCGGCGGCGCTTGTCCGCGTTCATGCTCTCGACCCGGAAGGTACGGCGCCGGCCATCGAGCATTCCGCGTACCTTCATTCGCCGCAGGTCGATGTCATCGACGATGAACAGCTCCTCACGGCGTCTCCACAGCGCCTTCGCCGCGGCCCGCACCTGCGCCGCACGCTCGGTTCGCCGGTACATGTCCAGCTCCCGCAGTGTCGGATCCTGGATCATCACCGAGCGGGGCAGGCCGAATTTCGCGATCGCCTGCAACTGGACCTCTGCCGGGGAAGCATCCCGTCGCGGTGGTCCGACCTCGATATCCAGCAGACAGCTGAACTCCTGCAGCCGCATGCCCGTCGTGATGGACAGTTCGGGTGCTGTGCTGTCGCGCAGGGGCGAGCGCCCGCGAAACGCGCGATCAACGCGCCCGTCGGGTAGGTAGCCACGCAGTCCGACCTGCTTGAGGAAATTCCACTGCCGCCACGTCAGGTGCCGGACGTCAAGCTGCGTGGTGGCACCCCAGGACAGTACGTCACGGCCGTTACGACGGCGGAAGTAGGGGCGCTTCTCGATCAACTTCTCGTCGTCAGCCCAGCCGTAGAAGTTGTTGATCATGGCCCGACGCCGCTTCCAGGTCGCCGGCGCATCCGGCGACTCGCGGTGCTCGGTACAGTCTTCTCGGTACGCCAACAGGTCTTCTTCAATCACCGACAACAGATCGACGGGCGGGTCGAGCTCATCCTCCAGGAAGTCGGTCAAGTCGAGCGCGTCATACGTATAGTCCTGCAGCGACTTCGCCTTCAGGGTCTTGGCCATCTCCAGAAAGAACGAGACGAGCGGCTCCGCCGGGCGCATCTGCGAGTCGAGGAAGAACGGAGTTCCTTCCTTCAGCGCCCCTTTCCGCGACACGTACGCGAAAGCGTCGAGATCCACCCCGGGCGGCGCCTCGTAGAAGCGACGAACCTTGCTGCGTGACACAAAGAAGTAGTCCATCCCGCACCACCGCGATCATGAGACATCCAGACGGGGTGGAACCTAACAGCCGCACGTGGGGCCCTAGGTCACTCGGGGATCACGGCTGAGACATCTGGACTTCCTTTGCATAATGCTCGCGCAGCAGCGTGGCCGCATGCCAGTAGGCGAGGTGTGGCTCGGCGGGCACCGGCAGGTCGGCGTGGGCGGAGTACAGCGGCCGTCCGGCGCGGGTGCACCCCTCGGCGGCGCGCAGCGCGAGCCGCGCCGCCTCCGCCATCTCCCCGGACTTCGCGGTGTCGTCGCCCAGGAGTCGCCGTACGGTCCGGTCGACGGCACGCGCGCGTGCGGCCAGCACGGCTTCGGGGGAGGCGGTCGTCCACACGGCGGGCACGTGCCGGGCGACGAGTTCGTGCTTGTAGTTGTAGAAGGTCGCGGTCACCGTCCCCGCCCCGACCCGGCCCAGTGCCGCGGCGCGCGCCGCGAAGTTGACGGCCCGGGGGTCCGTGATCCCGAGGGCGCCCAGCTCCTCACCGAGTTCGGGGGCGAAGTAGTGCGCGGCGTGCAGGGAGTTGAGCGCGTTGTGGCAGCGGCGCCCGGCGCGCGGCTGGATCGCGGCAGAAGTCATGCCCAGCACGTTACCGACCGGTCAGTACCCGTGGACACCCGTGGGGGCGGTCCAACTGAAGCGCGGCGGTCTGCGCTCCAGGAACGCGGCGACCCCCTCGGCGGTGTCGCCGCTGCCGGCCGCCTGGCCGGCCCAGTGGCCGTCGCGGTCCGTGCGGCCGTCCGCGAACTCCTTCGCCGCGGCCTGGGTGAGCTGGGAACGCGAGACCAGGGTCCGGGTGAACTCCGCGACCCGGTCGCCGAGTTCGGCCGCGGGCAGCAGTTCGTCGACGAGCCCCGTGCGCAGCGCCCGCTCGGCGTTGATCAACTCTCCGGAGAACAACAGGTACTTGGCGGTGGCCGGCCCCACGAGGGAGACCAGCCGCCGGGTGGAGGAGGCCGGGTAGACGATCCCGAGCTTCGCCGGAGTCACCCCGAACAGCGCGCCCTCCCCGGCGAACCGCAGATCGCAGGCGGCCGCGAGCTGGGCGCCGCCGCCCACGCAGTGCCCCTCGACCGCCGCCAGGGTCGGCTTGGGGAAGACGGCCAGCGCCTCCTCCGCGAGCACCGCGAGCCCCTGCGCCTCGCCCGGTGCCCGGCGCAGCGTGGAGATGTCGGCCCCGGCGCAGAACGTCCCGCCCTCCCCGGTCAGCACCAGCGCCCGTACGGCCGGATCGGCGGCCAGGGCGTCGAGCAGCGGCGGCAGCGCCCGCCACATGCCGGCCGTCATGGCGTTGCGCTTGGCCGGGTGGTGGATGACGACGGTGGCGACCGAGTCGGCGACACGGTGCAGCAGCTGCGGCTCCATGCGCCGGATGCTATCCGCACCGGCCTCGGCGGCGGCCGTGCGGGGGGCCGTGGCCGCGAGGGCGGACCGGGCGCGGCGGCGGCGCATCCGTACAACCCGATGCGGCCACGAAGTCGGCGCGGCCCGGGCAGGAACGGTCGCAAGCGGGCCTGGTGCGCACACAGGAGGTCGGAATCGCTCGATAGTGGCTGACTTCTGTTCAGGCAGGCGGTGCCCGGCAGGTTCTTCCCAACACTCGGACGTGTGGTGACAATCGAGCGCAAAGGTGGCGACCAGACGATGGAGAACCGCGGGCGGGGGGCCGACCCTCGCCCAGAGGGCGACCCCGACGGCCCCCCCGGCCCGAGCCCGCTGCCGTACGAGGGGGTCTGGCGGTTCACGGCTCCCGCGGTCGACGCCTCGGTACCGCAGGCGAGGCACGCGGTGCGCGACCTGCTGCTGCGTCAGTCCGTACCGGCCTGCGAGGACCTGGTGCAGGGGCTGCTGCTGATCGTCTCCGAACTGGTCACCAACGCCGTCCGGCACGCGGCGCTGCTGTCCCCGACGCTCGCCGTGGAGGTGGCCGTCGGGGCCGAGTGGGTCCGGGTCTCCGTGGAGGACGACCACCCCTACCGTCCGACCGCCCTGGAGGCCGACCACGGCCGGACCGGCGGCCGGGGCCTGCTGCTCGTCCGTGAGGTGACCCGGGAGGCGGGCGGTGTGTGCGACATCGAGCACACGGCGAGCGGCGGCAAGGTGATCTGGTCCGCCCTGCCGCTCAAGGCCGCCCGGGTGCCGTAGGCGCTCCCGTCACCAGGCCGCGGACGGGCCCGTCAGCTCCCTGACCGCCGGACGGGCCGCGTCCAGCACGGTCATGAACCAGGACGAGAAGGGGTCCCGCGCGTGCCGCTCCGCCAGTTCGGCCGGGGTCACGAAGGCCGTCGCGTCGACCTCCTCCGGGTCCGGGTGCGGAGAGGCCTGCACCAGGCCGACGTAGAGGTGGTTGTACTCCTGCTCCACCAGGCCCGAGTCGGGGTCCGGGTGGTTGTAGCGGACCGTGCCCGCCTCGGCGAGCAGTGACGGGGAGACGCCCAGCTCCTCGTAGGTCCGCCGGGCCGCCGCCGCGAACGGGGACTCGCCCGGGTAGGGGTGGCCGCAGCAGGTGTTGGACCACACGCCGGGGGAGTGGTACTTGCCCTGAGCCCGCTGCTGGAGCAGCAGCCGGCCCCGCTCGTCGAAGAGGAAGACCGAGAAGGCGCGGTGCAGCCGCCCCGGCGGCTGATGGGCGGCGAGCTTCTCCGCGGTCCCGATCGTCACGCCGTTCTCGTCGACCAGTTCCAGCAAGATCGCTACAGCGGTGCCGTTCGACGAGCTGGGCGTCGCGGTGGCAGGTGTGATCGGCATACCCATCCTTCACATCGGTCCTCAAGCCAAGTCTGCCGTACGCGTCCGGCACTCCCGGCCGTTGCTCGGGCTGCCCGGCGCGGCGGACGGGGAACCGTCCGCGACGGGGCTGTGGGAGTGAGGACGCCGGCGGGCGCCGGTCCGACGCGCTCGGCCGGCCGGTTCCCCCGAAAGAGGGGCCCAGGGCCCTCGGGAGGGGAACATCAGTGGCAGAGCCGGGCCTCGTGCTCGGCGTGGCCGCGCGGCTCCAGCTGGAAGGTGCAGTGTTCCACGTCGAAGTGGTCGCCCAGGCAGCCCTGGAGTTCGTGCAGCATCTTCTCGTTGCCGATGGCGTTCAGCACGTCGGAGCGGACCACCACGTGTGCGGAGAGCACCGGCATGCCCGAGGTGATGGTCCACACGTGCAGGTCATGGATGTCCTCGACCCCGTCGAGGGCGAGGACGTGTGTCCGTACCTGTGTCATGTCGACGTCCTTGGGCGCCGACTCCAGCAGTACGTCGAGAGTCTCGCGCAGCAGCTTCAGCGTGCGCGGCACGATCATCAGGCCGATGAGGAGCGAGGCGACGGGGTCGGCGGCCTGCCAGCCCGTGGTGAGGATCACCACCGCCGAGATGATCACCGCGAGCGAGCCCAGCGCGTCCGCGGCCACCTCCAGGAACGCCCCCCGCACGTTCAGGCTCTCGGCCTGGCCGCGCACCAGCAGCGTGAGGGAGATCATGTTCGCGACCAGGCCGATCAGACCGAACACGATGGTCAGCCCGCCCTCCGTCACGGTGGGCGTGACGAACCGCTGGACCGCCTCGTACAGGACGTAGCCGCCCACGCCGAGCAGCAGCAGACAGTTGGCGAGCGCGGCGAGGATCTCCGCGCGGGCGTAGCCGTAGGTGCGGTGGCCGGTGGGCGGCCGGGTGGCGAAGTGGATCGCGAGCAGGGACATGCCGAGGCCGAGCGCGTCCGTCGCCATGTGGGCCGCGTCCGCGACCAGCGCGAGCGAGCCGGCGACCACACCGCCGACGATCTCGACCACCATCACGGTCAGCGTGATCGACAGCGCGACGCGCAGCCTGCCCCGGTAGGCGGCCGTCGCCGTACCGGCGGGCGGGCCGTGCGCGTGCCCGTGGTCGTGCCCTGCCCCCATGGGAAGCCGCCTCCGGTGGTCTCGTGGAAAACCCCAGTCAACTACGGGCGGGGGGTATCCGGCAACGCGGCACTGAACACCGTTGTCATCTGCCCTGACCTGCGTAAACGAAGGCGGGCGGAAAGGGTGGGCTCAGCCGGCGTGCGCCCGCCGCCACCCCTCCCACGCCGAGTCGACCATCTCCCGCACCCCGCGCCGGGCCGTCCAGCCCAGCTCCGCGGCGGCCCGGTCGGCGGCGGCGACCGCGCGCGGCGCGTCCCCGGGCCGCCGTCCCTCCACGACGGCCGGCCGCCGGTCGCCGGTGACCTCGCCGATCACCGTGATCAGCTCGCGCACGGAAACCCCCTCGCCGCGCCCGATGTTCACCGTCAGATCACCGCTCGCGCCCCCCTCGGCCAGGCGCCGGGCCGCCGCCAGGTGGGCGTCCGCGAGGTCGGCGACATGGATGTAGTCGCGGACGCCCGTGCCGTCCGGCGTCGGATAGTCGTCGCCGAAGATCCGCGGGGCGTCGCCACGGGTGAGCCGGTCGAAGACCATGGGGACGATGTTGAAGACGCCCGTGTCGGCCAGCTCGGGAGCGCCCGCGCCCGCCACGTTGAAGTAGCGCAGGCACACCGTGGAGATCCCGTGCGCGGCCCCCGCCGCCCGCACCAGCCACTCCCCGGCGAGCTTGGTCTCGCCGTAGGGGTTCACCGGGGCGCACGGGGTGTCCTCGGTGATCAGGTCCACCCCGGGATCGCCGTAGACGGCGGCCGAGGAGGAGAACACGAACCGTTCGATGCCCGCGTCGGCGACCGCGTCCAGCAGGGTCGCGAGGCCGCCGACGTTCTCCCGGTAGTACAGCGTCGGCCGGGTCACCGACTCCGCGACCTGCTTGCGCGCCGCGAGATGCACCACACCCGTCACCGCGTGCTCGGCGAACACCCGCTTCAGCAGCGCCCCGTCGAGCGAGGAGCCCCGCACGAGCGGGACGCCGGCGGGCAGCCGCGCGGGACGGCCCGTCGAGAGGTCGTCGAGCGCCACGACGGCCTCGCCCGCGCCGCTCATCGCCCGCGCCACATGGGCCCCGATGTATCCGGCTCCGCCGGTGATCAGCCAGGTCATGGTGGCTCACCCTATGCCGACGCGGGACGGGCCCTCCGTAATGTCCGCCCATGCCCGGTCTGGGGGCGCGGTTTGTGGGCCGGGCCCCGGATCACCGATGATGATCGCGGCGGAGGCCGCCACCGCACCGCGTTGATCGCTCCGTGAACGGGCGGTGAACAAGAGCTTCCAGGCATCGGATAGCCTCTGCCGACATGCCGCCCGGGCGCCGCAGGCAAGGGGCGCCCCCACCCAGCATCCGACCGGCGCCGACGCGTCGTCACCCAGGGAGTGAGTTCGGTTGCCGACCGCCATCCTCACCGGTCAGCCGGTCCCCGGATCGCCGATCGAGAGCGATCTGCGGTCGCTCGGCTTCGACGTCCGGACCGCCGCCGACACCGGTGACGCCGAGACCCTCCTCGCCACCGTCCCCGGCGACGAACGCGTCGCCCTGGTCGACGCCCGCTTCGTGGGCCACCCCCACGCGCTGCGCCTGGGTCTGACCGACCCCCGCTTCCCGCTCGCCGCGGTACCCGGCGCCCTCACCGCCCAGCCCGCCGGCCGCCAGGCCCTCACCCGGGCGATGGCCCGCGAGAACTCCGCGGCCGGCGGCACCACCCTCGTCGACAGCCTCGCCGACCGCGTCCTCATCGCCCTCGACACCGACGGGGCCGAGGTGTACCGCCCCGAACTCGGCAGCCTGGTCGCCGCCGTCCCGGCCGACGCGCAGGCCCGCGACGAGGCACGCCGGGCCGTCGCCGCCGTGGACGACGAGGCCGTACGCCTGAAGTCCGCGGTCAAGGCCCGCGACGGCTTCTTCACCACCCACTGCATCAGCCCCTACTCCCGCTACATCGCCCGCTGGTGCGCCCGCCGGGGCCTGACCCCGAACCAGGTCACCACCGCCTCCCTGCTCACCGCGCTGATAGCGGCCGGCTGCGCGGCCACCGGCACCCGCGCGGGCTTCGTCGCGGCCGGCGTCCTGCTGATCGCCTCCTTCGTCCTGGACTGCACCGACGGCCAGCTCGCCCGCTACTCCCTGCAGTACTCCACGCTCGGCGCCTGGCTCGACGCCACCTTCGACCGGGCCAAGGAGTACGCCTACTACGCCGGCCTCGCGCTCGGCGCCGCGAAGGGCGGCGACGACGTGTGGGCGCTCGCCCTGGGCGCGATGGTGCTCCAGACCGTCCGGCACGTCGTGGACTTCTCCTTCAACGAGGCCAACCACGACGCCACCGCCAACACCAGCCCCACCGCCGCCCTCTCCGACCGGCTCGACAGCGTCGGCTGGACGGTCTGGGTGCGCCGCATGGTGGTCCTGCCCATCGGCGAACGGTGGGCGATGATCGCCGTCCTCACCGCCCTCACCACCCCCCGCATCACCTTCTACGCCCTCCTCGTCGGCTGCGCCTTCGCCGCCACCTACACCACGGCCGGCCGGGTGCTGCGCTCGCTGACCCGCCGGGCCAGGCGCACCGACCGGGCCGCCCAGGCGCTCGCGGACCTCGCCGACAGCGGCCCGCTCGCCCGGCCGCTCGCCCGGATCCTGCCCGACGTCCCGCGCCTCCCCGCGCTCCTCTGGGCCGTCGCGGGCACCGCCCTCGTGCTGCTCGCGGCCTGGTTCGAGGGGCCCGGCCTGGCGCTCGTCCTCTGCGCCGCCGGGTACGTCCTGCTCTCCGCCCAAGCCGTCGTACGCCCCCTCAAGGGCGCCCTCGACTGGCTCGTCCCGCCCCTCTTCCGCGCCGCCGAGTACTGCACCGTCCTGATCCTCGCGGCCGAAGCGGAGGTGAACGGAGCCCTTCCCGCGGCTTTCGGACTGGTGGCCGCCGTCGCCTACCATCACTACGACACGGTGTACCGCATCCGCGGCGACGCCGGCGCGCCCCCGTCCTGGCTGGTGCGCGCCGCCGGGGGGCACGAGGGGCGGACGCTGCTCGTCACCGTCCTGGCCGCACTGCTCACCGCGGAGCAGTTCACGGTCGCGCTCACGGTGCTCGCCGTGGCCGTGGCCCTGCTGGTGCTCGTCGAGAGCATCCGCTTCTGGGTCGCCTCCCATCTGGAAGGCGCGCCCGCCGTACACGACGAAGGAGAACCCGCATGATCGGCCTCGTGCTGGCGGCCGGCGCCGGACGGCGTCTGCGCCCCTACACCGACAGCCTTCCCAAGGCTCTGGTGCCGGTGGGCCCCGCGGGCATAGAGGGCGAACCCACGGTCCTGGACCTGACGCTCGGCAACTTCGCCGAGATCGGCCTGACCGAGGTCGCGGTCATCGTCGGCTACCGCAAGGAAGCCGTCTACGAGCGCAAGGCGGCGCTGGAGGCGAAGTACGGCCTCAAGATCACCCTCATCGACAACGACAAGGCCGAGGAGTGGAACAACGCCTACTCCCTGTGGTGCGGACGTGACGCCCTCCGGGACGGCGTGATCCTCGCCAACGGCGACACCGTCCACCCGGTCTCCGTCGAGCACACCCTGCTCGCCGCCCGCGGCGAGGGCCGGAAGATCATCCTGGCCGTCGACACCGTCAAGTCCCTCGCCGACGAGGAGATGAAGGTCGTCGTCGACCCCGTCAGGGGCGTCTCGAAGATCACCAAGCTGATGGACCCCGCCGAGGCCACCGGTGAGTACATCGGCGTCACCCTGATCGAGGGCGACGCGGCCCCGGAGCTGGCCGACGCGCTCAAGACGGTGTGGGAGGCCGACCCGCAGCAGTTCTACGAGCACGGCTACCAGGAGCTGGTCGACCGCGGCTTCCGCGTCGACGTGGCGCCGATCGGCGAGGTCAGCTGGGTGGAGATCGACAACCACGACGATCTCGCCAAGGGGCGGGAGATCGCATGCCAGTACTGACCCGGCTGATCCCCTCCCCGCTCGTCGTCGACATCCGCCCCGGCGCCCTCGACGACCTGGGCTGCGTCCTCGCCGACGAGCGGATCTCGCACTCGGGCCGGCTCGCCGTCGCGGTCAGCGCCGGCTCCGGCGCCCGGCTGCGGGAGCGCATCGCCCCGTCGCTGCCCGGCGCCACCTGGTACGAGGTCGGCGGGGGCACCCTCGACGACGCGGTCCGGCTGGCCGGCGACATAAAGGCCGGCCACTACGACGCGGTCGTCGGCCTCGGCGGCGGCAAGATCATCGACTGCGCCAAGTTCGCCGCGGCACGCGTCGGCCTGCCCCTGGTCGCCGTACCGACGAACCTCGCCCACGACGGTCTCTGCTCCCCGGTCGCCACCCTCGACAACGACGCGGGCCGCGGCTCCTACGGCGTGCCCAACCCGATCGCCGTCGTCATCGACCTGGACGTCATCCGGGAGGCGCCGGTGCGCTTCGTGCGCGCCGGCATCGGCGACGCCATCTCCAACATCTCCGCCGTCGCGGACTGGGAGCTGGCCAACCGCGTCAAGGGCGAGAAGATCGACGGGCTGGCCGCCGCCATGGCGCGCCAGGCCGGCGAGGCGGTGCTCAGGCACCCGGGTGGAATCGGCGACAACGGTTTCCTCCAGGTGCTCGCCGAGGCGCTCGTCCTCACCGGCGTCGCGATGTCGATCTCCGGCGACTCCCGTCCCGCCTCCGGCGCCTGCCACGAGATCAACCACGCCTTCGACCTGCTCTTCCCCAAGCGCGCTGCCGCCCACGGCGAGCAGTGCGGCCTGGGCGCGGCCTTCGCGATGTACCTGCGCGGAGCCCACGAGGAATCGGCGCACATGGCCGAGGTCCTGCGCCGGCACGGACTGCCGGTGCTGCCCGAGGAGATCGGCTTCACGGTGGGCGAGTTCGTCCGCGCCGTGGAGTTCGCTCCCGAGACCCGCCCCGGCCGTTACACGATCCTCGAACACCTCGACCTGAAAACCGACCAGATCAAGGACATCTACGCCGACTATGTCAAGGCCATCGGTAGCTGAACTCCGCCCGGTCGTCCACCCCGTGGGGGTGAAGGACCGGCGCAGCGGTGAGCACTGGATGGGGCGCCTCTATATGCGCGAGGTGTCCCTGCGGGTCGACCGCTACCTGGTGACCACCAGGGTCACGCCCAACCAGCTCACGTATCTGATGACCGTCTTTGGCGTGCTCGCCGCCCCGGCGCTCCTGGTGCCGGGGATCACGGGCGCCGTCCTCGGCGTGGTCTGCGTCCAGATGTACCTGCTGCTGGACTGCGTGGACGGCGAAGTCGCGCGCTGGAAGCAGCAGTTCTCGCTCGGCGGGGTCTACCTGGACCGGGTCGGCGCCTATCTGACCGACGCGGCCGTCCTGGTCGGTTTCGGACTGCGCGCCGCCGACCTGTGGGGCAGCGGACGGATCGACTGGCTGTGGGCCTTCCTGGGCACCCTGGCCGCCCTCGGCGCGATCCTGATCAAGGCCGAGACCGACCTGGTGGGCGTCGCCCGCCACCAGGGCGGACTGCCCCCGGTCAAGGAGGCCGCGGCCGAGATGCGCTCCTCCGGCATGGCGCTGGCCCGCCGGGCCGCCGCCGCCTTCAAGTTCCACCGGCTGATCCTCGGCATGGAGGCGTCCCTGCTGATATTGGTCCTCGCGATCGTGGACCAGGTCCGCGGTGACCTGTTCTTCTCCCGGCTCGGCATCGCCGTACTCGCCGGCATCGCGCTGCTCCAGACCCTGCTGCACCTGGTCTCCATCCTCGCGTCCAGCAGGCTGAAGTGAGTGCCCTGACGGTCGGCGCGGTCGTCATCACCATGGGCAACCGCCCCGACGAACTGCGGGCGCTGCTCGACTCGGTGGCCAAGCAGGACGGCGACCGCGTCGAGGTGGTCGTCGTCGGCAACGGCTCGCCCGTCCCGGACGTCCCCGCGGGCGTACGGACCCTGGAACTGCCCGAGAACCTCGGCATCCCCGGCGGCCGCAACGTCGGCATCGAGGCGTTCGGCCCCGGCGGCCGGGACGTCGACATATTGATGTTCCTGGACGACGACGGGCTCCTCGCCCAGCACGACACCGCCGAGCTGTGCCGGCGCGCCTTCGCCGCCGACCCCGAACTCGGCATCATCAGCTTCCGCATCGCCGACCCGGAGAGCGGGATCACCCAGCGCCGGCACGTCCCCCGGCTGCGGGCCGCCGACCCGATGCGCTCCTCCCGGGTCACCACCTTCCTCGGCGGCGCCAACGCCGTCCGCACCCGGGTCTTCGCCGACGTCGGCGGCCTCCCGGACGCCTTCTTCTACGCCCACGAGGAGACCGACCTCGCCTGGCGGGCGCTGGACGCCGGCTGGATGATCGACTACCGGTCGGACATGGTGCTGTACCACCCGACGACCGCTCCCTCGCGGCACGCGGTCTACCACCGCATGGTCGCCCGCAACCGGGTCTGGCTGGCCCGCCGCAACCTGCCCGCGCCCCTCGTCCCCGTCTATCTCGGGGTCTGGCTGCTGCTCACCCTGGTGCGCCGCCCCTCGCGCCCGGCCCTGCGGGCCTGGTTCGGCGGCTTCCGGGAGGGCTGGCGCACCCCGTGCGGCCCCCGTCGGCCCATGCGGTGGCGTACGGTGTGGCGGCTGACGCGACTGGGCCGGCCCCCCGTCATCTGAGAAGCTCGAACCGGAGAGCACCCGGGCCGCACCCCGGCCCCTGGCCCATGCCATGCCCGCACAGGCTGCGCATCACACCGACGAAAGTTTCCATCAGTGAGTGAGACAACGCACGACGGCGCGGTCGCGGTGAGCGCGCCTCCGTCGCCCGACGAGGGCCTCACGGCGGCACGGCTCGCCGCCCGGCACGGCCTGACCGTGAGCGGTGCCCGCCCCGGACTCGTCGACTACGTCCGTCAGCTCTGGGGACGGCGTCACTTCATCCTCGCCTTCTCCCAGGCGAAGTTGACGGCGCAGTACAGCCAGGCGAAGCTCGGCCAGCTCTGGCAGGTGGCCACCCCGCTGCTCAACGCGGCCGTCTACTTCTTCATCTTCGGCGTCATCCTCAAGGCCAGCCGTGGCATGTCCCGGGACGTGTACATCCCGTTCCTGGTGACGGGCGTCTTCGTCTTCACCTTCACCCAGAGCTCGATCATGGCGGGCGTCCGCGCGATCTCCGGCAACCTGGGCCTGGTGCGGGCGCTGCACTTCCCGCGCGCCTCGCTGCCGATCTCCTTCGCGCTCCAGCAGCTCCAGCAGCTGCTGTTCTCGATGCTCGTGCTGTTCGTCATCGTCATCGGCTTCGGCAGCTACCCGAGCCTGTCCTGGCTGCTGATCGTCCCGGTCCTGCTGCTGCAGTTCCTCTTCAACACCGGGCTCGCGCTGATCGTGGCGCGGATGGGCGCCAAGACGCCGGACCTCGCCCAGCTGATGCCGTTCGTCCTGCGCACCTGGATGTACACCTCCGGCGTCATGTTCTCCATCAGCAAGATGATGGAGGGCCGTTCCGAGGTGTTCGTCCGCCTGCTCCAGGTGAACCCGGCCGCCGTCTACATGGACCTGATGCGCTTCGCGCTCATCGACGGCTACGGCGCCTCGAACCTGCCGCCGCACGTCTGGGCCATCGCCGCCTTCTGGGCCGTGGCCCTGTTCACCGGCGGTTTCGTGTACTTCTGGCAGGCGGAGGAGAGGTACGGCCGTGGCTGAGCTGAAGCCCGGGGAGCTGATCCCCACCGTCATCGCGGACGAACTGCACATCGTCTACCGCGTCAACGGCGCCAAGACCGGTAAGGGCAGCGCCACTTCCGCCCTCAGCCGGATCCTCCGGCGCGGCTCCGACGACAGCGCGCGCGGCGTGCGCAAGGTGCACGCCGTACGGGGCGTCTCCTTCGTCGCCTACCGGGGCGAGGCGGTCGGCCTCATCGGCTCCAACGGGTCCGGGAAATCAACCCTGTTGCGCGCCATCGCCGGTCTGCTGCCCGCCGAGAAGGGCCGGGTCTACACCGACGGCCAGCCCTCCCTGCTCGGCGTGAACGCGGCCCTGATGAACGACCTGACGGGCGAGCGGAACGTCATCCTCGGCGGCCTGGCCATGGGCATGTCCCGCGAGCAGGTCAGGGAGCGCTACGACGAGATCGTGGACTTCTCCGGCATCAACGAGAAGGGCGACTTCATCACGCTGCCGATGCGCACCTACTCCTCCGGCATGGCGGCCCGGCTGCGCTTCTCCATCGCGGCCGCCAAGGACCACGACGTCCTGATGATCGACGAGGCGCTGGCCACCGGCGACCGCAAGTTCCAGAAGCGTTCCGAGGACCGCATCCGCGAACTGCGCAAGTCCGCGGGCACGGTGTTCCTGGTCAGCCACAACAACAAGTCGATCCGGGACACCTGCGACCGCGTGCTCTGGCTGGAGCGCGGCGAGCTGCGGATGGACGGCCCCACCGACGAGGTCCTCAAGGAGTACGAGAAGTTCACGGGCAAGTAGCCCGCCGGGACAGGCGCCGCCCGGCCCGCCCGGCCTGCGCGGGGCCCCGCCGGAACCGCTCCGGCGGGGCCCCGCGTCCGCAAAGGAAACGTCAACTCCCGTCAGGCGCAGGAATCTTGAAGCCAATCGGTGTGTTGTTGTGATGTGCGGGACACCCCGACGAACCTCGATGCGTTGTACAACGTAAGCTGTACCGGTGCCGAATAGCGGCAAGTGGGGCGATAATGCGCGGCACCCTCCGCCCGGTCGTCGTGCCCTCAGCTGGGCGGCGTGTCCGAAATAGTGTGCGTTGGGTCAGCAGTGTAGAACGGGAGATGTGACGGCAATGGCTACGGAAACTCCCCAGCTCACCGAAGCACGCGCCGTCCCCGCCGCTGGCAGCGAGCGGTGACGGGAACCCGCACGGGCCGCCCGGCCGATCCCGAGAGCACCACCCTCCGCAAGGCCGCGGACGAGAACTTCCCCGTGGCCCCCTTCTTCCTCCCCAGGGACTGGCGCACCGACCTGATGGCCGTCTACGGCTTCGCCCGCCTCGTCGACGACATCGGTGACGGCGACCTGGCCCCCGGCGGCGCCGACGCCCGCCTCCTCGGCGTGGACCCCGAGGCGGCGGACGACCGGCTGCTCCTCCTGGACGCCTTCGAGGCCGACCTCATGCGGGTCTTCGACGGAACCCCGGCCCACCCCCTGCTGCGCCGCCTCCAGCCGACCGTGCGCCGGCGCGCGCTCACCCCCGAGCCCTTCCTCGGCCTGATCGCCGCCAACCGCCAGGACCAGCTCGTCACCCGCTACGAGAGCTACGACGATCTCCTCGCCTACTGCGAACTCTCCGCCAACCCGGTCGGCCGTCTCGTCCTCGCCGTCACCGGCACCTCGACGCCCGAGCGGATCCGGCGCTCGGACGCGGTCTGCACCGCGCTCCAGATCGTCGAACACCTCCAGGACGTGGCCGAGGACCTCGGCCGCGACCGCGTCTACCTGCCCGCCCAGGACATGAAGCGCTTCCACGTCCAGGAAGCGGACCTGGCCACCCCCACCGCCGGCGCGTCGGTGCGCGCACTGGTCGCGTACGAAGCGCAACGCGCCCGCGATCTGCTGAATGAAGGCGCCCCTCTCGTGGGTAGCGTGCACGGCAGGCTGAAGCTGTTGCTGGCGGGGTTCGTGGCGGGGGGAAGAGCGGCGATCCGGGCGATCGCCGCCGCCGAATACGACGTACTTCCAGGCCCGCCCCGACCCGGCAGGATCCAGTTGCTGCGTGAGGTGGGCCTGACTCTGCGAGGAGAGGGGTGATCCGGGCCGTGGAGTCGGAACGACAGGTGTCCGCGCCGGTACTCGCCGCCTACAGCTACTGCGAGACCGTGACCGGACAGCAGGCACGCAACTTCGCGTACGGCATCAGGCTGCTGCCGACGTCCGAACGCCGGGCCATGTCGGGGCTCTACGCGTTCTCGCGCCGGGTCGACGACATCGGCGACGGCACCCTGGCGCCCGAGGTGAAGACCGCGCGCCTGGAGGACACCCGGGCCCTGCTCACGCGGATCCGCGACGGCGCGGTCGACGAGGACGACACCGACCCGGTCGCGGTCGCCCTCGCGCACACCGCCAAGGTCTTCCCGGTGCCGCTCGACGGCCTCGACGAACTCATCGACGGCGTGCTGATGGACGTACGCGGTCAGACGTACGAGACCTGGGACGACCTGAAGGTCTACTGCCGCTGTGTCGCGGGTGCCATCGGACGGCTCTCGCTCGGGATCTTCGGCACCGAGCGGGGCGCGCGCGGCGCCGAACGCGCCCCGGAGTACGCGGACACCCTCGGCCTCGCGCTCCAGCTCACCAACATCCTCCGCGACGTGCGCGAGGACGCGGAGGACGGCCGTACCTATCTGCCTGCCGACGACCTCGCGAAGTTCGGCTGCTCGGCCGGGTTCGACGGGCCGACACCACCGGCAGGCTCCGACTTCGCGGGCCTCGTCCACTTCGAGGTGCGGCGGGCCCGCACCCTCTTCGCCGAGGGCTACCGGCTGCTGCCCCTCCTCGACCGCCGCAGCGGCGCCTGTGTCGCGGCCATGGCCGGCATCTACCGCCGCCTCCTCGACCGCATCGAGCGCGAGCCGGAGGCCGTCCTGCGCGGCCGGGTCTCACTGCCCGGCCGCGAGAAGGCGTACGTCGCCGTACGCGGTCTGTCGGGTCTGGACGCCCGGCATGTGTCCCGGAGGACCGTCAGGAGGCGCGCCTGATGGGCGGAGTGGGCCAGTCCGACGGCGCGGGTCGGACCCGGTACGCAACCCTCCGCTCCCGGTCGGCGTCCCTGACTGCGACGACCCGCCGCACCTCGGCCGAGCACCGTGGCGGGTCCGCAGGGGGGAGCGCACGATGAGCGAAGGGACCGGGTCCGGCGAACCACTCGCCGACCCGCCGGCCGGAGGGCCCGCGCGGCACGCGGTCGTGATCGGCGGCGGGCTCGCCGGCATCACCTCCGCGCTCGCGCTCGCCGACGCCGGTCTCCGCGTCACGCTGCTCGAAGGCAGACCGCGCCTGGGCGGGCTCGCCTTCTCCTTCCGGCGCGGCGAACTCACCGTCGACAACGGACAGCACGTCTATCTGCGCTGCTGCACCGCCTACCGCTGGTTCCTCGACCGTATCGACGGCGCGGCGCTCGCCCCGCTGCAGGACCGTCTCGACGTGCCCGTGATCGACGTGGACCGGCCCGAGGGCCGGCGGCTCGGCAGACTCCGGCGCGACGCGCTGCCCGTCCCCCTGCATCTGGGACGCAGCCTCGCCGCCTATCCGCATCTGTCGCTCGCCGAGCGGGCCAGGGTCGGGCGTGCCGCGCTCGCGCTCAAGGGTCTCGACCTCGACGATCCGGCCCTGGACGCACAGGACTTCGGCAGCTGGCTGACCGCGCACGGTCAGTCGGCGCGTGCCGTCGAGGCCCTGTGGGACCTGGTCGGGGTCGCCACCCTCAACGCGGTCGCGGGCGACACCTCGCTCGGGCTCGCCGCGATGGTGTTCAAGACCGGTCTGCTCTCCGACCCGGGCGCGGCCGACATCGGCTGGGCCCATGTGCCGCTGGGCGAACTGCACGACCGGCTGGCCCGCAAGGCGCTCGACTCCGCGGGCGTGCGCACCGAAGTCCGTACACGCGTCACCTCCCTCTCCCAAGACGCAAACGGCCGCTGGAGCGTTCAGGTTCCCGGCGAGACGTTCGACGCGGACGCCGTCGTGCTCGCCGTACCGCAGCACGAGGCGCACGGTCTGCTGCCCGCCGGGGCGCTCGACGACCCGGGACGGCTGCTGTCGATCGACACCGCGCCGATCCTCAACATCCACGTCGTCTACGACCGCAAGGTGCTCGCCCGCCCCTTCTTCGCGGCCCTCGGCACCCCGGTGCAGTGGGTCTTCGACCGCACCCACGCCTCCGGGCTGAGGGAGGGCCAGTACCTGGCGCTCTCCCAGTCCGCCGCGCGGGACGAGATCGACGAGCCCGTGGCCGTGCTGCGGGAGCGCTATCTGCCCGAGCTGGAACGGCTGTTGCCCGGCGCGCGCGGCGCCGCGGTGCGCGACTTCTTCGTGACCAGGGAGCGCACGGCCACGTTCGCCCCGACCCCCGGTGTCGGGCGCCTGCGGCCCGGTCCCCGTACCAGAGCCCCCGGCCTGTACCTGGCCGGAGCGTGGACCGCCACCGGGTGGCCCGCCACCATGGAGAGCGCGGTCCGCAGCGGGGTGAGCGCGGCGGACGCCGCCCTCGCCGCCCTGGGCCGGCCCCGGCCCGGCCGGCTCTTCGACTTCGAGGAGGCGGCGTGACGCTCGATCAGCAGGCGGCAGGCGCCCGCACCCCCGGTACCGCGACAAGAGGAGAGACTGTGCCCACTGTGCCCCCGGCCGAGACGGCTGCCGACGCGGTGGACGTGACCGCGCTCCTGGAGCGCGGCCGGACCCTGGCCACACCGGTACTGCGGGCCGCCGTGGACCGCCTGGCCCCTCCCATGGACACGGTCGCCGCCTACCACTTCGGCTGGATCGACGCCGCGGGCAACCCCGCCGACGGCGACGGCGGCAAGGCGGTACGCCCCGCGCTCGCCGTGCTCTCCGCCGAGGTCACCGGCGCCGCGCCGGAGGCCGGCATCCCCGGCGCCGTCGCCGTCGAACTGGTCCACAACTTCTCCCTGTTGCACGACGACCTCATGGACGGCGACGAACAGCGCCGGCACCGGGACACCGTCTGGAAGGTGCACGGCCCCGCCCAGGCCATCCTGGTCGGCGACGCCCTGTTCGCGCTGGCCAACGAGATCCTGCTGGAGCTCGGCACCGTCGAGGCCGGCCGCGCCACCCGCCGGCTGACCACCGCCACCCGCGCCCTCATCGACGGACAGGCGCAGGACATCTCCTACGAGCACCGCGACCGCGTCAGCGTCGAGGAGTGCCTGGAGATGGAGGGCAACAAGACCGGCGCCCTGCTCGCCTGCGCCTCCTCCATCGGCGCCGTGCTCGGCGGCGCGGACGACCGCACCGCGGACACCCTGGAGAAGTACGGCTACCACCTCGGCCTCGCCTTCCAGGCCGTCGACGACCTCCTCGGCATCTGGGGCGACCCGGAGGCGACCGGCAAGCAGACCTGGAGCGATCTGCGCCAGCGCAAGAAGTCCCTGCCGGTGGTGGCCGCGCTCGCCGCGGGCGGCCCCGCCTCCGAGCGGCTCGGCGAGATCCTCGCCGCCGACGCCAAGAGCAGCGACTTCGAGAACTTCTCCGAGGAGGAGTTCGCGGCCCGCGCCGCGCTCATCGAGGAGGCCGGCGGACGCGACTGGACCGCCGGGGAGGCCCGGCGTCAGCACACCGTCGCCCTCGAAGCCCTCGGTGCCATCGACATGCCCGACCGGGTACGGGCCCGGTTCGCGGCGCTCGCCGACTTCGTCGTCGTACGAAAGAGATGATCACTATCGGTCGAATATCCCTCGCGTAGTCGCCGGCCGGTGTCGCGGGATCGTGCGCACCGGCCGACGGCGGACCCAGAGCAGCACGATGCGTACGACTGCACGAAGGGGAAGCCATGACAGCGACGACCGACGGAAGCACCGGGGCACTGCCGCCCCGCGCTGCCGCGGCCAGCGAAACCGACGTCCGCACCCCCGTGACGGCCGGGGTGCACGACGCCGCCGAAAGCGCCATGAGGCGGGCCACCGACTTCCTGCTCTCGCGCCAGGACGCCGAGGGCTGGTGGAAGGGCGACCTGGAGACGAACGTCACCATGGACGCCGAAGACCTGCTGCTCCGTCAGTTCCTGGGCATCCGCGAGGAGTCCGTGACCCGCGCCGCCGCACTCTTCATCCGCGGCGAGCAACGCGAGGACGGCACCTGGGCGAGCTTCTACGGCGGCCCCGGCGAACTCTCCGTCACCATCGAGGCCTACGTCGCCCTCCGGCTGGCGGGCGACGCCCCGGACGCCCCGCACATGGCCCGGGCGTCCGCCTGGATCCGCGACCGGGGCGGCATCGCCGCGTCCCGGGTCTTCACCCGGATCTGGCTGGCCCTGTTCGGCTGGTGGAAATGGGACGACCTGCCCGAACTCCCGCCGGAACTCATCTACTTCCCCACCTGGGCACCGCTCAACATCTACGACTTCGGATGCTGGGCCCGGCAGACCATCGTGCCGCTGACGATCGTCTCGGCGCAGCGGCCGGTACGCCCCGCGCCCTTCCCGCTCGACGAACTGCACACCGACGCCGACGACCCGAACCCCGCCAAACCCCTCGCTCCGGTGGCCAGTTGGGACGGCGCCTTCCAGCGGCTCGACAAGGCGCTGCACCTCTACCGCAGGCTGGCCCCGCGCAAGCTGCGCCGGGCGGCGATGAACACGGCCGGCCGCTGGATCATCGAGCGCCAGGAGAACGACGGCTGCTGGGGCGGCATCCAGCCGCCCGCCGTCTACTCGGTGATCGCCCTGCACCTGCTCGGCTACGACCTCCAACACCCCGTGATGCGTGCGGGACTTGAGTCACTGGACCGGTTCGCCGTCTGGCGCGGGGACGGCTCCCGGATGATCGAGGCCTGCCAGTCCCCGGTGTGGGACACCTGCCTGGCGACCATCGCACTCGCCGACGCCGGCGTGCCCGCCGACCATCCGCAACTCGTCAAGGCGGCCGACTGGATGCTCGGCGAGGAGATCGTCCGGCCCGGCGACTGGGCGGTCAAACGACCCCAACTGCCGCCCGGAGGCTGGGCGTTCGAGTTCCACAACGACAACTACCCCGACATCGACGACACCGCCGAGGTGGTGCTCGCCCTGCGCCGGGTCAGACATCACGACCCGGAGCGGCTCGACAAGGCGATCGGCCGCGGCGTGCGCTGGAACCTGGGGATGCAGTCGAAGAACGGCGGCTGGGGCGCCTTCGACGTCGACAACACCAGCCCGTTCCCCAACCGGCTGCCGTTCTGCGACTTCGGCGAGGTCATCGACCCGCCGTCGGCGGACGTCACCGCGCACGTCGTCGAGATGCTCGCCGTCGAGGGCCTCGCCCACGACCCGCGCACCCGCCGGGGCATCGAGTGGCTGCTCGCCGAACAGGAGCCGGACGGCTCCTGGTTCGGCCGCTGGGGCGTCAACTACATCTACGGCACAGGGTCCGTGGTGCCCGCACTGGCCGCCGCCGGTATCCCCGGCTCGCACCCGGCGATGCGCCGCGCGGTGCGCTGGCTGGAGACCGTCCAGAACGACGACGGCGGCTGGGGCGAGGACCTGCGCTCCTACAGCGAGTCCGTGAAGTGGAGCGGCCGGGGCGCCTCCACCGCCTCTCAGACGGCGTGGGCGCTGCTCGCGCTGCTGGCGGCGGGGGAGCGGGAGTCCGGGACGGTGGAGCGCGCCGTCGCGTGGCTGGCGGCCACCCAGCGCGAGGACGGCTCGTGGGACGAGCCGTACTTCACCGGCACCGGCTTCCCCTGGGACTTCTCCATCAACTACCACCTCTACCGTCAGGTCTTCCCGCTCACCGCGCTCGGGCGCTATGTGCACGGAGAACCGTTCCCGCGGCCGAAGGGGGGCTGATGGGCACCCGGCCGGCCCCGGCTCCGCTGCTGATCGCCTGCGCGCTCGGCATCGAGCGCCTCGCCCTGCGCGCCGCCGACCGCAGCGGCCCCGGCGGTCCGGTCACCGTGCTCAGGACGGGCATGGGACCCGCGGCGGCCGAGAACTCCGTCACCCGGGCCCTCGCCGACCCGGCGCTGCGGGAGGCCGCCGTGCTCGCCACCGGCTTCTGCGCGGGCCTCGCCCCCGGTATGCGGCCGGGCGACCTGGTCGTCGCCGAGGAGACCCGCGACCCGCGCGGAACCGTGCCCTGTGTCGGTACCGCCCTGCTCGTCGACGAGCTGACCCGGGCCCTGCCCGGACGCGCCGTGCACACCGGTCCGCTGGCCGGCTCCGACCACGTCGTGCGCGGTCCCGAACGGTCGGAGCTGCTGGCGACCGGCGCGATCGCGGCCGACATGGAGTCCGCCGCCACGCTGCTGAGCGCCGTGCGTACGGCCGGACGCCCGGTTGCGGCCGTACGAGTGGTCGTGGATGCTCCTGATCATGAGCTCGTCCGGATCGGTACGGTGCGCGGCGGAATATCGGCTTTCCGCGTCCTTCGTTCCGTTCTTCCCGCTTTTTTCGAATGGCACCGTTCTTTGCTGCTCCCCCGGAGGTGAGCCAGATGGCCATGCCGCTGCGCCAGTCCATCAAGGTCGCTACTTATTTGGCCGAACAGAAGCTTCGCAAGCGGACGAAGTTCCCGCTGATCGTGGAGCTGGAACCGCTCTTCGCCTGCAACCTGAAGTGCGAGGGCTGCGGCAAGATCCAGCACCCGGCGGGCGTGCTCAAGCAGCGCATGCCGGTCGCCCAGGCCGTGGGCGCGGTGCTGGAATCCGGTGCGCCGATGGTGTCCATCGCGGGCGGCGAACCCCTGATGCACCCTCACATCGACGAGATCGTCCGGCAGTTGGTGGCCAGAAAGAAATACGTCTTCCTGTGCACCAACGCCATGCTGCTGCGCAAGAAGATGGACAAGTTCACGCCCTCGCCGTACTTCGCGTTCGCGGTGCACATCGACGGGCTGCGTGAGCGCCACGACGAGTCCGTGGCGAAGGAGGGCGTGTTCGACGAGGCGGTGGAGGCGATCAAGGAGGCCAAGCAGCGCGGTTTCCGGGTCACCACCAATTCGACCTTCTTCAACACCGACACCCCGCAGACCGTCATCGAGGTGCTCAATTTCCTCAATGACGAGCTGCACGTGGACGAGATGATGATCTCGCCCGCCTACGCCTACGAGAAGGCGCCCGACCAGGAGCACTTCCTGGGCGTGGAGCAGACCCGCGAGCTGTTCAAGAAGGCCTTCTCCGGCGGCAACCGGCTGCGCTGGCGGCTCAACCACTCGCCGCTGTTCCTCGACTTCCTGGAGGGCAAGGCCGACTTCGCGTGCACGGCGTGGGCGATCCCCAACTACTCGCTCTTCGGCTGGCAGCGCCCCTGCTACCTGATGAGCGACGGGTACGTGCCCACGTACCGGGAGCTGATCGAGGACACCGACTGGGACAAGTACGGCCGGGGCAAGGACCCGCGCTGCGCCAACTGCATGGCGCACTGCGGCTACGAGCCGACCGCCGTCCTCGCCACCATGGGCTCCCTCAAGGAGTCCCTGCGCGCCCTGCGCGAGACCGTCTCAGGAAACCGCGAGTGACGTCATGACCGCCGTCCCCCCCGGGCGTCCCCGCGGTACCGGTCCGGCCGCTCACCGAGCGACGCGTGCCGCGGCCGTTCCGGGCCGGGCCGTCACCGCGAGGTCGGGGAGCCCGGCGATGACGGACATCCGCTTCCGGCCCGACGCACGTTCCGAGGAGGCGATGAAGACCGCCGCACAGGGGGAGCGGGACGGCGCCGCGGCGGGGGAACCGGCCGTCGCCGTGAGCTGAAGAGCACGGACCGAAGGGGGCCCGACGTGACGATTCTGGAGAGCATCCGGCAACCACGCGACCTGAAGTCGCTGTCCGAGGCGGAACTCGGCGAACTGGCCGAAGAGATAAGGGAGTTCCTGGTGCACGCGGTCGCCAGGACCGGCGGACACCTCGGACCCAACCTGGGGGTGGTGGAACTGGCCATCGCGCTCCACCGGGTCTTCGAGTCACCGGCCGACCGCATCCTCTGGGACACCGGCCACCAGAGCTATGTGCACAAGCTCCTGACGGGACGTCAGGACTTCTCGAAGCTGCGCGGCAAGGGCGGCCTGTCGGGCTACCCCTCGCGCGAGGAGTCCGAGCACGACGTCATCGAGAACAGCCACGCCTCCACCGCGCTCGGCTGGGCCGACGGCCTCGCCAAGGCACTCCAGGTGCGGGGCGAGAAGGGCCATGTCGTCGCCGTCATCGGCGACGGAGCGCTCACCGGCGGCATGGCCTGGGAGGCACTGAACAACATCGCGGCCGCGAAGGACCGGCCGCTGATCATCGTCGTCAACGACAACGAGCGCTCCTACGCGCCCACCATCGGCGGCCTCGCCAACCACCTCGCCACCCTGCGCACCACCGACGGCTACGAGCAGATCCTCGCCTGGGGCAAGAGCGTCCTGCTGCGCACCCCGGTCGTCGGCACCACCCTCTACGAGTCCCTGCACGGCGCCAAGAAGGGCTTCAAGGACGCCTTCGCCCCGCAGGGCATGTTCGAGGACCTGGGCCTCAAGTACGTGGGCCCGATCGACGGACACGACCTCGGCGCCGTCGAGTCGGCGCTGCGCCGCGCCAAACGCTTCCACGGTCCCGTCCTCGTCCACTGCCGCACGGAGAAGGGCCGCGGCTACGAACCCGCCCTCGCCCACGAGGAGGACCACTTCCACACCGTCGGTGTGATGGACCCGCTCACCTGCGAGCCCCTCGTACCGGCCAACGGCCCCTCCTGGACCTCGGTGTTCGGCGACGAGATCGCCGCGATAGGGGAGGAGCGCGAGGACGTCGTGGCGATCACCGCCGCGATGCTGCACCCGGTCGGCCTCGGCAAGTTCGCCGCCCGGTTCCCGGACCGGGTGTGGGACGTCGGCATCGCCGAGCAGCACGCCGCCGTCTCCGCGGCCGGCCTCGCCACCGGCGGCCTGCACCCCGTCGTCGCCGTCTACGCCACCTTCCTCAACCGCGCCTTCGACCAGCTCCTGATGGACGTGGCGCTGCACCGCTGCGGGGTGACCTTCGTCCTGGACCGGGCCGGCGTCACCGGCGTCGACGGCGCCTCCCACAACGGTATGTGGGACCTGTCCGTCCTCCAGGTGGTGCCGGGGCTGCGGATCGCCGCGCCGCGCGACGCCGACCAGTTGCGCGCCCAGCTGCGCGAGGCGGTGGCCGTCGACGACGCGCCGACGCTGGTCCGCTTCCCCAAGGAGTCGGTGGGCCCCGCGATCCCGGCGATCGACCGGGTGGGCGGCCTCGACGTCCTGCACCGCGGCTCCGCGGCACCGCGGGTGCTGCTGGTCGCCGTAGGAGTGATGGCGCCCGTCTGTCTCCAGGCCGCCGCACTCCTGGAGGGCCGCGGCATCGACTGCACGGTCGTCGACCCCCGCTGGGTCAAACCCGTCGATCCGGCGCTGCCGGGCCTCGCCGCCGCCCACCGCCTGGTGGCCGTCGTCGAGGACAACAGCCGTGCCTCCGGGGTCGGCGCGGCGGTGGCGCTGGCGCTCGGCGACGCCGAAGTCGACGTACCCGTACGGCGGTTCGGCATCCCCGAGCAGTTCCTCGCGCACGCCAAACGCGGCGAGGTGCTCGCCGACATCGGCCTCACCCCCGTCGAGGTCGCCGGACGGATCAGCGCAAGCCTGGCGGCCCGGGAGACGGCCGCCGGCCCAGCCAAGGAGAAACCCGAATGACCAAGGAGTTCGACCTCAACGCGCTGCTGGCCGAGCGCGGAGCCGAGCGCTACGAGCTGCACACCAGATACCTCAACCACCAACTCCCGCGCATGCTGCACACCATCGGCTTCGACAAGGTCTACGAGCGGGCCGAGGGCGCGCACTTCTGGGACGCGGACGGCAACGACCACCTGGACATGCTCGCCGGGTTCGGCGTGATGGGCCTGGGCCGCCATCACCCCGTCGTGCGCAAGGCGTTGCACGACGTCCTCGACGCCGACCTCGCCGACCTCACCCGCTTCGACTGCCAGCCGCTGCCCGGTCTGCTGGCCGAACGGCTCCTCACCCACAGTCCGCACCTGGACCGGGTGTTCTTCGGCAACAGCGGCACCGAGGCGGTCGAGACCGCGCTCAAGTTCGCCCGCTACGCGACCGGCAGGCCCCGCGTCCTCTACTGCGACCACGCCTTCCACGGGCTCACCACCGGTTCGCTTTCGGTCAACGGCGAGGACGGCTTCCGCGACGGCTTCGCCCCGCTGCTGCCCGACACGGCCCTGCCCCTGGGTGATCTCTCCGCCCTGGAGCGGGAGTTGAGGAAGGGCGACGTCGCCGCACTGGTCGTCGAGCCGATCCAGGGCAAGGGCGTCCACGAGACCCCGCCCGGCTATCTGCTCGCCGCCCAGGAACTGCTCCACCGGCACAAGGCGCTCCTCATCGCCGACGAGGTGCAGACGGGGCTCGGCCGTACCGGCGACTTCTACGCCTACCAGCACGAGGAGGGCGTCGAACCGGACCTGGTGTGCGTGGCGAAGGCGCTCTCCGGTGGCTATGTGCCGGTCGGCGCCACCCTCGGCAAGGACTGGATCTTCAAGAAGGTCTACTCGTCGATGGACCGCGTCCTGGTCCACTCGGCGAGCTTCGGGTCCAACGCCCAGGCGATGACGGCCGGTCTCGCCGTGCTGTCGGTCATGGAGAACGAGCAGATCGTCGCCAACGCCCGTGCCACCGGGGAGCAGTTGAAGTCCCGGCTCGCCGCGCTGATCGACACCTACGAACTGCTCGCCGACGTCCGGGGCCGGGGGCTGATGATCGGCATCGAGTTCGGCAGGCCCAAGTCCCTGAAGCTGCGCAGCCGTTGGGCGATGCTCCAGGCCGCGCGCAAGGGCCTGTTCGCGCAGATGGTCGTCGTACCGCTGCTCCAGCGGCACCGGATCCTCACCCAGGTCTCCGGGGACCATCTGGAAGTGATCAAGCTGATCCCGCCGCTGGTCATCGGCGAGCCCGAGGTCGACCGGTTCGTGGACGCCTTCACCGAGGTGATGGACGACGCGCACAGCGGCGGCGGACTGATGTGGGACTTCGGCAAGACCCTCGTCAAGCAGGCGGTCGCCAACCGCTAGGCACCTCGCACGGGCCAGGATTTGCCTCTGAGGCAAGAAACTTGCCGCAGAGGCAAACCTGCGGCTGAATGGAGGGCATGAGCTCTCCCGAGACCGAGCCGGAACCGCCGGCCGAGCCGGAACCGCCCACCGGGCCTGCCGGGGCGGTTGACGACCTGCCCGCCGTAGCACCGCACCTGCGTGAACTGCGCCGCCGAGCGTCGCTGACCCTGGAGGCCGCGGCCCGCGCCGCCGGACTGTCGCCCGCCCATCTCTCCCGCCTGGAGACCGGGCACCGCCAGCCCTCACTGCCGATGCTGCTCGCCCTCGCCCGCGTCTACGGTACGACAGTCTCGGATCTGCTCGGCGAGACGGCCGCCGACCGGGACGCCGTGGTACGCGCCGGCACCATGGAACCGACCCGGGCGGGCGGCTGGACGTACTGGCAGGCCGGGGCGCCCGGCCGCGGGATGCAGTCGCTGCGGGTGCGCATCCCGCACGGCTCCCAGGGCGACATCGTGCGCGTCCACCCCGGCGAGGAGTGGCTGTACGTCCTCGACGGCCGGCTGCGGCTGCGGCTCGGCGACACCACCCACCTGCTCGCGCCGGGCGAGAGCGCCCACTTCGACTCGCTGACCCCGCACCGGCTCGCCGCCGCCGACCCCGACGGCGTCGAGGTCCTCTTCGTCCACACCCTTCTGCAGAGTCCCACGGCCGCCCTGTGCCTGGGACCGGACACCGGAGCCACGACATGAGCGACAGCAACATCGAGGACAAGTTCCCGCGCGCCCTGTGGGTGCGGCTGTTCATCTACATCGCCGCCGGCCACCTCTTCGCGGCCTTCGTCTACCTGCTCTTCTCGGTGGGCGCCAAGTAGCCCCCGCACCACGTCAGTCGAGCAGCCTGGCCCGCAGCCGCTCCCGCAGCGCGGGGGTGACACCGAGCCCCTGCTCCAGATAGCCGTCGACACTTCCCCACGTCTGCTCGGCGGCCTCCAGGGCCGCCGTCAGATACTCGGCCCGCGCGTCGAAGAGAGGGCTGAGCAACTCCATCACCTCGGGGGAGTAACCCGCGGCGGACGTACTGCTGCGGCGCACCTTGTAGCGGCGGTGCACGGCGTTGGACTCCAGGTAGTCGGCGAGGATCGCGTCGCGCTCCACCCCGAGGGCTAGCAGGGTCACGGCTATGGAGAGACCCGCGCGGTCCTTGCCCGCCGCGCAGTGCATCAGCGCCGGGACGCTCTCCTCGGCGAGCGCGCTCAGCACCCGGGAGTGCTCGGCGGTGCGCCGGGTGACGATCGCGCGGTACGAGGCGATCATCCGGTCCGCGCCCTTGCCGTCGCCGAGGAGTCCGCGCAACTGGTCGATCTCGCCGTCGCGGACCATCTTCCAGAACTCCGCGCCGTCGGCCGGGTCGCTCAGCGGCAGGTTCACGTTGCGCACGCCGGGCAGCTCGACGTCCGGGCCCTCCAGCTTCAGATCGGCCGCGTTGCGGAAGTCGAAGACCGTGTGCAGCCCCAGGGAGGCGAGGAACGCGGCGTCCTCCTCGGTGGCGTGCGCCAGATGGCCGCTGCGGAACAGCACCCCGTACCGCACCCGTCGTCCGTCCGCCGTCGGCAGTCCGCCCACGTCACGGAAGTTACGCACTCCGGCCAGCTCCGGCTCGGTCGACGGCACCTGCTGCGTCACGAGGGCTCCTTCGGCTCCGCCCGCCGACGCGGCTCACCGACAGGCACGCTCCGACGATACGACATGGGGTTCCCCGGCAATCAGTTGTCCACAGGCGTTGCCAGCGGCCCCCGTGACCTTGATGATGTCCGTGCTTGATCGGACCTGTTGGAATCTGTGAGGACGCAATGCCGGACATCGCCGAGAACGGCCGCACCTGGGTGCTTTCGGGACCCACCAGCAGCTACGCCCTCCATCTCACCGAGCACGACGAACTGCTCCACCTGCACTGGGGCCCCGCCATCGCGCTCGCCGACGCCGAGGCGCTCGCCGCCCGCCCGCTGCCCACCTGCTCCTCCTTCGAGTCCCCGCTCGACGGGCGCGAGGAGTACCCGGTCGAGGGCGGCCCCCGTTTCGTGCGGCCCGCCCTCTCCGTGCGCACGGCGCAACGGCGCGGCACCGAATGGCACTTCGAGCGGTACGAGACCGAGGGCGACGAGCTGCGGCTCCGCTTCCGTGACGGCGGGCTGGCGGTGACCCTGCACTACCGGATGCGCGGCGACGTCGTAGAGCGCTGGACGACGCTGGACAACGACGGGGCCGAGCCGCTGGAGCTGCTGCGCGCCGACTCCGCGACCTGGACGCTGCCGGAGCGCGAGGAGTGGCGGCTGTCGCAGTTGCACGGGCGCTGGGCCGCCGAGTCCCGGCTCGCACGCTCCCCCCTCACCTACGGCGAGAAGGTCATCGGCAGCCGGCGCGGCCACACCGGGCACCAGCACCTCCCCTGGGTCGCGCTCGACACCGACGCCACCGAGGAGCGCGGCGAGGTCTACGGCTGCGCCCTCGGCTGGTCGGGGTCCTGGCGGATCGCCGTCGCCCAACTCCCCGACGCCCGCGTGCAGATCACCGGCGGCGCCGGCCACGACGAGTCCGGACTGCTGCTCCTGGCGGCCGGCGAGACCTTCACGACCCCCGTCTTCGCCGGCCTGTGGAGCGACGGCGGCTTCGGCGGCGCGAGCCGCACCTGGCACGCCTACCAGCGGACCTACGTCATCCCCGACGCCGGCCAGGACCGGCCGGTGCTCTACAACTCCTGGGAGGCGACCCAGTTCGACATCTCCGAGGACCAGCAGGAGGCCCTCGCCCGGCGCGCCGCGGCGGCCGGTGTCGAACTCTTCGTGGTCGACGACGGCTGGTTCGGCGCCCGCACCAGCGACCGCGCCGGGCTCGGCGACTGGACCCCCAACCCGGACCGGTTCCCCGACGGCCTCGCGCCGCTCGCCGACCGCGTCCACGCGCTCGGCATGCGCTTCGGCATCTGGGTCGAGCCCGAGATGGTCAACCCCGACAGCGACCTGTACCGCGCGCACCCCGACTGGGTGCAGTACCAGCCGGGCCGGAAGCGGACGGAACAGCGCAACCAGCTCGTCCTCAACCTCGCCCGCGAGGACGTCCAGGAGTACCTGTGGGAACAGCTCCACGGACTCCTCTCCAACGCCCCCGTCGACTACGTGAAGTGGGACTTCAACCGCTGCTTCACCGACGCCGGCTGGCCCGGCGACGCCTATCCGCAGCGGCTGTGGGTGGACCATGTGCGCGCCCTGTACGCCCTGTTGGACCGGTTGCGGCAGGCCCACCCGGGCGTGGCCTTCGAGTCCTGCTCGGGCGGCGGCGGCCGGATCGACCTCGGCGTGCTGAGCCGTACGGACCAGGTGTGGACCTCCGACAACACCGACCCGCTCGACCGGCTCGCCATCCAGCACGGCTTCAGCCAGATCCACCCCGCCCGGGTCATGGCCGCCTGGGTCACCGACAGCCCCAACACCCAGCTCAACGGCCGCGTCAGCTCGCTCCGCTTCCGCTTCGTCAGCGCCATGGCCGGGGTGCTCGGGGTCGGCGGCGACCTCACCCGGTGGACGGCGGAGGAGCTCGCCGAGGCCCGCCGCTGGGTCGACCTCTACAAGGAGATCCGGCCGCTGGTGCAGCACGGCGACCAGTACCGGCTGCGCCCGCCGCGCGGCGGGCTGAGCGCCGTCCAGTACGTGCGCGGCGACGAGACCGTCGTCCTCGCCCTGCTCCAGTCACAGCACTACGGCGAGCCGCTCCCCGCGCTGCGCCTGCGCGGCCTCGACCCGACAGCGTCGTACGAATGCCTCGAAACGGGCGAAGTGCACCGGGGTGCCGTGCTGTTGCACCACGGGCTGGATGCCGGACTGCGCGGCGATCTCGATGCGACGGTTCTCCGGCTGCGCCGCATCTGAACCGCATGCCCGAATTGGCCACTTAGTCCCAACTCGATCCGGAATTGGGTTATCTGGGGAGGCGGCGCGTGAGCAGCGTCATATCCGTGACCGAGCGTCGTCCGTCATGTGCACGTAATAAGGGCGTGGCGCACGGGAATTGAGTGCGGCGCCGAACCGTGAATGCACGGAGGGTCACCCCTGATTCCCCCAACGGATCAACCAAAACGCAAAGTCGCGGAACTTCCTGCTTGTCCCTTTGTGCCTCGACCGCTTACGTTCGCCACCAATCCGGACGGACGCCCAATCCTGCCGCCGCCCGGAACCCGCACACACCCACCCGTACCACGGCAGGAGCGGGGGACCCACAGGCCAGACCGCCTGTTCCGGTCTCCGGAACAGGCTTGGGGTAAAGCCGCGCCCAGCGCGCGGCCGGACATCTCCCGTCCGCACCCGACAGCTCACCTCGCAGGCGCCGGAGAGGAATTCGCCATGCCCGCGAAGGGTAAGCACCGCCGTCCGAGGACCCAGCGCCTCAGCCGTTCGATCGCCGTCGCCGGAACGGGCGGCGCCGCACTCGTCCTCCCGCTCATGGGCGCGGCCGGAGCCCACGCCGCCACCGCGACCGCCGCTCCGGAGAAGGCCGTTCGGTCGGTACCGGCCGCCGCCGAGAAGACGTCGACAACGAAGGCGACGACAACGAAGGCGTCCGCAGCCAAGGCGTCCGCCGCGAAGAGCGCCGGTGTCCGGACGTACGCGGTGAGGACGGGCGACTACCTGTCGAGGATCGCCGCGGAGCAGGACGTCGACGGCGGCTGGAACCGGATCTACCAGGACAACCGGGAGGCCATCGGCGCCGACCCGTCGCTGATCCACCCGGGCCTGAAGCTCTCCCTCGGCCACAAGTCCGCGACGGCGACGACCAGTTCGTCCTCGGCCGACGCCTCGGCCAGTGCGAAGACGACGTCCACGACGAAGACGACGTCCGCTGCCCGGACCACCTCCTCGGACAGCGGCACGGCGACCGGCTACACGCTCCCCGTGACCGGCGGCACCACAGGCACCGGCTACCACGTCGCGGGCAGCATGTGGTCCAGCGGCTACCACACCGGCATCGACTTCGTCGTCCCGACCGGCACCACCGTCAAGGCGATCGCCGCGGGCACGGTCGTCTCGGCCGCCTACGACGGCGCGTACGGCAACGAGGTCGTCGTGCGGCACGCCGACGGCCAGTACTCGCAGTACGCCCACATGTCCCAGCTCTCCGTCTCGGCCGGCCAGACCGTGACCGAAGGCCAGCAACTGGGCCTGTCCGGCGCGACCGGCAACGTGACCGGCCCGCACGTGCACTTCGAGATCCGGACCACCCCGTACTACGGCTCTGACGTGGACCCGGTCGCCTACCTCCGCTCGCACGGGGTCGGCGTCTGACACACCCTCGACCGGCCCTCCTTCGGCCGACGTCCCTTCGACCGACGCCACTCCGACCGACACCCCTTCGAAGCCGCTGAGGGCCGGACCCACGATCCCCGGGTCCGGCCCTCGGTGTTGCCCCGCAACAACCCTGCGCAGAGGCTTATTCCGCCCTTGGGCAAGCCTTTATCAGTGGCTTATCTCACCGTACGTCAACCCCCGCTTACGATCGCGTAGGTCACATCCCGGGTGAATCATGGCCCCCGTGGCAGACGATTCGAAGAGTGACAGCAGAGCGGTGATCGGGTCGTACGTGGCGCTGGGGGACAGCTTCACCGAGGGTGTCGGCGACCCCGGCCCGGACGGCGCGATGGTCGGCTGGGCCGACCGGTTCGCGGTACTGCTCGCGGACCGCAGGGCCGAGGGCGACTTCGCGTACACCAACCTCGCCGTGCGCGGCAGACTGCTCGACCAGATCGTGGCCGAACAGGTCACGCGCGCCAGGGAACTCGCCCCGGATCTGGTCTCCTTCACCGCGGGCGGCAACGACATCATCCGTCCCGGCACCGACCCCGACGAGGTCGCCGAGCGCTTCGAGCGCGCGGTCGCCGACCTCACCTCCGCCGTCGGCACCGTCATGGTGACCACCGGCTTCGACACCCGTGGCGTGCCCGTGCTCAAGCACCTGCGCGGCAAGATCGCCACCTACAACGGCCACGTACGAGCCATCGCCGACCGCTACGGCTGCCCGGTCCTCGACCTGTGGTCCCTCAAGACCATCCAGGACCGCCGGGCCTGGGACGGCGACCGCCTCCACCTGTCGCCCGAGGGACACACCCGGGTGGCGCTGCGCGCCGGGCAGGTGCTCGGCCTGGACGTACCGGCCGACCCGGAGCAGCCGTGGCCCCTGCTGCCGCCGCGCGGCACGCTCGACATCCGGCGCGACGACGTGTACTGGGCGCGCGAGTACCTGGTGCCCTGGATCGGACGCCGGCTGCGCGGCGAGTCCTCGGGCGACCACGTCACCGCCAAGGGCGCGCTCTCGCCGTACGACATCAAGATGCGGATCCAGCGGGTGGCTTGAGGGGCGGTGGGGATGCTGGGGGCGCGGGGTGGGTCTGGAGCCGGTGCGGGACGTTGCCGTCCCAACCCGGTCCAAATCCTCGGTCATTCCTTGGTCTTTCCTTGGAATCGGGCCGCTGTGACCTCGGTGGACCGTCGTTGTCGGAGCGGCCGACCATAATGGAAAGCCTGACCGACTCCACCTGGAGGTATCGTGACCGGCTTCCGTCCCCTGAGCTCCGGGCTCCGCGCGCTGCAGCCCGCGGCCTTCGGCGCGGACCCGAGCGGCGAGCGCCTCGCGCGCATCCGCAGATCCCCCCATTTCAAGGACGGGGTCTTCCAGAATCCCGGGGGCCCGACCAGTATCCGGCCGTCCGCCTCGATGATCCAGTTCGCCAAGGTCTACTTCGACAAGGACGAGCGACCCCTGCGCGTCCCCGAGGGCACCGTGCCCGTGCACCCCACCGCCGTCGCCGATCTGGCCAAGCCGCCCGCCACCGGCCTGCGGCTGACCTGGATGGGGCACTCCAGCGTGCTGGCGGAGATCGACGGCCACCGGGTGCTCTTCGACCCGGTGTGGGGCGACCGTTGCTCACCGTTCCCCTTCGCGGGACCCAAGCGTCTGCACCCGGCACCGCTCCCGCTGGCCGCGCTCGGGCCGGTCGACGTCGTGGTCATCTCGCACGACCACTACGACCACCTGGACCTGCCCACGATCAGGGCACTGGCCGGCACGGACACGGTCTTCGCGGTGCCGTTGGGCGTCGGTGCCCATCTGGAGCACTGGGGCGTGTCCCCGGACCGGCTGCGCGAGCTGGACTGGCACGAGACGGCCAAGGTCGGGGGGATCACCCTGACCGCCACCCCGGCCCGGCACTTCTGCGGACGCGGCCTGCGCAACACCCAGCACACGCTGTGGGCGTCCTGGGTCGTCGCCGGTGACGAGCACCGGATCTACCACAGCGGAGACACCGGTTACTTCGAGGGCTTCAAGGAGATCGGCGCCGAGCACGGCCCGTTCGACGCCACGATGATCCAGATCGGCGCCTACAGCGACTTCTGGCCGGACATCCACATGACGCCGGAGGAGGGCATGCGGGCCCACCTCGACCTCCAGGGCGGCCGGCCGCACGGCGTGATGATGCCGATCCACTGGGCCACCTTCAACCTCGCGACCCACCCGTGGGCGGAACCCGGCGAGGGCACCCTCGCCGCCGGGCACGCGGCCGGCGCGCCCCTCGCGCTGCCGCGCCCCGGTGAGCCCTTCGAGCCGACGGGCGAGACCGTTCCCGCCGAGCCCTGGTGGCGCGGCGTGGCCCGGACTCCCCGGGGCGGCCGGCCCGCGGTGACTGAGCCGTCGATCGAGCCGTCGGCTGAGCCATCGGTCGCGCCGGTGGGCGAGGTCCCGGCCGACACGGGCCGTGACATCCCGGGGGACCGGGCCGAGGGCAGCGGAGCGCAGGAGACCGTCCCGGCGGGCTGAGAGCCGAGGCGGAGGAGACGGACGGCGGGGTCCGGAGAGCGAGGCGCTCTCCGGACCCCGCCGTCCGTTCAGTTCGTTCATGACCGCTTCTGATCAGGGACGATCGATTCACTTCCGTTCCTCGGTGGAGCTCCGAGGGAGTCAGCGGTCTGTCGTACGAGACCTCATACCAGAGGGGGACGCTGCCCGTAGGACTTTGTCAACTGCCCGTCGCACATGATGTCTTGGCGACTACTGTGAGTGTCCGTCGGACGACGCGGCGCCGGATTCCCTTCGGCGCTCTCGGCCGGCACCGCGATGGCGAACGCCCGAACCGCGCACCCCGCGCGAGTCATCAGGCCCGACGGACCAGTACGAGGACGCAGATGTCTCACCTCCGCGCACCGGCCGCCCGCCCGGACCGCCGTGAGGGCGGTCGGCACGGGCGGCCGGCCGCCCGCCCCGTGCCCTCGCTGCCGCCCGACACGCACCTACGGCCGCAGTTGCTGCGGATCGCGGTGCTGCCGCCGGTCGCGGTCGCCCTCAGCGGCTGCGCGGCCGTCCTGTTCACCGTGCGCTCCACCGGGACCCGGCCCGGCCTCGTCCTGTGGGCCGTGCTCGCGGGCGCCTTCGCGGTGACCCTCGCGGGCATCGTGATCGCCGCCGTCGCCGCGGGCCGGGCCGCCACCTCCGTCGACGACCGGGTCGGCGCGCTGCGCCGCAACTGCGCCCAGGGCGAGGCCGAACTCCGTTCCCTGGTCGAGGCGTTGGGGCGCGGCGAGCAACCGCCCCGGCGCAAGCCACGTCGTGGACCTCCGCGGGACGCCGACGACTTCGAACTGCTCGCCGCCGACGTGGCCCGCGCCCACGAGGGCGCCGTCACGGCCGTCGTCCAGGCCACCCGGCTCTCCAGCCAGGCGGGCAGCGAGCAGAAGGTCGAGGTCTTCGTCAATCTGGCCCGGCGCCTTCAGTCGCTGGTGCACCGCGAGATCTGCCTCCTCGACGAGCTGGAGAACGAGATCGAGGACCCCGATCTGCTCAAGGGCCTCTTCCACGTCGACCACCTCGCCACCCGCATCCGACGGCACGCCGAGAACCTCGCCGTGCTCGGCGGCGCCGTCTCCCGCCGGCAGTGGAGCAACCCGGTCTCCATGACCGAGGTGCTGCGCTCCGCGATCGCCGAGGTCGAGCAGTACTCACGGGTCAAACTCGTACCGCCGATCGACGGCACCCTGCGCGGCCACGCCGTCGCCGACGTCATCCACCTGCTGGCCGAACTGGTCGAGAACGCCACGGTGTTCTCGGCCCCGCACACCCAGGTACTGCTCCGCGCCAACCTCGTCACCTCGGGCCTCGCCGTCGAGGTCGAGGACCGCGGACTCGGGATGCCCGTCGGCGAGCAGACCAAGATGAACGCCCTGCTGACCGACCCCGACCAGGTCAACGTCGCCAGCCTCCTGGCCGACGGCCGCATCGGCCTGTTCGTGGTCTCCCAGCTCGCCCGCCGGCACGGCATCCACGTCCGCTTGCAGACCAACATCTACGGCGGGATGCAGGCCGTCCTCGTCGTACCGCAGGCTCTGCTCGGCTCCGGGCCGGTCCTGCCCGGGCAGCAGTCGCAGCAGCAGCCGCAACCGCAGCCGCAGGACATCAACGGCGCGGACGGGGCGGACCGTGCGGACGACACCGGCGGCGCGGGACGGCCGCTCGTACCGGCGCTGCCCACCGCACAGCCGAGTCAGCCGGCACCGAGTCCGCAGGCATCGGCCCCACAGGTGTCCGACCCGCAGGTGCCCGACCCGCAGGTGTCCGGTCCGCCGACCGGTTTGAGGCCCGCCACGTCCGCCGGACCGGAGTCGGGCGCGCCGGCCGAGCCCGCCCCGGCGGCTCCGCCGGCCGCGCCGAGGCGGCACCAGCGGCGCGACACCGCCACCCCTCGACGGCGTACCTCCACGGGCCCGGCGCACGCCGCGCCGAACGGCACCGGACCGGCGCCGCTGCCCGTGCGCGGCTCCCGCGACGAACGGGCCAACCCCGCGGAGGCGAGGCCCGGCATCCGGCCCGACGACCGGTTCACCGTCGCGCGGAACGTGACCGCGCCGCCCGCCCCCCGCAACGGCGCCGTGCGCGGCACCATGAGCAAGCCCCAACTGCCCCGCCGCCGCGCCCAGGAACACCTCGCGCCCCAACTGCGCGACGGGCCGGTACCACGCCAGGACAGCGACTCTCCCGAAGGCCACGACCCGGGCCTGATGGCCGCCTTCCAGCGCGGGATCGGCCTGGCGGAGGCCCAGCAGCACCTGGAGGCGGCGGACCTGACGGCCCCACCCTGGGAGCCGCACCATCCGGACCCCCACCCCGCGGTCCCGGACTCCCACCCCACGGCTCTGGGCGCCCCCGCGGCCCTCGGCTCCCACCCCAGGGCCCTCGACCGCTTCACCGCGCCGGACCGCGCGCCGGAACACGCGGCCGATCACGCGACGGACCACGCGGAACTGCCGATGCCGCCCCTCACACTCACCCCCCACCTGGACGCGGCCCCCACAGCCGAGGCGCACCTGCGCGCGGCCGGCCACGACCGCCCCACCCGGCACGACGGGAGCGCACCAGCCGGATGACCACGCACGTATCCACCCCCACCCCCACGAGCGCTCCCGCAGACCTTCGTACCCCAAGGAGTCGATCCACCATGGCGAGCGATGCGCCGACGACCGGACAGGTATCCGATCTCGACTGGCTGATGAGCGGCCTCGTGCAGCGGGTCCCGCACACCACGAGCGCGGTCCTCCTCTCCTGCGACGGGCTCGTGAAGTCGGTTCACGGCCTCGATCCCGACAGCGCCGATCACATGGCGGCGCTCGCCTCCGGCCTGTACTCCCTGGGCCGCAGCGCGGGCGTCCGTTTCGGCGACGGGGGAGAAGTACGCCAGGTCGTCGTCGAACTCGACTCGACGCTGCTCTTCGTCACCACCGCCGGCTCCGGCACCTGTCTCGCCGTGCTCGCCGGCCGGGAGGCCGACGCGGCGGTGCTCGGCTACGAGATGGCGATGCTGGTCAAGAGCGTCCGCCCCTACCTGGTGACGGCGCCCCGGCAGCACGCCGTCGGTTCGCCGGCGATGAGGCCTTGAGCGTGACGGCGGCCGGTGACGGGCCCTGGCTCGACGACGCCGCCGGCCGGCTGGTGCGCCCCTTCACGGTGAGCAACGGCCGCACCCGGCCCTCCGTCGCGTTCGACCTCCTGTCGCAGGTGATGGCCACCGGAGCCACCCCCCTCGGCTATCTCGGCCCGGAGCACGCGCAGGCGCTCGACCTGTGCCGCGCGCCCGTCTCGGTCGCCGAGGTCGCCGCCCATCTGAAGCTGCCCGCGGCAGTCACCAAGGTGCTGCTGTCGGACCTCGTCGACTGCGGAACGCTGACCGCCAAGCCGCCGACGTTCCACCACAACCCCACTGACCGGTCTCTGCTGGAGGCAGTGCTCGATGGACTACGACGACAGCTCTGACCACGAGAGTGGCCGCGATCGCGATCCCTTTCCCACCGCGCTGAAGATCCTGGTGGCGGGCGGGTTCGGGGTAGGCAAGACGACCCTGGTCGGTGCGGTGAGTGAGATCGCCCCGCTCAGCACCGAGGAACTGCTGACCACGGTGAGCGCCGCGACCGACGATCTCGAAGGCATCGAGAACAAGGTCGAGACGACCGTGGCGATGGACTTCGGCCGGATCACCCTTGATCCGCGGCACGTGCTCTACCTGTTCGGCACGCCGGGGCAGGAGCGGTTCTGGTTCATGTGGGACGAACTGTCGGAGGGCGCGCTCGGCGCGGTCATCCTCGCCGACACCCGCCGCCTGGAGGACTGTTTCGCGGCCGTCGACTTCTTCGAGCAGCGCGGTCTCGGCTTCATCGTCGCGATCAACGAGTTCGACGGCTCCCACCGCTACGACCCCGAGGAGGTACGCGCCGCCATCGACCTCGGCCCCGACATCCCCATCGTCCGGTGCGACGCCCGGATCTCCAGTTCCGGGGTCCAGACGCTGCTGACCCTCGTACGCCATCTCATCGCCCACGCGCCGGCGTCCGCGCCGAGCCACGGTGCCCACATGTGAGCCCCGCCCAACGCCACGGAGTCCGACTATGACGTACGTCCACTGGGACGGAGCCCGCCCATGAGCTACGACCCGCCCCGCCCGGCCGGTCGTCTGCTGCTCACGCCCGAGGACAGGGAGGCGCCGGCGCGCACCCGGCGGCTGCGCGGGCTGGGCCTGGGGGAGCGCCCGGAGCCGGCTCTCGACGCCTTCGCCGACCGGCTGGCCCAGCTCGCCGGAGCGCCGTACGCGATGGTCAACTTCATTGACGAGAACCGGCAGTTCTTCGCCGGGCTGCACACCCCGCCGGCCGGCCGGCCGCGGGCGCGGGCCGCCGTGGCGAAGCCGGAGGTGGGGCGGCAGCTGGCGCGCGACTACGGTTTCTGTCCCCATGTGGTGGTCCGGCGCAAGGCGTTGGTCCTGGAGGACGTCTGCGACTATCCGCGGTTCGCGGGCAACCCGGTCGTCGACGAGTTCGGCATCCGTTCCTATCTCGGCGCGCCCCTCATCGACCGGACCGGCATGGTGCTCGGCACCGTGTGTGTGGTGGACGTCGAACCGCGGCCGTGGGGGCGACCGGGCCTGGAGACCATCAAGTCGACGGCGGCGGAGCTGGTGCTGCGGCTGGAGCGGCGCGAGCTGTGGGAGTTCCGGGAGCCGCGCGGAAACGACGGGTTCCCGCTGTAGGAGTTCGGGTTCACGGACCGTCGCGCACTGCGGGTCACACTCTCCGTCCTGGTGCGGCGGACGGAGAGCGGCTGGCCCATCCTCCACTACCAAGTCTCCCGCCCCGAACAGGACTTGTCCGGCGGAGGCGCTCCGGGAGGCGCGCTGTCCGGGGCGTGAAGGAAAGCTGCGGCGCCGCTTAAGAAATCCTCGATGGACCAGCGCCGCCCCCCTGCGGCAGATTGCTACGCGTTTCCCCTCCCGACTCCCGGATCGGGACCGCCCGGCCTGGCCGGACGGTCCCGGACCCGGGGAACGCACACACAGGAGCCGTAGCGTTGAAGGCGCTGGTCAAGGAGAAGGCGGAGCCCGGGCTGTGGCTCGCGGACGTGCCGGAGCCCGCCGTCGGACCCGGCGACGTACTGATCAAGGTCCTGCGGACCGGTATCTGCGGCACCGACCTGCACATCCGGGCCTGGGACGGCTGGGCGCGGCGGACGATCCGCACCCCGCTCGTCCTCGGCCACGAGTTCGTCGGCGAGGTCGTCGGGACCGGCCGGGACGTCCTCGACATCAAGGCCGGTGACCTGGTCAGCGGCGAGGGCCATCTGGTCTGCGGCCGGTGCCGCAACTGCCTGGCCGGACGCCGTCACCTGTGCCGGGCCACGGTCGGGCTCGGCGTCGGCCGGGACGGCGCCTTCGCCGAGTACGTCGCCCTGCCCGCCGCCAACGTGTGGGTGCACCGCGTCCCCGTCGACCTCGACATCGCGGCGATCTTCGACCCCTTCGGCAACGCCGTGCACACCGCCCTGTCCTTCCCGCTGGTCGGCGAGGACGTCCTGATCACCGGTGCCGGTCCGATCGGCCTGATGGCCGCCGCGGTGGCCCGGCACGCCGGCGCGCGGAACGTCGTGATCACCGACGTGAGCGAGGAACGCCTCGCCCTCGCCCGCAAGATCGGCGTCAGCCTCGCACTCGACGTGACGGAAGCTCAGATCGCGGACGGTCAAGGGGAGTTGGGCCTCCGCGAAGGCTTCGACGTCGGCCTGGAGATGTCCGGCCGCCCCGAGGCGCTGCGCGACATGATCGCCAACATGACGCACGGCGGCCGTATCGCCCTGCTCGGCCTGCCGTCCCAGGAGTTCCCCGTCGACTGGGCCCGCGTCGTCACCTCGATGCTCACCCTCAAGGGCATCTACGGCCGTGAGATGTTCGAGACGTGGTACGCGATGTCGGTACTGCTCGAAGGCGGCCTCGACCTCGCGCCCGTGATCACCGGCCGGTACGGACACCGCGACCACGAGGCGGCGTTCGCGGACGCGGCGAGCGGCAAGGGCGGCAAGGTCATCCTGGACTGGACTCTGTAGCAAGGGAATTGATGATGTTCGACTCCGTGCGCGACGAACTGCGTACCACCCTCGACGAGATCCGCGCCGCCGGACTGTACAAGCCCGAGCGGGTGATCGGCTCCCCGCAGTCCGCGACGGTGCGGGTCACCGCGGGCGGCCGGCCGGGCGAGGTCCTCAACTTCTGCGCCAACAACTACCTCGGCCTCGCCGACCACCCCGACGTCGTCGCCGCCGCCCACGCGGCCCTCGACCGCTGGGGCTACGGCATGGCCTCCGTCCGCTTCATCTGCGGTACGCAGACAGTCCACAAGGAGCTGGAGGCGCGGCTGTCCGCGTTCCTCGGCCAGGAGGACACGATCCTCTACTCCTCCTGCTTCGACGCCAACGGAGGCGTGTTCGAGACCCTCCTCGGCGAGCAGGACGCGGTGATCTCCGACGCCCTCAACCACGCCTCCATCATCGACGGCATCCGCCTCTCCAAGGCCCGCCGCCTGCGCTACGACAACCGTGACATGGCCGATCTGGAACGGCAGTTGAAGGAGGCGTCGGGCGCCCGCCGCAAGCTGATCGTCACCGACGGCGTCTTCTCCATGGACGGCTACGTCGCACCCCTGCGCGAGATCTGCGACCTCGCCGACCGCCACGGCGCCATGGTCATGGTCGACGACTCCCACGCCGTCGGCTTCGTCGGCCCCGGCGGCCGGGGCACCCCCGAGCTGCACGGCGTCATGGACCGCGTCGACATCATCACCGGCACCCTCGGCAAGGCGCTCGGCGGCGCCTCCGGCGGTTACGTCGCCGCCCGCGCCGAGATCGTCGCGCTGCTGCGCCAGCGCTCCCGGCCGTACCTGTTCTCCAACACCCTCGCGCCGGTGATCGCGGCGGCCTCCCTGAAGGTGCTCGACCTGCTGGAGTCGGCCGACGGCCTGCGGCTCCAACTCGCCGAGAACACCGCCCTGTTCCGCCGCCGGATGACCGAGGAGGGTTTCGACGTCCTCCCCGGCGATCACGCCATCGCCCCGGTGATGATCGGCGACGCGGAGCGGGCCGGCCGGATGGCGGAGCTGCTGCTGGAACGCGGCATCTACGTGATCGGCTTCTCGTACCCCGTGGTCCCGCAGGGCCGGGCCCGCATCCGGGTCCAGCTCTCCGCCGCGCACTCGACGGCCGACGTGGACCGCGCGGTCGACGCCTTCGTCGCGGCCCGGGCGGAGCTGGACGCCTGAGCGGAACGGGTGGCTTGAACGGAACGGGTGGCTTGTACGGAACGGGGGCCGGGCGGCCCGTGGCCGTGGTCGTGGTGCCGGCCGCACCCGTGGCCGTGACCTGCCCGTGGCGGCGACCGGCCCGGACATATTGCGATAATCGGGCCCATGATCGAAGCGCGGCGGCTCCACATCCTCCGTGCGGTGGCCGACCACCGCACCGTGACGGCGGCTGCCGCCGCGCTCTATCTCACCCCCTCGGCGGTGTCCCAGCAGCTCACCGCCCTGGAACAGGAGACCGGCCACCGCCTCGTCGAGCGCGGCGCCCGGGGCGTACGGCTGACCCCGGCCGGGGAGATCCTGCTCGGCCACACCCACGCGGTCCTTGCGCAGCTGGAGCGGGCGGAGGCGGAACTCGCCGCGTACGGTTCCGGCGCCGCCGGTACCGTCACCGTCGCCTCCTTCGCGACCGGCATCGCCCAGGTCGTCGCCCCGGCCGTGACCCGCCTCGCGCTGACCGCGCCCGGCATCCGCGTCCGCGTCCAGGACGCCGAGGGCGACGCCAGCCTGCCGATGGTGCTCGACCGGCAGGTCGATGTCGCGGTCGCCGTCGAGTACCGCGGGGCGCCGCCCGCCGACGACCCCCGGCTGACCCATGTCCCGCTCTACGCCGAGCCGTTCGACGCGGTCCTTCCGGTCGCCCACCGGCTGGCCGGCGCCGCCGAGATCCCCCTCGCCGGACTGGCCGGGGACCCCTGGATCGGCCCGTACCCCGGCAACCCCTGCCACGAGGTGGTGGTCCTGGCCTGCGAGCACGCCGGCTTCGCACCGTGCCTCACGCACTCCTCCGACGACTTCCGCGCCGTGGTGGCCCTCGCTTCGGCCGCGGCGGGCGTGGCCCTCGTGCCGCGCTCGGCCCTGCGCGGCATGGACCTGACGGACGTGGTCGTCCGCCCCGTCGACGGCGTGGCGCCGACCCGCCGCGTCTTCGCGGCCGTACGCCGGGGAGCGGAGGAACACCCGTTGATCCGCCCGGTCCTCGACGCCCTGGGAGAGGCCGCCGAGGCGTGAACCCGCTCCCGCACCGGCTGGTCGGCGGAGCGCGCTGTCGCCACGAGGCAGGCTTCGCCCGGCCCTGACCCGGTGAACTGCGTTTCCCGGCATGGGAGTTGAGCGATCCGTTGACTGACACCGCGGGCACCGGAGCTCCGCCTTCCCCGGCAGGCCCAGCAACCAGCCGTCACCACGCCTGACGACTGCTCGGCGAGCCCGGGCGGCCGGGTGCTCCCATCAGGTAGTTGTCAGTGGGAGCCGTTACGGTGCCTGTCATGTCCGATGCCGAAGACGTACGCCGGATCGCCCTGTCCTTCCCGGACACCGCGGAGAAGACCGCCTGGTCCATGCCCACGTTCCGGGTCGCGGGAAAGATGTTCGCGACGCTGCCCGAGGAGGAGACCTCCATCGCCGTGCGCTGTCCGAAGACGGAGCGCGACGAACTGGTGCTGGCCGAGCCGCGGAAGTTCTGGATCGCCGACCACGAGGCGGGCTTCGCGTGGGTCCGGGCCCGGCTCGCCGCGTTGGACGGCGAGGACGAACTGCGCGACATCCTCGCCGACTCCTGGCGTCAGGCGGCCCCGCCCCGCCTGCTGGAGGCTTACCCCGAGTTGGGCCTGCCGGCCGGGGACTGAGATGGACGCGCTTCCCGGCCTCGAACCGCATGGGCCTCAACCGCCTCTGCTTGAGCGCCCGTTGGCCTCGACCGGTCACGGCCGCCCCGTCACACTCGACGGTCGACGGTCGACAAAGTTCCGGACGGGACCCCGCCGAGCCGCGCGGGAGAGGTGTCGAGGAAGCCTCCGATACGGTCCCGCAGTGACCGGGCGTCCAGACCGTGGGCGGTGATGTGCTCCTCCACGGTGCCGTAGCGACGGAGTTCGGCGCGGCCGACACCGAGACCGAGCACCCGGTGGGGCACGTCGGCGAGGGCGTCGTTCGCGGCTGCCGTCGAGGTGCCCGCCAGGTAGGGCTCGACGAGGACCACATCGGTGCCGGCCGACTCCACGGCCCGGCGCAGGGCGGCCGCGTCGAAGGGCCGTACGGTCGTGGCGTACAGGACGGTGACGTTCAGACCCTCCGTCGCCGTGAGCACGGTGTCGAGGGTCGGACCGACGGCGACCACGACACCGGAACCTCCCTCGCGGACGGTGCGGAAACGCACGCCGTCGACGGGCAGACCACCGGCGTTGGACTGGACGGACAGGCGGACGTACACCTTCTCGTCGCCCGCCGCGACCGCGTGCCGCAGCAGGGTCTCGGCCTCGTCCGGGTGGCCCGGCACATGCACGGTCCACCCGTCCAGCGTGTCCAGCAGTGCCACATCGCCCGGAGCCATGTGCGTGAACCCGCCGGCGGGCCAGTCGAAGGAGGCCGCGGCGCTGACCAGCACCGCGCCCAGCCCCTGGTGCCCCAGGTCCAGCTTGACCTGCTCGAAGGGCCGCTCCACGAGGAAACTGGCGAAGGTGTGCACGACCGGCCGCAGCCCCGTGAGCGCCAGCCCGGCACCGGCTCCGATCAGCAGTTGCTCCCGGATGCCGACGTTGATCACCCGGTCGGGATGCCGTTGCCGCGCCTCCCCGAAGTCGGCCAGGCCGATCTCGGCGAGGACGACCACGACCCGAGGATTCTCGTCGAGCAGCCGGGAGAGGACCGGGGCGAAACGGTCACGCATGGTGTCCATGGGAGGAGAGCCCTTCTTGAGCCGGCGAGCCGGAGAGCCGACGAGCCGGGGGAGGAGACGGGAAGCGGGAAGGAGGGTCACGCGGACATCGGTTCGACCTGGGCGACGACGACGTGCGGGCGGCCCGGATGCGGCGCGGTGAACGCCGCGTACAGCGCTTCGTGGTCCCGGCCGTCGACGGTCACCGCGGACCAGCCCGCCGCCTCGAAGCGGGCGGAGATGCCGCCGGGCCTGCCGTGACTGGCCGAGGCGTTGTCGACCACGACCGAGTGCAGCCGGTCGAGTCCGGCGGGCCCGGCGAAGGCGATGGCCTCGTGGTTGCTGCCCTCGTCCAGTTCGGCGTCCCCGATCAGCACCCAGACCTGCGGCTCGGACCGCCCCTGGGCGCGCAGTCCCAGCGCCGTCCCGACGGCTATCGGCAGCCCGTGCCCCAGCGAACCGCTGCCGATCTCGGCCCCCGGCACCAGCATCCGGTCGGGATGGTGGCCGAGCGGCGAGTCGTAGGCCCCGAAGTCCGCCAGCCACTCCGCGGGCAGGAACCCCTTGGCGGCGAGAACGGCGTAGTACGCCATCGGCCCGTGCCCCTTGGAGAGCAGGAACAGGTCCCGCCCGGGATCGTCCGTGCGCTCCGGGGCGATCCGCAGCACCCGGTCGTGGAGCACCCACAGGACGTCGAGCGTCGAGGTCGCCGCCGGACCGTGCTTCTCGTCGCCCGTCATGAGGCTCATGAGTCCGGGCAGGTCGCCGTACGTGTAGGGGCGAAGGTGTTCCGTCGCGGTCGTCATACGCCCGATCGTGCAACCTCAATCCAACTTCAGGTCAAGCCGTAAGGCATCGGCACCGGATAAACGGGTGCGCGACCACCGACGCGAGTGCGGTATGGTTTCCCTGCACGTCCGGCCAGGGGAAACCCCAGGTCAGACGGTCACCGGGACGTGGCGCAGCTTGGTAGCGCACTTGACTGGGGGTCAAGGGGTCGCAGGTTCAAATCCTGTCGTCCCGACTGGAGACAGTCGCAGCTCAGGGCCGGTTTCGGAGTCATCCGAAACCGGCCTTCGGTCGTTCTTGGGGACCGGTCGGGGCCGGCGACTTCTGCCGCGGTCGATCGGCGGGGTACGGCGATGAGGTGCGGGGCGGCATCCGCGTCCGCTCCCTGATGGGCCGCGTCAGTGCCGTCTGTGCCGTCAGTTGCGGGGCAGGAGGCTTCCCAGGGGGCCGAGGTCGAGATTGAGGTCCTCGGGGCGCACCCCGTGCTGGTCGCACAGTTCGGTCATGCGTTGGTCGAGCAGCATCAGCGTGGTTCCGATCTCGTCAGCCTGCTCGTCGCTGAGGTCGCCCTGATCGATACGGCGGATCGCCTGGCGCTCCATCAGCTGTCTGAGGAGTTCGACCACGGTGAGGACCAGGGCGACCAGATCGCGTCCCATCCGCTCGGAGTCCAGGTCGAGTCGGGAGCCCGTCACAGCGGCCCACCGTCCGCCCAGGGGGCCGGGACACGGTCGTTGACGGATGACAGCAGGGCGTGCAGCGACAGCCGTACCAACGGCACGTCGGCGATGGCGATGACCAGGTCACCGCTGACCACCACACCGGTTGCCAGGACGCGGTCCAGCAGGTCGACGAGCGGTACGCCGAGAGGGCCGTTCAGCGGCCCGGCGTTGTCCCAGGGCACCACGTCGTGGGTCACGGTCTACACCTCGCCCACGAACGAGTAGGGCACCCAAGGTCCCGACAGCTCGATCTGCGACCCGGTGCGTTCCTGAAGGGTCCGGGCCAGCAGCGCGAGCTCTGCGGAGCGGTGTTCCGCCACGAGATAGGTCGCGTTGAGGATCTGTACCCTGCGTTCCCCGGAAGGCTGGGGGTGTGGCGGCAACCGGCGGGACGCGGTGGCCAGCCGACTGACATCGGCGTCCACCGCTTCCGCCGCCCGCAGCGCCTCCTCCTGGCATCGTTCCCGCCGCTCCTGCGCGGTTCGCTTGCGGTCGAGGTAGGCGAGGCCGGTCCCCGGCGCCGGACGAGATCGGTCAGCTGACGAGACGGGTCGCGCCGACCTCCCGCCGGTGCCGCCGGGAGCGGTGGGCGTGGTGTAGACCTTCAGGCCCCATTCGGAGTGGTGAGCGATGCGTCTGAGCGCGGTGTGGAACCGGTCCGTCTCCTTCAACAGCGCCTCCCGCGCCCTCTGTTCACCGTGGTAGAGGGTGGCCATGGGCAGGGGGACGGTGGGGCAGCTGGTGGCGACCGCCGAGACCACGTCGTGGTGAGCGCGCGCGTACCGTTCCAGTTCCCGCTGGTCGGACAGGCGCGCCTGCCACGCCTCGTCGCTGAATTCGCCGGCTCGGACGGTCTGGACGATCGCCGTGAGGGTTCCCAGCGAGAGGGGCCGCACAGGTGTCCCGCCGGTCACCCCCGCCAGCGCGGCGAGGGCCGGCACGTCCGGATCGCGGCAGACGGCGAACACGTACGTGGCGTCGGCGTCCGAGAGCTCAGAGGCGCGCTCCGTCATCTACCTCGGTTCTCCTCACTGATTGCTTGTTCCGGATGCGGTGGTGGAGTGGAGCGCTACGGAAGCCTATGCGTCCAGCGCTTCCGGTTCGATTTCCGAGAGACGCGCGCGCAGTTCACGGTTCTCCTCCCGCAAGGCGTCGCGGGAAGCGCGTGAACTGAGGGCCGGATCGTTTTCCCACCAGTCGATTCCGGCCTTCTTCGCGGTATCCACGGATGCCACGAACAAGCGCAGTCGAATGGTGAGAAGTTCGATGTCGAGGAGGTCGATCTTGATGTCCCCGGCGATCACGATCCCTTTGTCCAGAACCCTTTCGAGAATGTCGGCGAGGTTGGTGGTCTGAGGTCCCGGGACGGCATACGCCTCCTGCCGGAAGTCGACGTCAGTCACGGCGTCGCCTCTGCCCTCTTCTTCTCCTGGGAGCTTCTTCTTCCTCGTCCTCTTCCTCCAACTCGTCTTCGTCTTCGTCCTCGGACGCGGCCTGGTCCTCGTCCTCGTCCTCGGGCGAATCCTCGTCCTCCGGAACCTCGTCGTCTTCTTCCTCTTCCTCGTCCTCGTAGGCGGAGTCGGCGCCTTCCCCGTCTTCGTCTTCGCCCTCTCCTTCTTCCTCGTCCTCGTTCTCGGAGCCGTCGTCCTCCTGCTCCTCCTGCTCCTCCTGCTCTTCTTGTTCGACGGCGTCCTCGTGGGATACGACGACTTCTCCGTCGCGGATCTCGCCGCGCCAGCCGTCGGGCTCTTCGCTGGTAAGGGTGACGTACCGCTGGAAATTCTTGAAGTCCAGTCGCATACGGCGCCCTTGCGCACGCCAGAGGTTGCCCGTCTTCTCGAAGAACCCGGACGGGTAGTACTCCACGACCAGGACGATGCGGGTCAGAGTGGGTGTCAGTTCGTGGAAGCTGACCGCGCCGCGCGTTGTTCCCTTGGCACCCTTGGAGGTCCAGACGATGCGGTCGTCAGGAATCTGTTCCTCGACGGTGGCCGTGAAACTGCGTGTCGACGGACCGACCTTCACCTTCCAGTCGCTGGTGAGTTCATCACCCTTCGAAACGTCTCGAACGCCCTTGGCGAAGCTGCTGAACTGGTCGTACTGCGTCCAGTAGTCGTAGGCCTCGCGCAGGGGCACTCCCACGTCGAGAACCTCGACGATGTTCATGACCTTGCCGCCACTGGACTTGCGCTTCCCTTTTCCCCCGCCGACGGCGCCCTTGACTTTCTCCATGACATTGTCCTTGACGCCCTTGGCCTTCTCCGAAACGAAGGCTTTCACGGGGGAGTCACCTTGGAGAATGCGCGATCCGATCGCAGGGAGGGAGCCCCCCTTCTCGGACGCGTCAGTCAGCTGCCCCGTGAGGTTGGTCAGCTTCTCGCCCGCCTTCTCGGCGAGATTCTCCACCTGCGTGGACAGGAACTTGGACAGCGCCTCACGAATCTGGTCCACTCCTGACGCTTGCTCGGCAGGCCCGTCGTTCTCCGTCTTGGTCATGGCTGACTACCTCCGACGATCGGCGCGCTTGGATGCTGTCCGCTTCGACGACGCCGTCGTCTTGGCCGCTGTCTTCTTCGCGGGAGCAGCCTTCTTCGCGGGGGCCTTCTTCGCTGCCGTCTTGCCGGCCGCGGTCTTCTTGCCGGGTGTCGTCTTGTTCGCCGCTGTCCTACCGGCCGCGGACTTGTCGGCAGTCGCCTTCTTCGCCGGTGCCTTGCGCGGTGCGGTCTTCCTGGGCGCCCGAGGCTTGCTCTCTTCGCGAGCGGGAGCGGACTTCCGGTGCCGCCGCCGCGGCGGCGCTTTCGGCTCTTCCTCTTCTTCCGGCGCGCCCTCTTCGTCTTCCTCCTCCTCTCCGCCGCCGTCCTCGTCCTCGTCTTCGTCCTCCTCGTATTCGTCTTCAGGCTCGCCCTCGCCCTCTTCTTCCTCTCCTTCTTCCTCTTCCTCGTCCTCGTCGTACTCCGCGTCCTCGTCTTCCGGGACGTCGTTCTCTTCGTCCTCTTCGTCCTCTTCGTCTTCCTCGTCGGCCGGCTTGGCCTTGCCGATCAGGGACGTACGCTCGCTGATGGCGCCGGCAAGCTGGCCCATGCCTCGTTCAGCGGCGGCGCTCACGGCCTTGCGGCCCGCCTGGAGAACCTCACCCCGCAGCTGCTCCTGCAACTCGGCGACCTGCGGGATCTCCGTCAGTCTGCGCATGCCCTCGGCCGCGAGCTGGCGAGGTTCGAGGCCGAAGCGCCGGCCTGCCAGGTACGTCGCGATGGACAGCGCCATCCGGCCCTTTTTCGAACGGCCCAGCACATAGCCGCCCACTACGGCAGCGGCGAGAGCCACCTTGTCCTTGTCGTCCATGAGTGCGTCACCTTCGATCGTTCCGCGTGGCACGGGCCCGCGCGGCATGAAGCCGGTCGAGCAGCCGCTCCTCTTCTCGTTCGAACTCGTCCAGGCTGATGTCGCCGTCTTCGAGTTCCTGGTTCAGCACGGCCAGCTGGGTACGGAGCACTCCCGGGTCGTGCAGCTCACGCTCGGCCGCGTCGTTGAGCTTCTCCGCCACCCAGACGACGCCGCGGACCGGGGCGATGGGCAGGGTGAGCAAGCCGGTGATCAGTCCCATCTCAGGCCCCAGCGGTTCGGAGGGGGACGCGTTCGGAGGAGACGAAGCTGTAGCAAGGCAACGGGCCCGCGAGACGCAGTTCCACACGGTCGCGATGCGCGGCGGCCAACTCCTCCGCCGCCGCCCGGAAGGCGTCCCAGTCTCCGCGGCCCACGAGAAACGACGTGTTGAGCGCGCAGCCCTGGACCTCGGGTCCCGCGGCCACCGCTCGGGCCTTGGGTGTCAGCTCGTGCAGAATGCGCCGGCCCGCCTCCACAGCCCTGCGCTGGAGAGCTGCCGCGACGGCCTCGCCGAGCCGCAGGCTGGCTTCGTAACCGGGCCGTCGGCGCACCGCGTCCCGCAGCCGACGGACGTCCGCCTCCTCCGCGACGACGCTCGCCAGCGCGTCCTGCGCGGGCAGCGCCTTGACGTTGACCTCGACGCCGTCCGATACGTGTTCCAGTACCGTCAGGTGGTCCGCCTCGCGCTCCGCGAGCCGGGCCAACACCGACTCCTCGTCGGCGACCATCCCGAAACGCATCGGAAGTACCGGGCCCCGCTCCGCGAGACGCAGCAGCAGATCCTGGTGAGCGAGCAGATCACGGCGCCTGGCGCGCAGCTGCGGAGGAGCCTCACTGACGACAGCGGCCACCTTTCCCTGCCGGATCGACCGCACCGGCACCGCGGGGCTGCCCACACCCGTCGCGGCGGCCGGCAGCCGCCTTCCGGCAGGGATGATCGCGTAGACGTAGACGCCCTCGGCCGTCACGGCTCACGCCTCCACGGGTCGGCGCCGGCGGCTGGTGCCGCTTCGCGCCGGAGGGCGGCGCTTCCGCGGGACCTCCTGCTCCTCTTCCGCGTCGGACTCGTCGGGGTCCTCGGTCCGGCCGCCGACCGCCTTGCGCACACTGTCTCCGACGCTGTGCGCGGTCTCGCGCACCTTGCGTTTGCCCATGGACTTGGCAGCGCCCCGCACTCCGCCGCCGAGCAGTTCGGGGATGGTGGTACTGCCGGAGTCCCGCTCCAGATCGAGCCGGTTGCACGCCTCCGCGAACCGCAGGTACGTGTCCACGCTCGCCACCACGATCCGCGCGTCGATCTTGAGGATCTCGATGCCGACCAGGGAGACCCGGACGAACACATCGATCACCATGCCCCGGTCGAGGATGAGCTCGAGCACGTCGTACAACGTGCCGGCGCGCGGTGGGCACGCCACTACCTCGTCGGAGTACGTGGTCGCGGGCATGAAGTGTCCTTCCGGTCGTCGGGCGAGGTCGGGTGGTGCGTCACTCGTCTGCGGATCCCCGCCGGTAGCGGCGGACCCTGCGGTACTCCAGGAGCTCGCCGTTCTGGTCGAGCCGTACCTCGTACGAGGCGAGCAGGCTCGTCGTGTCCGGGATCCGGGGCAGTTCCAGGACGTCCACGACCACACACCAGCCGTCCTCGTCACGTCCTACGGCCGTGACACCCTCCATCGGGTGGCCGATCAGCCCCTCAAGGCTCTGCGAGGCAGCACGCGCGGCCTGCTCGGCTCCGCTCACCGTCCGCAGGCGGCGAGCGGTCGTCGTGGAGGATTTCCTTGCGCCAGGTCGACGTTCTTCTGCCATGCGATCAAGTCTGGTAGATATCCGGCACAGCGCATCTTGAGCGGCGCAGTCGGGCACCCCGGGGGATACGCGAGGACCGGTTCCGGTCGGGGTCCGGGGCCGGGCGCGGGGGCCGGGTCGCGTTCCGCACAGCTGGTGAGCCGTCAGCGAACGCGGACATGGCGGCCGTGCAGGCTGGGGGGATGGACGTGGACCGGGAGGTGGGGGACGGCGATGTGCTGGAGTTCGGCGGCGTGGCGGTGGTGGTCGCGGTGCCCGGGCACACGGACGGGTCGATCGCGCTCCACCTGCCCGGACCTCGGGTGCTGTTCACCGGCGCTACGGTCGCCAACGTCGGCCGGGCCATGCCGGGTGTTTTCCACACCGACCGCGCACGGGCCGACCAACCGCTGCACCGGCTGGCCGAGTTGGAGGTCGGCATGGCGGTCTTCGGGCACGCTGACCCGGTCTCGCACGGTGCGGCGGCCACCCCGAGAAGCAGCCGCCACGACGGTATGACGCGGGTCGGCCCGTCGGTCGGCAGGCGGGGCGGTTCGATCCCGCCGGGAGACCGGGCAACGTTCCGAAGCGAGCCGGCGATACGGGTGAGCGTGCTCCACGCGGGCGCCAGGGCGGCGGACCGGGGCCCTTCGAGACTCTGACGCGGTACGGGCTCCGCAGACAGGTGGTCTGCGGAGCCCGTACGCGTTCTCAGGCGGTCCGCCCGGAGGGCCGGGATGTGATCCGCGCGGCCGGCAGCACGCCCGGCGCGCTCGGCACGGCGTACACCGCCGCCGACGCCCACCCCGGCGCGTACGACCCACTAGCAGTGGGGCGGGGCCTGCTGAGCGTCTCCCGGATACTGTCCGGCGGCACCCCCATGGGCGACGAGGCGGCCACGTACTCGCCGAGCGGCCCTACGGACCGCTGCAGACGACGGTGTCCACGTGGCCGTGCGCGGACGCGGACCCGGCCCCGGCCGAGGTCGCCCAGCGGGTGGGGACAGCGGCGAGGTGCTTCTGTCCCCTTACGCGCGGTGCTGCTCGGATCGTCGTGGCGCTCAGTACTGCTCGGTCTCCACGAATCCCGCGTCCGCGTCGTCGTCGGCGCCGAAGGCGTCGGCGGCGGCGGTCGGGTTGAATCCGGGCGGGCTGTCCTTCAGGCCCAGGCCCATGCCGGCGAGCTTTTCCTTGACCTCGTCGATGGACTTCGCGCCGAAGTTGCGGATGTCCAGGAGGTCGGCCTCCGAGCGGGCCACGAGCTCGCCCACGGAGTGGACGCCCTCGCGCTTGAGGCAGTTGTACGACCGGACGGTGAGGTCGAGGTCCTCGATGGGCAGTACGAGGTCGGCGGCGAGGGCGGCGTCCGTGGGGGACGGGCCCATGTCGATGCCCTCGGCGTCGATGTTGAGCTCGCGGGCGAGACCGAACAGTTCGACCAGGGTCTTGCCCGCGGAGGCCATGGCGTCGCGCGGACGCATCGCCTGCTTGGTCTCGACGTCGACGATCAGCTTGTCGAAGTCGGTGCGCTGCTCGACACGGGTCGCCTCGACCTTGTACGTGAC
>NZ_JBEXET010000038.1:0-81707 GCF_040606415.1 Streptomyces sp. NPDC005423 | reverse complement strand
TTTCGCCCGCTCGGTGGGTTCTGCCTGCTCTCGGCCCCCCGCCCCAAACGGGGGGGGGGCCCCCCCCCCACGGGGTCGGGCCCACCCGTCGTTTGCCTCTGGGCTGCCGATGTGGCCGCTCAGGGGTTCTGTAGGTGGCGGAATCAGAGCTCGGGCGGCTCGCCGGGCTGGAGGTGGAGAACGGCGAGGTACTCGCCATAAGGCATTTCTTCATCCACCCAGCGGCTGCCGCCTGAGGCGTCGGGAATCCACATGCCGTCGAGAAGGTACTTGTCGTCGAAGACGGCGACGCGGTCCTCCTTCACCGCCGCGGCCATCAGTAGCTGGATCCCCAGCAGCAGTACCGTGGAGGCTTCCTTTACCGTACAGACTTCGGCGTGTCCGGTGGGAAAGACCTTTCCGTCCTCGTCGCTTCCCGGCTCGGGGATGGAGGCACGGCCCCGGACGGCCATCTCGTGCAGGGCAATCGCCTGAGTCACTGCTGCCGCCACCGACGGGCCGGCGCCCGGCACGCCGCCAGAGGCATGCGTCCGCAGATGGTTGGCGACCGCATGCGCGTGCACCGGCCATGCTTCGGCGTGGTGTTGCAACTGTTCCTCAGCGGCCTCCGCCGCCAGACCCGGCTCCGCGGTGTCCGGGTACAGCAGCCGAACGAATCCTTCGAATGCCGCGCGCAGGTAGCCGAGCCGGACCTGGTGCTGCTGCCACTCCTCCATCATCTCGGTCCAGACGGCGTCGAAGTCGAGGCCCGCTGAGCACATGCCGCCGTCGTCGTAGGACATGTCGAACGTCACCGTGCGCAGGCCCTGGGCGAGGCGCAGCCACTTGTAGGCCGTGTCCCAGCCGCTCTGCGCCCCGGGGGCTCCTGTCACGGCGGAGGCATGCTCCACCCAGTCGGTGAGTTCACGGACATGGTCCTCGGGCTCGGCCAGCGCGAGGGTGGGCAGCGTTCGGTATGAGGGCCGGCAGGAGCCCTCCATCCGGGTGGTGGTCATGGGTGGAGCGTGGCACACGGCACTGACAATCACTGCGGTGCCGAGAGCCGGAGCGAGGCTCAGGTGCTGGTGGTGCGCCGTACGAGCCGGTGGCCTCGCAACTCCCGTTCGCAGCGAACGAGTTCGCGCTCCCATCCCTCTTCCGTGCCGATCAGGTGCGGGCTCTCGTAAAGACCGGCGCGGACCTCGGCGTCGGTGAGCCTCCGGTACTTGGGTGCGTCGGGATCATCCTCGGCAAGGAACTCGTGCTTGCGGTGCAGCAGGGGACGGTTGGTGGAGTCCGCGTACGAGGTGAAGGAGGACTTGAGGGTCTTCAGGTCGACGGCGTACGAGGCCGCGATTCGCGGGTGGGGGTCCGTGTCGAACTCGGGATAGTCGAGCCAGCTGACCCCGCGGCCCTGATGGCGGAGCTTGACGACGGACCACTCGCCAGGCCGGCCGGCAGCGATGCTCGCGCACTGCTCGTACAGGCGCAGCACGGCCGGGATCCGATGGAGTGCGCGGCGGTGAACGTACAGGGCGGTCGCGGTGAACTTGCCGGCGATCGATCCGTTCATCGCCCGGCGGACGTAGGCGTCGTCGCGCAGCTTGAACAGCAGCCGATCCGCTCGGTGGCACGCCTCGGTGTACGACGGGAAGAAGGAACGGATGTCCAGTTGAACAGGCAGGGGCAGACTACTCACCGGGCCTCGGCCGTGAAACAGCTCCAGCGCGAGGAACTGCAGTGTGTCGAGGGCTCCGCGCTCGGCGCTTCGTTCTACCTTCGCGAGGTCGGCTTCCTGTTCGGCAAGGCGCTTGAGTTCAGCGGGGCGCAGGTGGCCAAGGAGGCTAATGATGGGCTGCGGCATTTCCTCCAGCTGAGGCATCCTGCCACGCTGTTCGAAATGAGCGACGACTGACCTGATCGCCGAGGCGGTGTCCTCGGACGCCAGCCACCCTCCGTCAGGAGCGACCTGTCGGGCGAGGTAACTCAGGCGGGCCGCATCGTCCTTGAACGCGTAAACGATGCCGGGCGCCGCCGACACGCAGCGGACGCCGGTGGCCTCCTCAACGTAGTCGCGCAGCTCACCGGCAGCGTAGAGGCGCTGGAAGGTGCGGCGCTGCGTGAGAATGCCGTCGCCGTACTCCGCGCCTTTGATCTGATTGCGCTCCCACCTCAACCGCGCGGACACGACCAAGGCCGATTTAGCGAGGTCCCAGGCTCGTAGGAGCGTCTCGCGTCGTTCGGCGGGATTCTCAATGACGTTCAGGACGTAGGTGAGAAGGACCACCTCGGCCGGCTCACGCGGCCCGTCCGGGAAGTGGACCGGGTCCCACCCGGCGGCATCGAGGCCGAGGTGCTGCAGTGCCCGTACATCTCCGCCACGTCCGCACCCGTAGTCCAGCACTCCCGTGTCGGGTTCCAACTGGAGGTCGCCGACGGCGCGACGAGCCGGCAGCGAGAGGCCGACTCGGCCGATCGCGGTCTGATGCCTCTGGCTGCTCCAAAGCTGCTGCGTCATCGGCGTCCCCTGATTCCACGGACAGGCCAGCATGCGACAGCACCGGAGCCTACGTGACACCCGCTCCTGCGACCCGGCTTACGCGGAGCCGCACCTCCAGACCATCCGTCCCGTGGTGACCGAGACCGGATACTTCCCGGCGGAGGGACGAACGGCGATCGTCAGTGCCAGCGCTCCGCCCCGACAACAACAACACACTAATTCGGGATCATGAGCCCGCCACTCTTGAGAGGGGAGTGCTCAGGTAGTCAGGGCTGCGTCGAGATATTCCTGCACCGGCTCGAACAACCCGTACGGCACGTACTGCGGGATCTCGCCATGGGCGACCCAAGCGAGCTCGGCCAACTCCTCGGTGTCGGCTACGTGGGCGGTGCCGCCCATCACCTCGCAGGCCGTGTACGACATCAGCCGGCCCGTCTTCGGATGGATCCGCTCGCCGAGCAGCTTCACGGCGGCCACGTCCAGTCCAGTCTCCTCCTGGGTCTCCCGCACGGCGGCGTCCTCACGCGCCTCTCCGGGCTCGACCTCACCAGCCGGGAACTGCCAGGAGAGCTGCCCCTCGCTGACCCGGCGGCGGACCATGAGCACGCGCCCCTCGTGGACGACGATAGCCGCGGCGATACCCGGTCGTTCCTCCGCGTTGTGCTGCGTCACGTCTGCTCCTCCAGGACAGCCAGAATGGGTGGGAAGATCGTATCGATGGGGATGAACCGGGGCACCGACTTTCTCGGGACCCACATGACGTCGATGTTCTCGATGGCGTCGCTGTTGGTGGCCTCGCCCGTCAGGTACTCGCAGAGGAAGTACTCGCACAGCACACCGGTCACGGGGTGAAGCCGATTACCGAGGCGCTGGCGAACTGCGCAGTGGACACCGGTCTCGTCCAAGGTCTCCCGCACGGTGGTGGTCTCCGCCTTGCCTCCCGGCTTGATGACCCCGGCCGGGAACTGCCAGGTGATCCCAGCAACGTCGTCATCCCGCCGGCACACAAGCAGGACATCGCTGTCGCGGACCACCACCGCGATGGCCACCCGCAATGCCTGCGCGCCCAGGGGCGTCGAGTCCGATGGGGCCCGTTCCTTCGCCAGCAGGAGTGCGAAGCGCTGTCGCGCAGCCGCAGAAGCCCGCTCATAGGCCGTGTCGAGAAGCCGCTGCATCTCTCGGCGAGGCACGACAGACGCGTCGGAGTGCCAGGCGGCCACGGTCCTCACGGCGATACCCAGATGCGCGGCGAACTGTTCGTTGCCGAGCCGCAGGGCGGACTGCAGCAGGCAGGCGTAGCGGCCGCTCCAGCTCTCGATCACGTCCACAAGACTGCCCCTCGTCGCCGCTCCGATGCAGAAACCCGCACGCCAAAAATGCACTCCCACTGCACTGGCACTTCATGGTCGCGCGGGAAGAGCCCCGGGAGAATCGGAGTCACCAGGGGCCAAAAACCACTCGCTGAAGGCTCAGTCCCTGGAAGGCACGTGAGAGGCGCGCGAGCGCCAGCCGACCACAGGGAGATTCTAGGTGCGTACCCCCATCAAATAGCAGGGGCAGGGAAGTTGGCTGAATCGAACCTCTCGGTCAACTAGGCGTCGACACCATTGCCGGCGTTCACCCGTCCTTGGCATCGCACGCAGGCCCGAACCGTCCTGCCAGCGCCGGTAACCTCAGAAGGTGACGGCTGATCGTCCGTCATGTTCGTTTGCTAGCAAGGCGAAAGGGAGTCAATGCCCGAGGTTCAGGCACACACTGTCGAGCGCACGCTCGTCCTGCTCAAGCCCGATGCGCTGGCGCGTGGCCTGGCAGGAAGGATCATCACGCGGTTCGAGGACGCCGCGCTGAAGATCGTCGGCACCAAGATGAAGTGGATGGACGAGGAGTTCACCCGCCGGCACTACTTCGACCTGGAGGAGCGGCTGGGCTCGGAGGTCTACAACGTCACGTCGACGTTCATGCAGCAGGGCCCGGTCATCGCCCTGGTGCTGGAGGGCTTCGACGCTATCGCCACCGTCCGCAAGATCGTCGGCAGTACGTACCCGAATCAGGCTCCGGCCGGCACGGTGCGGGGCGACTTCTCGCACTACAGCGCCGCGGCCAGCATCGCCTCTGGCAAGGCGGTCGCGAACCTCGTGCATGCCTCCGGCAACGCGGAGGAGGCCGAGCAAGAGGTGGAGCTGTGGTTCGACAAAGGCGAGCTGCAGGACTACAAGACGCTGGCCGAGATCTACACGTACTAGCGGCGGGTCACGGCGTCACTGTGGAGACGCCGTCGCGTTGATCACCACTGGGGCACGACCGTCTGAACCGAGAGGGCACCATGACCAACCAGACCCGCCTGGCCTCCACCGACGAGCTGGAGTCGATCTTCCAGCGTGATCTGGCGAGCGACCTGTGGGCGGCTACCGAAACCGCGTACGCCCTGGCAGTGCGCCACCGCGACCTGGGCGACTGGCCCGCGTCGCGTGAGTGGGCCGAGCAGTGCCTCCGTCTGCTGGAGGGCTTCCCCAGCGAGACGGAGGAGCAGGTCGCCACCGGCCGCACGTCGGTGGGAGGCGTCCAGCTGCCGACCTACCTGCACTCAGGTGTCGTCCAGGAGCGCTTCGGCTCCCTCGGCTGACACCTACCGATCCACCGGGGTGATGCGGCCGGGACCGCATCGGCCGCATCACCCCGCGTTCGACCACCAACCCCATAGCGATCGCCCGACCGGACAGGCCCCCACACGGCAGGGTCCGGCTGGCTTCGCCATGCCTGAAACGAGGAGGCAGCAGTCCCGTGGCCGTCGAGATCGAGATGCGAGCCCGCTTCACCAAGGAGTTCCACGACCAGCTCGTCGCCCGCCTGAAGGCGGACGGGGAGGACTTGGGCCCCGACGACAAGCACATCTACTTCTACGTGCTCCCCGACCAGCTCCTGAAGGTCACCGACAACACCGCTGCCGGCACCGCCAAGATCACCCTCAAGGGGAGCAAGATCGGGCAGGGCGCGGCCTTCGCTGAGACCGAGTTCACCATCGCCCCCACCGACGTTCCCGCCGCAGTGAAGGTGTTCAACGCCCTGGGGTTCGAGACGGCGATGCACGAGGCGTTCAACTTCCGTCACAACTTCCGCTTCGACGGCGTCGAGATCGCCGTCAAGTGGAGTGAGGCATGGGGCTACCACGCCGAGTTCGAGGTCCTGTTGGAGGACAGCGCCCCGGACGCCGCCCGCGCCGAGGCGGAGGCCAAGATCACAGACGTCGCCACGGCGCTCGGCGTGACCTTGATGACGGAGCAGGAGCTGACCGACTTCACCGCAGCCTTCGAGGCCGCCGAGAAGGAGCGCAAGGAGCGCGAGCAGCAGGCCGCGCCGATCCGGTAGTCAACATCACCGCGGAGACCACCAAGGGGGTGGGCACGAATGAGCACGACCCCGTTGCCTGCAAGCCTGATCGACCTGGCCGCCCAAGGGCAGCTCCCGCTCCATCAGCACATGGATCACGCCACCATCGCGTGGATCAGCGCCCACAGGCCCGACCTCCCGCCGGCGCCCCAGCCCGCCTTGCGCCCGCAGTCGAAGGAACTGCTTGCGCACGGCGGTCTGCCCACCCGGTGGTGGGCAGACCCCCGCCTGCACACGTCACTCCACGGAGTCCGGCACGCCATGAGGACGGCGGCGCTCGCCGCCGCCCTCGCCGAGGCGAACGGCCTCGGCGACGCCGACGCCGCCACGGCGATCCTCGCCGCCTCCATCCACGACTGCCAGCGGCGCCACGACCAGAACGACCCCGGACACGGCGCCCGCGCGGCCATCTGGCTCGCTGCGAACGCCGACACCGTCTGGGGCCACTTCGGCCTCACCGCGACACCCCGGCGGATCGTGCAGGCGGCCACCGCCATCCGCCTGCACGACATCCCGTACGAAGCGTTCACAGCGGACGACAAGGCCGACCACGCCCGGGCCGAGCGCATCACCGACGTGGTCAAGGCCGCCGATGCCCTGGACCGCTACCGCCTGCCGAAGCTGAAGTGGTGGCCGGACGCCCGGTACGTCCGCGAGCCCGCCTTCGACCAGCTACGCGGCCTCGCCTTCGACCTGGTCCTGGTCTCCGAGCGGGCTTACCTCGCCGGGGCCAGCGGCGCCGTGGCCGTGCGCTACGCGCTCGCTGAGAAGGGCCTGCTCTGACCATGGACTTCCTCGACGCCTATCACTTATGGGCCGACGCCCACGCCTTCTTCGACTCCAACCTCATCTCCAGCCCCGCCGACCACACCGACCCGCTTGCAACCCGGGCCGCCGGCTGGGACAGACGGCTCGCCGAGGACACTCCGAACGGCCACCTGCTGCGGCAGAACGCCCTCTTCGAGGCCCTGAGCGGCAACGACAAGCTGCACCTGCTGCACGTCACCCACGCCCTGGAGGAGATCAGCCGGCAGGGCGTGCTCTACCCGTCGGGCGGCTGCCTCGTCGGAAGCATCTACTGCGCGCCGCTCACCGCGACCAACCAGGGCTTTCGCATGCATAACCTGGGCGCCTACGTCCTGACAAAGGAAGCGCCGGCCTTCCTGGCCAAGCTCGGCGTCACCGACCGCGTCCCCACCCCGCTGATCTTCGAGATCGACACCCCGCCTCAGGCGTACCGCGGGCTCGCCGGCGTGGACTACCTGCGGCTGGGCCTCATCCACCTGCAGATCTACAGCCACCTCGAATACCTGCTGAGCAAGAACGAACGACACCAACTGCGCGAGACCGTCGTCAGCCGGGTCAAGAACTCGGCCGCGTTCCTCGCCACCGCTGCCGCCATCGCCTACCAGGGCACCAAGGTCGACGCCGATCCGTTCCTCAAGCTGCTCGACGAGACGATCCCCCGCCTGCCGATCCTCGGCTACCTGTACTTCGAAGCGGTCGCCGAGTACCTGATGCTCCACTCGACCTCGCACCACACCCGACGCCTGGCTGAGCTCGGCGAGCTGAACAACTGGCTATACAAGGAGATGCTGTTCGCCTCCTTCCCCACCATGGCCGGCAAGTTCGACCTCGCGAGGTTCCGACCCCGCCCGAAGCAGCTGTCCGCGCTCATCCACCGAGTCGACCCGACCATCGATACCACCCACGCCAGCGCGTACCTGGTCGAACGGATCAGCTACCTAACCGCAGCCCGCCTCTTCGCGCCCGGCGACGTCCCCGAAGCCTGGCACCACACGCGCTGGGAGCTCGACTCCCTCTCCACCCAGCTCGGACCCCTGCTCGGCCACCTGATCCACCGGGAACTGCGCACCTTCGGCCGCTACCCCGACTTCTACTTCTACTTCGACCAGCACAAGGCGCTACAAGCCTGGAACTACTGGAACCACATGGACATCGTCGCCCCGTTCAACGGCACGATGCCCAAGGGCGAGATCGGCATCAACCCGGCCTACCCCAACCTCGACTACCGCGTATGGCGCGCCGAGCAGGACGATGCCGGCCACCTTCAGCCAGCCGAGGAGCTCGAATTGACCATCGCCCCGCGGCTGGTGGACATCAAGTACACCCTGATGCGCAACAACCAGTGGACCGCCCCCGCGCCCAGCGTCGCCTGATATACCGCCGCCAGCAACGGCCCACCCCACACCGAGAAACCTCACACGCAGGAGATCCGTGATGAGTCCCTCCGGCATGCCCTCCGTCGGCCTCCTCAGCGAGCAGATCAACACCGTCCTCGCCGACCCCGCCACCACCCACGGCCTCGCCCGCACCCTCCGGGCCGCCGCCAAGGAGATCGAACTCCACCGCTACCACCACGCCAGCCGAAGCGCCTGGCCCAGTGGCCGCATCAACGACAAGCCCACCAAGGTGCAGATCGGCGGCGGAGCCCACCGCATCGACGGCTTCTTCAACATCGACGCCGTCCCGCCGGCCGATCTCCTCTGGGACATCCGCGAAGGCATCCCCCTCCAGGATGACAGCGCCAACGAGATCTTCTCCGAGCACTTCCTGGAGCACATCGACTACCCGCGCTCGGCGAAGCACTACGCCCGAGAGGCGTACCGGGTACTCGTGCCGGGCGGCCGGATCATTACCGGCGTCCCCGACGCCGCTTTCGCCCTGAACCAGTACCCCCGCCCGCTGTCCTCCTCTGACGAAATGATCGACCGCTGGTACGCCAAGCGCGACTGCCGCAGCGACATCAACACTCGGCTCGATCTCGTCAACCTCGTATTCCGAGACCAGGACGACAACCCCGAGTACACCCCGCACCTGTGGGCCTACGACCACGACAAGCTCGTCCAGCTCTTCACCGAGGCCAGCTTCACCACCGTCGAACCCTGGACGTTCGACCCCGCCATGGCCAACCCGAAGCGCCGATGGGGCAGCGTGTACGTCATCGCGACGAAGTAGCGCCCCCACGCGGCAGTCGGCGAAGACTGGGACACCTCGCACTAGCCAGCCCATCACGCGCCACGAGAACCCTCCGACCCTGAGCCCCCGCCGAGCCGAGCCAAGAGGGGGCACGTTGTATCCGCGCCACCGCCGGAGTCACCACACGGTGCACAGGCTCACCAGACCTACGAGTGATGCTGGTGCAGCCATGCCACTCAGCGCATCGCGCGGCCATGGGGTCGGCGCGCAACATAGCGCGGGATCGCCGGTTAGCCAAACCGGCGATCCCGCGCATCATTGGTAGTCCACCGCCACGCCCTGCCCGCACGTCGAAAGGCACCGCCCCACGAACACAGAGCAGCCAGAGGCCAGCAGGCGATCACGCCGCCGCGTAGCTGGCCCGGAACAGATCCTGCGCCCGCTCAACGTCCTTCGGCGTACGCAGCTGCACCTCCAGATCACCCGTCCCGTGGTGACCGAGACCGGAGACGTCCCGCGTGAAACCCGGAACGAGGTCGACGTCCGTCGGGTCGACCTTCAGGTAGACAAGCAGCTTGCTGCGCTGCGGCGGGCAGAGGCAGGCGAAGTTCCTCAGCCGCTGGTACGCCCTGTACTGCTTGCGCTCGACGCGGTTCACACCGTCCCCGAGCCCGAGCAGTGCCTCGTCGACCGCGCTCGCCAGCTCCACCATCGACGCGCCCTGGACGTCGGCTGCCGCCCGAGCAACCGCCTGGCGGCGCGCTCGGCCTGCCGCCTGCATGCCGCCGCTTACGGACGCCACGGTCTCAAGGCCGAGCAGGTCGCTGCCGAAGAGTCGGTAGCGGAGCAGGTCGATCGACCGCCGGTGCTCACGCACGGCATGTGCGTCGTAGCGCGTGAAGTCGCCGGCAATACAGATCAGTCGCGGGCCGCTCCACAGGACCTTGGACGCGGCCGTCACCCCGAGCCGGTCGCGGACCAGGTTCCGGAAGGCGTCCTTGTGATCCATCATCCACGCCATGTAGTAGAGGCCCTGATGGATCACGCCTGCGTCGGTGCCGCGCTTGTACTCGATGACGGTAGGTGCGTTGTTCTCATCAAGGCCCAGCGAGTCGATCCTCCCGCCGCCGACACAGTCGATGACGTACTCGCTCGCGAGGAACCGCACGCCCAGCATCGTCTCCATGTGCGCCTCGACGAGGTCCTGCACATCCGCCTCGACCGCAGCAAGACGCGGCGTGACCTCAGTCACGCCGCCACCCGTGTTGAACAGCTTCAGCCCCGACACCTTCCCCTCCTCGGCTCGGAGATCACTAACGCCGATGGGGTGCAGGGTTATTTCCGCGAGGGGCTTCGAAGGCGTGAAGATAGTGTGCGATCCTACGTACGGCCCGGCCGGAGAATGCTCGCGTCCCCCGGCCACCAGGGATCTACGATTCCCCCATGCGTCCCCCACGTCCCGGGGGACGGCGCTAGGAAGCTGCGTTTTCGCAGGTCAGCCCCCGTAGCTCAGTGGATAGAGCAGGTGCCTTCTAAGCGCCCGGCCTGTCTGGGCCGCGCAACGGCACCGCGAGGTCGCGGCCTACGGTCGGCGAGGGCATCAACTCGTTCATCCGCCGACGCACCTCCTGCTCGACGTTCCCGTCGCGGACAGCGACACATGCGGCCTATGTTCGACAGCCCAGCTCACTTACGACCCTGTCCTCACCCGTCGCGCGAATCCTCCTCGAGACCGCGGCAGCGCAGCCATCTCGGCCCCGTCTCCGAGTTCCGGGTTCCGAGGAGGAACAGCGTTTGCCTCCCATGTCAGACCCCTATGTGAGGATGCGGTTACACGGGAGGTACGTGGAGTGGCAATCGAGTGGGACCGTATCGGGCAAGTGGCCTTCGACCGGCATGTGGAGGCGCTGCTGCACCGCATGTACGACGGCCGGGCGATTGCCGTCAACGGACGTGGCGGCGACAAGGGCATCGACGTCCGAGTCAGTACCGAGGCCGGACTGCAGATCTTCCAGCTGAAGTATCACCCCGACGGTTTCCCAGGCTCCTACAAGGGACGCCGCACCGCGATCAAGAAGTCGTTCCAACGAGCCATGCAACATGATCCGGTGGAATGGACTCTGGTGGTCCCCACCACGCTCACCCCATCGGAGCGCGCCTTCGTCGACAAACTCGCCGTCGGCCGGACGGTGAAGGTGACCGTGATGGATCAACCAGCACTGGACAACGGCTTTGCCTCACACCCATCCCTGGAGGCCACCTTCACCCGCGAGCAAGCACGGGAGGCTGCCAGGGATTTCGGGCGTGAACAAGCGCTCCTCGTTGATGGAGACGACCTGATCCAACGCGTGCGAGCCCTCGGCGGCCGAGCGGACAACATCGACCCCGACTGGACCTGGGACTTCCAACGGCGAGGCGACACCGTCATCCAGACCCTGCGCCCCCAGCACGCGCTCGCCCATGAGGTCAGCCCCGTCCGGCTGACTCTGACCACACGCCCCGAAGCCATGGACGCAGGACTGATCGCCGCCTTCACCCGGAGCCTGGGGTACGGGATCGCCGAGGAGGTCGAGCTGCCTCCCGAGGCAGTGGCCAGCCTGACGATCGACGGCCCCGAGTGGTTGTCCAAGACGGTCAGCGACGTCCGAATGACCTGGCAGCCCGTTCCCGACGCCGTGCCATTCGACGCCGCCGCCGATGTCGAGTTCCTGAACTCCGAAGGGGCGACGACTGGGCGCTACGCGGGACGCCTGATCGCGCAGCGTTCCGGCGAGCTGGGTGCCTCTCTGGAAGCCGACATCCACGGCGCCCGATTGCAGATGCTCGTCCCGTTCGACAAACGCGTCGACGGAACGATCCGCTACTCCTTCGACCTCAGCTGCCGAGAGCCAGCCGAGGCGATGAAGGTACTTCGGCTGCATCAACGAATCCTGAAAGGCGGGGCGTTCCGCATCACCGTCGAAGGCACCAGGGTCGGCTCCGGGAGACTGTCTGCCACAGGCACCGACGACGACAACGCCGAGGTTGAGAAGTTGTTGTCGTACCTCTCGGACTTGGACGTTGTGCAGCACCACTGCGAGTCGTACTTCCCCGCGCCGCTGACCTACAGCGGGGAGGAACGCATCGACCTGCGGATCGCGCGCCTCCTCATTGAGGGCCGCTGCGTGGCCGACCGATCGGCACGCACGGTCACCATCACCCTCAATGGCCTCGACTCCCCAACCCTCCAGACCGCCCTCGGTCCGCAGGCCCAGTGTCTGCGCTTCGGCCCCTCCGGCTTCGAAGTCATCGTCGGCAACCGCACCTTGGACATCGGCCCCGTCCATCTGTTCCACGCCCAAGTCACCGCCGACAACGGTCGACAGGCCATCGCAGCGCTCAAAACAGGAAAGGGGGCCGGAACCGAAGTCGTCTTTCGCCCACAAAACGGTGAGCACTTCCGTCTCTATCTCATCGACGCCCCCGACGACTCGCGTCCCCTGATCCCCCACCCGCTCGGCCTACCCGGCTACACCGACCCCCGCTGACGGCTCTATGACACGGCCTTCGTATCGAGCTCGCTGCACAGGATCTCGGCCAAGCCCGCCATCATCGTTTCTTGGTGACCGCCGAGGAGCAGCCCGCGGCCTCTCAGGTTCTCCCTGTCGTCTCCCACGGCAACTACGGCATCACGAGCACCTCCTACGACCGACCCCCTCGGCTTCCTCAAGGAAGTCGTACGGAGCAGTTGCCGAGTTCTGCGACAGGTAACGGCCCCCGGCTCATGGAGAGACGGGCAAAATGTACGGCAGGGGCTGCCGAGACTTCTGGACCAACCGCCGGCAGTAATGGTCCGTGGCCAACAGGCCAATCGAAGAGATTTACGAGGCACGCCACACCGACCAGTCGCGGAGCGGTTCCTGGGGAGAATCTGGGGAGTACGAGCAGCTCTGGGGAGCGCGTGGGGAGAATTAACCGCGTAACTGGACGCGAGCGTGAAAGGCCCAGAAAGACGGATCAGCCCAGGCCAGAGACCTATACGGTGAAATCACCGCAGACCAGCACTCCCAGGTGAACGGCTTCAAGGCGATCTCCTCAAGCGCCTGCTTGGCCATCAGTCCCCATTTTCGGTGGAACTTGAGGTTCACTGCCGCAGCTTCAGGCGACCTGACCTACACCGAGGGCATGCCTGACGATCCATCAGGACAAGCGTCGAGAATGCTGGTCCAACTTCGGCTCCCACGCCCTGTGCGACCGTCCCAGACGCCAAACTGGGCGCGTGAGTTCCGAGGCCCCCGTTCCGAGCATCCACCACCCCGTGCCAACCGACGCCACCATCAAGGAGTTGTACGCGACGGCATTGGCATGCGGCATCCCGGACTGCGGTGAGCCGCTGTACCGGGACAGTGAGTCCACTGGCCAGCGCATCCTCAACAGCCGGGTGGCGCACATCCACGCACGCAGCGAAGGCGGCCCTCGGTGGGATCCGGCGATGAATAGGGAGGCCAACCGCGGCTTCGCCAATCTGATCCTGCTGTGCGAGCGGCATGCTTCCGAGATCGACATCACGCCCGAGCACTATCCGGCAGAGGTTCTCCGGGAGTGGAAACGGATCCAGATCGAGGGGCACTCCCGGGCCCGGCATCTGGCTCTCTCCGACGCCGAAACAGACGACGTGGCCAAGGCGTCCTTCAGCTCCGAGGACCTCATGGAGCGACTGACCGCCGTGTTGCCGTTCTCAGCACGCTCACGGTCGCGGGCAGAGGCGCTGGTACTGGCCTTCAGAAGCAGCCTGGCCCGCAGCAAGGTCCGGCTGCGCAGCACTCCGGCAGACCGCGTCGAGTCCGCCCTGGCGTGGAAGGCACGAGAATGCACCCCGGCGGTTGACGTGCCCCAGGGGGCAGTACGAGTGCTCGTCGCTCCCATGGGCGCGGGGAAGAGCGAGAAGGCCGAGCAGTGGTGGAGCGAAGGGCTGACGGCAGCATGGAGGGATGCTGACGTCGAGATCCCGGTATGGCTGGAAGCCCGGGAGATCCCGACGACACTGACCGCCGCGCTCCAGGAGGCCATCGGTGGCGACCCGCGGCATGTCTGTCGGGTCGTTGTGGACAACCTTGACGCCGTCAGTCCCCAGCGGGCCGATCAGTTGCTTGACGAGACTCGTCGCCTCGTTCTGATCTGGCCGCTGGTGAGCGTGCTCGCGACCACTCGCCCGGGAGCGGGCAGCGTGGGCGGGACCGAACGCGTCGACGTCGTGCCCTGGCCGCCGAGAAGAGGTTGGGATCTCCTGTGTGCAGTGACCGACGAAGATCACTTCCGGACTCTGGAGGTCTACGAGGTAGAACAATTGCTCACGAGCCCACTGCAAGTCCACGCGCTGGCCACTTGGCTGCACGCAGGCAGAGACGGCCGGGTTTCCACCCATGAACTGCTGTCCGGGCTAGCCCTGTCCATCCTGCAACGCGAGCGACCGCGGGCTTCACCGCAGGTATGGGACAACCTGCCCCGCCTGGCCGCCCACATCTTGAACGAGCGGAGCGGAGTCACCGCAGATTCATTCGCCCGCCGGCATGTCATCTGGGAGCTGGAGGAGACCGGCCTTGTGGTCCACGACGGCGGTCTTTTGAGGTTCGCGCTCCCCCTGTTCGAGCAGCACTTCGCCGCGCAGGCACTCCAGGACGGCCACACATCAATCGAAGCCGCGGCCAGTCCACACCGGTTCCCTCGCTGGCGCTACGCGATCGTATTTGCCGTCAACAGCGCGACGGACAAGGTCGCGGACGACCTGATGCTTCGCATGGCTCGCACGAACCCTGCAGCGGCATCCTGGGTACTGGAAGAGACGAAACTGCAGCCCCAGGTCGTGCATCTGCACTCACCGCCGAGTCGAGCCGGCGCCGGGTCCGGCCCGCCGGCTGGCAACGGCCAAGATGCGGCAGTGATCCTGGGGAGCTGGCTGCGGGAAGGCATGGTCGCGTGGATCCAGGGCCTCGGCGACTTGGGGCCGCAACTCCTTCCTCATCATCATGGACGGCTCGCTCCCTGGGGCGTCCGGCTGCTGAGTGACAACACACTGATCATCGGCCACGCCCGTGACGGCGTAATGGAAAAAGACGTGACCGTCCGAGCCGACCTGGATTTCGGTAGGAGGCAGTGGCTCCGACACTTTCACGACGTAAGCCTCTTCGAGGCACCCCGCCAAGATCTCGCACGCTGGAAGTGGGCCCGTGATCGACTCCGCCACTCCCTGATCCGCCGCCTGCGGCAGCGCACCCTTCCCGTCCCCTCCACGTCACCCCTCGCGGACGAACGCGTCTGGTTCCTCGCACGGCTCATCATGGAGAACGGGAGCGGCACCAGATCCGCCCGGCAGATCTCGTTGGACCGTCTGCGTGCCGAAGTGGACGCCCTCATGGCCCACGCCGCGAACACCGTCCGGTCCACGTGGCAACGTGGCGGAAGACCGAGCTTCGACTCCGACGACGTCCGCTGGCTCCACACACAGTTGCAGTACGTCCGAGGTGACGTCCTGGAGAACCCTCGCCCTGCACCCGACCGCCCCGGAGGCCGGTCGCACTACATATGGCAGACCTATTCACCCGAGCTGACGCGGTCGATTACCGCCGATGTCCTGCGCGGCGCCCTCGTCGGTTACCGCGACCTGGTGGAGACCAATTTCGCCCGGTTCGGAGCAGCACTCGGCCTTTACAGCGTCTTCCCCGTCCGCGCCAAAGGCTTCGTCATCATGCCCCAGCCAGATGACACCCAGGCATGGTCTGCCACCGTCGTCTACGGCGTACACCCCGACACATCCGCAGACTTTCGCGACACCCCGGCTGTCGACCTGGAACTCGCCGAAGAACCAGACACTCCCCACGACATCTGGCAGCAGGTCAGCTCCGTTCCCTCATCCGTATTCCGGCTTCCAGCCGCGCAGGCGGAACCCCTCTCAACCGGCCTTGAACGGCAGGCCACGAATCTCGCCTACAGCTGGTTGGTCCGCGACTTGAAGGCCGTCGGCTGGCTCGACCAAACGATCACATTCCATGACTGAACAGCAACGCCGATGCTCCGACGAATCATCAGCCGCCTACTCAGGCAAGGCGACCTGCTCCGCATAAAGGGTCTCCTTGTCCCCGACCAGGGCGGCCACTTTTCTCAGAGACCCCCGGTTGACTGCCATCGCATGCACGCGGTCTGAACAGCACTTCAGTGAGCCTGACACCCCATCAGAACGAGCGTCAAATGGGCGTCACGAGCGTCATTTCAGCGTCAAGATATCACCCGTAACGCCCACACCGCACATAATGCGCGCACACAAAACCACAGGTCAGGACACCTTTGCCACCGGCTCAAGGATCGCCACGCACTCCACATGATGGGTCATCGGGAACAGGTCGAACGCCCGGAGTGTCCGTACCCGGTAGCCGCCGTCGCGGAAGTACGCCAGGTCGCGGGCGAGGGCGGCCGGGTCGCAGGCCACGTAGGCAATCTTGCGGGCTCCCAGGGAGGCGAGGTGCTCCACCGTCTTCTTGCCGGCTCCCGCGCGCGGGGGGTCCAGGACGATGAGGTCGACCTCGGTGATGCCCGTGCGCGGGAGGACCGACTCGACCTTGCCCTGTTCGATGCGGACGCGGTCGAAGGCGGCGAGGTTGTGCCGGGCGTCCTCGACCGCGCGCTTGCCGGACTCGATGCCGAGGACCGCGCCCTGGTCGCCGATGCGGTCCGCGAGGGCGCCGGCGAAGAGGCCGACGCCGCAGTAGAGGTCGAGCGCCATGTCGCCCTTGCGGGGCAGCAGGCCCTGCATCACGGCGGTGACGAGGGTGTCGGCGGCCTTGGGGTGGACCTGCCAGAAGCCGCCGCTGCCGACCCGGTAGGTACGGCCGTCGGCGCGCTCGCGGACGAAGGCGCGGCCGTGGACGCGGTGGATGCCGCCGTCGTGCTCCTCGACGCGCATGACGGAGACGGGACGGTCGAGTTCGACCAGGGGGAGCCGGGCGCCGGGACGGGGCTCCAGGATGACCATGCGGTCCTGGGAGCCGGTCGCCGCGATCGCCTCGACGGATTCCATGCCGGCCCAGTCGCGGTCCTCGACGCCGAGTTCGCTGACGCCCTGCGCCGCGATCATGCAGTGCTCGATGGGCTCGACCTCGTGCGAACGGTGGCGGCGCAGACCGGCGTTGCCGTCGGCGTCCACCGCGTACTGGACCCGGGTGCGCCACTGCGGCACCTGTCCGGGCGCCACCTTGTCGCCCTCGGCCGGCATCACCGTGCCGTCCCAGCCGGCCTCCTCCGGGGTCAGCCCGGCGAGCCGCTGCAACTGCTCGGCGACGACCTCGCCCTTGAGGCGGCGCTGCGCGCCCGGCTTGGCGTGCTGCCAGTCGCAGCCGCCGCAGCGGCCGGGTCCGGCGTACGGACAGGGCGGCTCGACCCGGTCCTTCGACGCGTCCAGGACGGTCACGGCGTCGGCGCGCAGGAACCGTGCCCCCTCCTCGCCGTCGGTGACCCGGGCCACGACCCGCTCACCGGGCAGCGCGTGCCGGACGAACAGCACCTGGCCCTCCGCCGTACGGGCGATGCAGTGACCGCCATGGGCGACGGGGCCGACCTCGACCTCGTACTCCTCCCCCACCAGTGACTTCTTCGGTTCTGCCTGCATGGCGGGGTGACTCCACAACGTCAAAGGGGGAACGGCCGGACAACAGCCCACCAGTCTACGTGGACACCGTCCGGCCGCTCACCAGCCGTCCGTTCCGCTCGGGCTACGGCTTGGGGTTCGAGGGCTCCTTGGGCCGCTCCTCCGCCGGTCCCCGGCGCACCGCACCGGGCGCGTTCCACTCCGACCGCCTGCGGGCCCGGTTGCGGGCCGCCTCGGAGGACTCCAGCTGGTACGGCACCGAGGTCACCATCACGCCCGGCGTGAACAGCAGCCGGCCCTTGAGCCGCAGGGCGCTCTGGTTGTGCAGCAGATGCTCGTACCAGTGGCCCACCACGTACTCGGGGATGATCACGGAGACCGCGTCGCGCGGCGACTCCTTGCGCAGCCCCTTCACGTACTCGATGATCGGCCGCGTGATCTCGCGGTAGGGCGAGTCGAGCACCTTCAGCGGTACGTCGATGGCGCGCCGTTCCCACTCCTCGCGCAGCGCCTTGGTCTCCGCCGGGTCGACGTTGACGCTGAGCGCCTCCAGGCTGTCGGAGCGCATCAGCTTGGCGTAGGCGAGGGCGCGCAGGGCCGGGCGGTGGATCTTGGAGATCAGGACGACGGAGTGGACGCGGGACGGGCGCAGGATGTCGTCGCTGGGGCCCTCGGGGGCGGCGATCTCCTCGGAGACCCGGTCGTAGTGCTTACGGATCGCCGTCATCGTGGCGTAGAAGATGCACATGCCCAGCAGGGCCACCCAGGCGCCGTGGGTGAACTTGGTGACGAGGACGACCACCAGCACCAGGCCGGTGAAGAACGCGCCGAACGTGTTGATCGCCCGGGAGCGGACCATGTGCCGGCGCTTGGCCAGGTCCTGCTCGGTGGCCAGGTGGCGGTTCCAGTGCCGGACCATGCCGGTCTGGCTCAGCGTGAACGAGACGAAGACGCCGACGATGTAGAGCTGGATCAGCCGGGTCGAGTCGGCGCCGTAGATCACCAGCAGCAGAGCGGCGGTGCCGGCCAGCAGCACGATGCCGTTGGAGAACGCGAGGCGGTCGCCCCGGGTGTGCAGCTGGCGCGGGAGGTAGCGGTCCTGGGCGAGGATCGAGCCGAGCAGCGGGAAGCCGTTGTAGGCGGTGTTGGCGGCCAGGAACAGCACCAGCGCGGTCGCGGCGGCGAGCACGACGAAGAGGAAGCTGCCCTTGCCGAAGACGGCCTCGGCGACCTGGGAGATGACCGGGTTCTGGACGTAGCCGGAGCCGATGGCGACCCCGTTGTGGAGCAGGTCGTCGGCCGGGTTCTCGGCCATCCGGACCTTCGTCGTCATGGCGAGCGCGATGATCCCGCAGAACATCGTCACGGCCAGCAGGCCCATCGCCGCGAGCGTGGACGCCGCGTTCTTCGACTTGGGCTTGCGGAACGCCGGGACGCCGTTGGAGATCGCCTCGACACCGGTGAGCGCGGCACACCCGGAGGAGAAGGCCCGCAGCAGCAGGAAGACGAGGGCGAAGCCCGCGAGGCCCTGGTGCTCGGCCCTGATGTGGTAGTCGGCGGTCGGCGCGCGCATGGTGTCGCCGAGGACGAATCCGCGGAACGCCCCCCACGCGATCATGATGAAGACGCCCGCGACGAAGACGTACGTCGGAATCGCGAAGAGCGTGCCGGACTCCTTCACCCCGCGCAGGTTCATCAGCGTCAGCAGCACCACGACGGCGACCGCGCACAGCACCTTGTGCTCGATGACGAAGGGGACCGCGGAGCCGAGGTTCTCGATGCCGGACGCGATCGAGACCGCGACGGTGAGGACGTAGTCGACCAGCAGGGCGCTGGCGACGGTGAGGCCGGCTTTGGGGCCGAGGTTGGTGGTGGCCACCTCGTAGTCCCCGCCGCCGCTGGGGTAGGCGTGGACGTTCTGTCGGTAGGAGGCGACCACCGTGAACATCAGCACCACGACCGCGAGGGCGATCCAGGGGCTGAAGTGGTAGGCCGACACGCCCGCGATGGAGAGGACCAGCAGGACCTCGCCGGGCGCGTAGGCCACGGAGGACAGCGGGTCGGAGGCGAAGACGGGGAGTGCGATGCGCTTCGGCAGGAGCGTTTCTCCGAGCCGGTCACTGCGCAGTGCGCGCCCGATCAGAATCCGTTTGGGCACGTCGGTCAGTTTGGACACAACAGAGGATCGTAAGGCTTCGAACTGACAGCCGCCCACCCGCCACCCCCCCATCTGCCTCACGAGTGAAATCGGACGCGAGTGGAGTTGTGGATTCCGTCGCTACCGTCGTCCCCGTGCCTAGATGACAGCACCCCGCCGCCCTGCCGACGAAGCCCCCGCTCCCGCCGCTCACCGGAGGTCCCATGCCCGCGACCGCAGAGCTGATCGGCGCCGCAGCCGCCCTCGTCGGCCTCGTTCTCCTCACTCTCGCCAGCGTCCGCAGCATCGGCCGGCGCTGATCTCCGCGGGGCGCCCGGGAGGCGAGCGTGCACAGGGGTGCCCAGCGTGACCGCGCGTGTGTAGCTTGGGCCTCTGTCTGAGACCCTGATGGGGCTGAGCAGTCAATTTGGACACCGGAAGGACGGTCGTGCACATCGTCATCATGGGCTGCGGGAGAGTGGGTTCCGCTCTTGCCCAGACCCTGGAGCAACAGGGGCACACGGTCGCCGTGATCGACCAGGACCCCACCGCCTTCCGCCGGCTCGGCCCTGGATTCGGCGGCCGCCGGGTCACCGGGGTCGGCTTCGACCAGGACACGTTGCGTGAAGCGGGCATCGAGGAGGCCGGCGCGTTCGCCGCCGTCTCCAGCGGTGACAACTCGAACATCATCTCCGCCCGGGTGGCCCGCGAGATGTTCGGCGTGGAGAACGTCGCCGCCCGCATCTACGACCCCCGCCGCGCCGAGGTCTACCAGCGCCTGGGCATCCCCACCGTCGCCACCGTCCGCTGGACCGCCGACCAGATGCTGCGCCGGCTGCTGCCCTCGGGCGCGGAGCCGCTGTGGCGGGACCCCACCGGCGGTGTCCAGCTCGCCGAGGTGCACGCCTCGGCGGCCTGGGTCGGCCACAAGATCAGCAGGCTGCAGGAGGAGACGGGCGTCCGCGTGGCGTTCCTCACCCGGCTCGGCGAGGCGATCCTGCCCTCCTCGCAGACCGTGCTGCAGGAGGGCGACCTCGTGCACGTGATGCTGCGCACGGACGCGGTCGACAAGGTCGAGGCGGCGTTCGCCAAGGGTCCCGAAGAGGAGAGCGGTCACTGATGAGGGTCGCCATTGCCGGAGCCGGCGCGGTCGGTCGCTCGATCGCCGGTGAACTCCTGGAGAACGGCCACGAGGTCCTTCTCATCGACAAGGCGCCGACCGCGATCTCGGTCGAGCGCGTCCCCCGGGCCGAGTGGCTGCTGGCCGACGCCTGCGAGATCACCTCGCTCGACGAGGCCGCGCTCCAGCGCTGCAACGTGGTGATCGCCGCGACCGGCGACGACAAGGTCAACCTCGTCGTCTCCCTGCTGGCGAAGACGGAGTACGGCGTGCCGCGCGTCGTCGCCCGCGTCAACAACCCCAAGAACGAGTGGCTGTTCAACGAGGCCTGGGGCGTCGACGTCGCCGTCTCCACCCCACGGCTGATGTCGGCCCTCGTCGAGGAGGCGGTGAGCGTCGGCGACCTGGTCCGCCTGCTCCGCTTCAGCCACGGCGACGCCAACCTCGTCGAACTGACCCTGCCCGAGGAGTCCGCCCTCGCGGGCACCCAGGTCGGCGACGTGGAGTGGCCCGAGGACACCTCCCTGGTCACGATCATCCGTGGCACCCGCGTCCTGACCCCGTCCCGCGAGGACTCCCTGGAGGCCGGCGACGAACTCCTCTTCGTGGCCGCCCAGGCCCGCGAGGAGCAGTTGGAGGACCTGCTGTCGGTGCGCCGCGAGGACGCGCCGAAGTGACCCCGGCTCTACGACGAGGAGGGCGCCCCCTGTCGCAGGGGGCGCCCTCCTCGTCGTGGAGCCGCCGGAACCGGCCGCGGGTCAGCCGTCGCGTCGGTGGCGGCCGGCGGTCTCGCCGTCGCGCTCCGGGGCTTGGGCGCCCTTGCGCTCTTTCTCGGCTTTCTCCTCCGCCTCCATCTCCGCGAACACGTCGATCGGCGCGGGTGCCTTGGCCAGGAAGACCCAGGTCAGCCAGACGGCGAGGAGGAAGGGCGGAATCTTCAACGCGACCAGGACCCAGCCCAGTTGGGCGGTGTTGGCCCACCAGTAGAGCGGGAAGAGGATCGCGCACTTGGCGAGCAGGATCAGGCCCCAGGCCCAACTGGCCTTGGCGTACGCCTTCTTGCGGCCCGGGTTGCGGGTGCGCCAGGAGAGGTTCTCCTTGAAGACCGGGCCGAGGATCAGCCCGATCAGCGGGACGCCTGCGAGAGTCGTGACGATGTAGGCGAGCGCCAGCCCCAGCGTGTAGAGCATGCCGGGGAGATAGAAGTCCTTGGCGTTGCCCGTCATCATCGCGAAGACCACACCGAAGGCGACGCCGAAGACACCGCTGAAGGCGTGCTTGACGGTGTCCCGGGTCACCAGGCGGACCACGACGAGGGTCAGCGACACCGCGAGCGCGGCGATGGCCGACCAGTGCAGGTCCTTGTTGAGGGTGAAGATGGTGACGAAGAGCAGTCCGGGCAGCACCGTCTCGACCATGCCGCGCAGGCCGCCGAACGCCTCGAAGAGCGCGGCCTCGGTCACCGCCCGGACATCCGGCTCGGCCGCTCCGGCGTCCGCGGTCTCTGTGGTCGGCTTGTCGAGCGACGTCACCGGCTACTCCCGTCCGAGGGGTCTCAGTTCGTATTTCGGGTTGAACAGCACCCGGCGGCCTCGGCTCATCGAGATCCGGCCCGATGCGATCAGCTTGCGCCCCGGTTCGATCCCCACGATGGAGCGCCTGCCCAGCCACACCACGTCCAGGGCCGCGGAGCCGTCGAACAACTCGGCCTCCAGGGCCGGGACTCCCGCCCGGGGGCGCAGCGTGACCGTGCGCAACGTACCAGTAACCGTGACGATCTGCCGGTCGTGGCAGTCACCGATCCGCACGCAGCCCGCGGTCACGGCGTCCTCGCGCAGCTCCTCCGACTCCAGGTCCTCCTGCGAGGAGGAGAGCCGGTCGAGCATGCGCCGGAACCGGCCTGCCGGCTTTTCGGAATGAGGAACAGCGGTCATGTCCGAAAGGGTACCGGGACCCACCGACACCGACGCACCCCGAGAGGTCACCGCTCGAACCGGTACCCCATACCCGGTTCGGTGATGAAGTGCCTGGGGTGCGAGGGATCGGTCTCCAGCTTCCTGCGCAGTTGTGCCATGTACACACGGAGGTAGTTCGTCTCGGTCCCGTACGACGGCCCCCACACCTCCTGGAGGAGCTGCTTCTGGCCGACCAGCCGGCCGGTGTTGCGCACCAGCACCTCCAGCAGATGCCACTCGGTGGGGGTCAGCCGGACGTCCCGGCCGTCGCGGTGGACCTTCTTCGCGGCCAGGTCGACGGTGAACTCGTCGGTCTCCACCAGGGCGTCGTCGCCCTCGCCGCTCCCGGTGGGCTCGGCCCGGCGCACGGCGGCCCGCAGCCGGGCCAGGAGTTCGTCCATGCCGAAGGGCTTGGTGACGTAGTCGTCGGCGCCCGCGTCCAGCGCCTCGACCTTCTCGTCGGAGGAGTGCCGGGCGGAGAGCACCAGGATGGGCACCCGGGTCCAGCCGCGCAGCCCCTTGATCACCTCGACGCCGTCCATGTCGGGCAGGCCCAGATCGAGGACGATCACGTCGGGGTGTCGGGACGCGGCCAGATCGAGCGCGCCCTTGCCGTCGGCGGCGGCGTCGGCCTCGTACCCGCGCGCCTTGAGGTTGATCACGAGGGCCCGCACTATCTGCGGCTCGTCGTCCACCACGAGCACCCGGGTCATGAGGCCTGCCTTTCCGGTGGTACGGGATGTACGGGACGCTCCGCCCCTACGGCGTCGTCGGGACCGGCGTCGACATCCGCGTCGGCGGCGGGGCGGGGGCCTGGGCGCGATCCCGCCGCGCGGACGGTGAGGACCATGGTGAGCCCGCCGCCGGGGGTGTCCTCGGCGGTGAGGGTGCCGTTCATGGCCTCGGCGAAGCCGCGCGCCACGGCGAGGCCCAGTCCGACACCGGCACCGCGCGGGGCGTCGCCGTAGCGCTGGAAGGGCTCGAAGATGCGGTCCTTGGCCGCGTCGGGGACTCCGGGGCCGCGGTCGACCACCCGGACCTCGACGCGGTCGGCGAGGGCGCTGGCGGCCACCAGGACGCGTTCGCCGGAGGGGCTGTACTTGACGGCGTTCTCGACGAGGTTGGCCACGGCCCGTTCGAGGAGACCGGGGTCGACGGCCACCATCGGCAGCGTCTCCGGGACGTCCAGTTCGGCGCTCTCCTCGGGCACCCCGCCGAGCGCCATCGGCACCACCTCGTCCAGGTCGATCTCCCGGATCAGCGGGGTGACGGTCCCGGTCTGGAGCCGTGACATGTCGAGCAGGTTGCCCACCAGGTGGTCGAGCCGGTCGGCCCCGTCCTCGATGCCCTCCAGCAGTTCGGCCCGGTCCTCCTCCGACCACGCCACGTCGTCGGAGCGCAGCGACGACACGGCCGCCTTGATCCCGGCGAGCGGAGTCCGCAGATCGTGGCTGACGGCGGCCAGCAGCGCGGTGCGGATGCGGTTGCCCTCGGCCAGCGTCCGGGCCTGCTCGGCCTCCGCCTGAAGGCGCCGCCGGTCCAGTACGACCACGGCCTGCGCGGCGAACGCGGCCAGCACCCGCCGGTCCTCCGCCGGCAGTACCCGCCCGGAGAGAGCCAGCGCCTGCCGGTCGCCGACCGGCACGTCGACGTCGGCGTCCTCGGGCCGCTCCACCGGGACCCCGGTGCCGACCCGGCCCGCGCAGGTCCAGGGGTCGACCTCGCCCTCGCGTTCCAGCAGGGCCACGGACTCCATGGCGAAGGTCTCCCGGACCCGCTCCAGCAGGGCCTCCAGGCTGGTCTCGCCGCGCAGCACGCTGCCCGCCAGGAACGAGAGGATCTCCGACTCGGCGCGCAGCCGGGCGGCCTGGTGGGTGCGCCGGGCCGCCAGGTCGACCACCGACGCGACGGAGACGCCGACGCCGACGAAGATCGCGATGGCCACGATGTTCTTGGGGTCGGCGACGGTCAGCCGGTGCAGCGGGGGTGTGTAGAAGTAGTTGAGCAGCAGCGAACCGAAGGCGGCCGAGGCGAGGGCCGGCACGAGTCCGCCGAGCAGGGCCGCCGCCACCGTCAGCGACAGGAACAGCAGCATGTCGTTGGCGAGGCCGAGGTGGACGCCGGCGAGCAGCACCGCGAGGATCGCCGGGCCGAGCACCCCGACGCCCCAGCCCCAGATGATCCGGACCCGCCCGAGCCGGGCGCCCCGGGAGACGGGCAGGCCGCGCCCCTTGGCGACCTCCTCGTGGGTGACGATGTGGACGTCCAGGTCGGGCCCCGACTCCCGGGCCACGGTGACGCCGACGCCGGGCCCGAAGACGTACTGCCAGGTTCTGCGGCGCGAGGAACCGAGGACGATCTGGGTGGCGTTGACCCCGCGCGCGAAGTCCAGGAGGGCCGCCGGGATGTCGTCGCCGACGACGTGGTGGAAGGTGCCGCCGAGGTCCTCGGCGAGGGTGCGCTGGAGCGCGAGTTCCTTCGGGGAGGCGGCGGTCAGGCCGTCGCTGCGGGCGATGTAGACGGCCATCACCTCGCCGCCCGCGCCCTTCTCGGCCAGCCGGGCGGCCCGCCGGATCAGGGTGCGGCCCTCGGGACCGCCGGTCAGCCCGACGACGATGCGCTCGCGCGAGCCCCAGATCGCCGAGACCTGGTGTTCGCTGCGGTACTCCTGGAGGTACTCGTCGACCCGGTCGGCGACCCAGAGCAGGGCCAGCTCGCGCAGGGCGGTGAGGTTCCCGGGGCGGAAGTAGTTGGAGAGGGCCGCGTCGACCTTGTCGGACTTGTAGATGTTGCCGTGCGCCATCCGGCGGCGCAGCGCCTGGGGCGACATGTCGACCAGCTCGATCTGGCCGGCCCGGCGCACCACCTCGTCCGGCACGGTCTCCTGCTGCCGTACGCCCGTGATCGACTCGACGACGTCGCCGAGCGATTCGAGATGCTGGATGTTGACGGTGGAAACGACGTCGATGCCGGCGGCGAGGAGCTCCTCGATGTCCTGCCAGCGCTTGGCGTTGCGGGAGCCGGGGATGTTGGTGTGGGCGAGTTCGTCCACCAGGGCCACGGCCGGCCGGCGGCGCAGTACGGCGTCCACGTCCATCTCGGTGAAGACGGCACTCCGGTACGCCAGTTCCGTGCGGGGGACCTGCTCCAGGCCGTGCAGCATCACCTCGGTACGCGGACGGTCGTGGTGTTCCACGAAGGCGACGACGCAGTCGGTGCCCCGCTCCACCCTGCGGTGGCCCTCGGAGAGCATCGCGTACGTCTTGCCGACGCCCGGTGCCGCCCCGAGGTAGATCCGAAGGTTCCCGCGTCCCATGGCCCCATTGTCTTCTCGTCCCGGCGGTATGCGCAGCGTCGACCTTACGGCCGATATGCCGGACAAAAGGGGTGGTGAGCACGGTCGGGGGCCACTTTGACGCAACCCTGACGCGGGTGCGCGCCGTCCCGCGTCCCGCGGGAAACCGGCTGCCCGTGTCGTCCGAAAGGGCCGTACCCCGCCCGGGGTACGGCCCTCTCCACGCTGCTTCCGCGCACTGCCCGCGTGCTAGCGGACCTCGGTGATCTCCGGCCCGCGCTGCAACTGGCCCATGCCACCGGAGAAGCGGGAACCCGCCTCCTCCTGCTGGACGCCCTCGGGAACCATCTGGGCGTCGTTCGGCAGCTTGAGGACGATGGGGTCGCGGGGCGCCATCGGGCCCTCGCCACGCACCACGACCGTGTCCCTGAAGATCTGTTCGAGCAGCCCGGCCGCCTGCGGCTGCACCGCGCCCTGCCCGGAGATCACTCCGCGCAGGAACCAGCGCGGACCGTCCACTCCCACGAACCGCACGACCTGGAAACCGCCCGTACCGTCCGGCAGCTGCACCGGCACCTGCGCGCGCAGCTCCCAGCCGAGCGTCCCCTCGACCTCGTCGACGATGCCGCCCTGCTGGGTGATCCCGCTGGCGATCTCCTCGCGGACCTCGCCCCAGATGCCCTCACGCTTGGGAGCGGCGAACGCCTGCAACTGGACGGCGCTGTCCTTGAGGACCACGGTCGCCGCGACGATCGCGTCCCCCGCGACCTCGACCCGCAGCTCCATGCCGTCGACTCCCGGCACGAACAGGCCGCCCAGGTCCACCCGGCCCTCGGCCGGATCCGCGACCTCCGAGTCGTCCCAGGGCCCGTCGGGGCGGGGCTCCGGTTCGAGCTTCACGCGCTCGACCGCTTCCGCCTCAGTGTCGACGTCGTCGACGACCTGCTCGGCCTCGCTCGCCGCGTCCTCGGCGGCAGTGCCCTTCTTGCGACGTCCGAACACGTCACTGTCCTTCCCGGTCGGATACGACCGAAGCGTATCGATTCCCACCCGTGGTGCCGCCCACGGCGGCGTGACCGCCGGTGGACCCGAAGCCCCCCTCGGCCCGAGCCGAGCCGGGAAGCTCCGCGACCTCGCGGAAGCGGACCCTCTCGACCTGCTGGACAACCAGCTGGGCGATCCGGTCGAAGCGCTCGAACCGTACGGACTCGTGCGGGTCGAGATTCACCACGATCACCTTGATCTCCCCACGGTACCCGGCATCAACCGTCCCCGGGGCATTCACGAGAGCGACACCGCAGCGGGCGGCGAGGCCGGATCGGGGGTGCACGAAGGCCGCGTACCCGTCGGGGAGCGCCACGGACACCCCCGTCGGCAGGACGGCCCGTTCGCCCGGCTTCAACTCCTGGCTGACGGTGGTGCGCAGATCGGCTCCCGCGTCACCGGGCCGCGCGTATTCGGGCAGCGGTACGTCCGGGTCGACGCGGCGGATCAGCACGTCCAGGTCGGGGCGGGGGGCGCGGCTCACGGGTTCACCTCGAAGGCACGGGCACGTCGGACCTGGTCCGGATCGTCCATGGCGGCCCGGATCTCCTGCGGGCGGCCGTTGTCGATGAAGTGGTCGACCTTCACCTCGACGAAGAGGGCGTCGGCCCGGACGGCGACGGGCCCGTCGGGGCCGCCGATGCGTCCGGTGGCGGTCGAGTAGATCTTGCGCCCGGCCACGGCCGTCACCTCGGCCTGGAGATGCAGCACCGTGTCCACCGGCACCGGCCGGACGAAGTCGGTCTCCAGGCGGCCGGTCACCGCGATCGTGCGCAGCAGCCAGTTCAGCGAACCCAGGGTCTCGTCCAGGGCGCTCGCCAGCACCCCGCCGTGCGCGAGACCCGGGGCGCCCTGGTGGGCGGCGCGCACGGTGAACTCGGCGGTCACGGTGACGCCCTCGCCGGCCCGCGCCGCGAGATGCAGTCCGTGCGGCTGCTCCTCGCCGCACCCGAAACACTGTTCGTAGTGCGCGCCGAGCAGCTCACCGGGCGCGGGCGCGTCGGGATGCCGTACGGGTGTCACCGCGTCGGCCGGAGGCTGAAGAGCCGGGAAAGTACCACTCACAGGCGCAGACCTTACCCGCGCGTCGGCCGCCGCCCGACACCGTGCCAAGCTTGGCCTCATGCAGCTTTCCGCCTCCCCCTACGACGAGCGCCTCACCGCCCCCCGCTCCTGGTGGCTGATCAGCTTCCTCGTGGGGGTTGCCATGGCCCTGATCCTGCTTCCGTTCGGCACCCTGCCGATGCTCGCGGGCCTGGCCGGCGGCACCGCGTTCGCCGCGGTCATGGCCAGTTCCTACGGCTCCCTGCGGATCCGGATCGTGGGCGACTCGCTGATCGCCGGCGAGGCCAAGATCCCGGTGGCCGCCCTGGGCGACTCGGAGGTCCTGGACGCGGACGAGGCGCGTGCCTGGCGCACCCACAAGGCCGACACCCGCGCCTTCCTGCTGCTGCGCTCCTACATCCCCACAGCGCTGCGCGTGGAGGTCACCGACCCCGACGACCCCACGCCGTACCTCTACCTGTCGACCCGGGAGCCGGAGCGGCTGGCGGAGGCGATCGCGGCGGCGCGAGCCGCCGTCTAGCGAGCGCCCCGGGTCAGAGCCCGAGTTCTCTGGGGAGTTCGCCCATGTTCAGGGGGTCGGCCGGCTTCTCCAGGGGAGGCAGTTCCGGCAGCGCGTCCCACGGCACCTGGATGCGGCGCAGGTCGGCTCGGATGCGGGCGGCGAGCTTCTTGGTGTCCCGGCGGTTCATCACCGCCCCTACGGCGGCTCCGACCATGAACGGCATCAGGTTCGGCAGATCGCGCACCATGCGCTTCATGATCTGCTGGCGCAGCTCGCGCTTCATGTGGCCGTTCAGCGCCGTGTTGACGGTCGACGGCTTCGTCATGTCGATCCCGCGCTCACCGGACCACGCGTTCAGGTACGCGGTGCTGCGCTGTCTGAGATTGCCCGCCGGGCGTACGCCGTAGACCTCGTGGAGTTCGGCGATCAGCTTCAGTTCGATGGCCGCGACGCCGGTGATCTCGGCGGCCAGCTCGGTCGGCATGGCCGGTGGCACCGGCAGCATCGCCGCCGCGCCGATTCCGGCGCCGACGGTCGAGGTCGCGTTGGCCGCGCCCACCACGAGCTTGTCGGCGAGCTGCTCGGGGCCGAGGCCCGGGTACTGCCCGCGCAGCTTCTCCAGGTCCCGTACGGGGACCCTGGGGGCGATGTCGATGATCCGGTCGGCGAGGTACGCCAGCCCCGCCCTGGCGCGGCTGCCGCCCTTGCGGACACCTTCCCTCGCCTTGTCCCTGATCACCGCCACCCGTCGCCTGGCGACGGGGGCGGGACCATCCGCCGGCACCGGGAGGTCAGCCCGGTGGTTCGCCGGTTCGAGCGAGGCTCCTTGATCGGATGAGCCCCGCTCGTCGTCACGCGCGCCTTGAGGGCCGTCCGACGGCCCTTCGTCCGCTCCCGGCAGGGGGGAGCGGCGCTTCCAGGGAGGGGTCGAGCCAGTCACGGCCGACCCGCCCTCAGTCGCAGTCGCGGCAGATCGGCTGACCGTTCTTCTCTCGGGCCAGCTGACTGCGGTGGTGCACCAGGAAGCAGCTCATGCAAGTGAACTCGTCCTGCTGCTTGGGCAGAACCCGGACGGCCAGCTCCTCGTTCGAGAGGTCCGCTCCGGGCAGTTCGAGGCCCTCGGCGGCCTCGAACTCGTCGACGTCCACTGAGGATGTCGACTTGTCGTTCCTACGGGCCTTGAGTTCTTCAAGGCTGTCCGAGTCGACGTCGTCGTCGGTCTTGCGTGGGGTGTCGTAATCCGTTGCCATTGTCGCTCTCCCCCTCTGGGTGTCTGCGGTGTCTCCAGCGCACGTAACGCGTGAGAGGCCGGACTTGTGCCCGACCCGAGGCGGAGATTTTGCCTCACATCAAGGTCTGTTACTGAATCGACACCCAACCGGACCCCTCGAGAGTGATCGGCTTGGATGGCGAACGGGACCGTACACGGTCCCCCTGCCGCTCTTCAAAGGCGTCTCACCGTGTACTTCCCGTGATACCGACCCCCGAAAACCCGCATTTTCCCGGCTTTACGGCGGTCGCCATGATCACGGAGAGTGGATGGCCGGTAATTCGCCCTTGTGATCGATCACACACGCGAGTGCCCCGAAAGCGGCTCTGAAATTCCGCCCAAAGCGAACATCCCCGTGTGTCGGCGCCATGCTCTCAGACAGGCAGGGTGACGCGCATCACGAGCCCACCTCCTTCCCGTGGCTGGGCCGAGATATGACCGCCGTGTGCCCGCGCCACGGACCGCGCGATGGAGAGACCGAGGCCCACACCCTTGTCGCTGCCCGTTCGCTCCGTACGCAGCCGTCTGAAGGGCTCGAAGAGGTTGTCGATCTCGTACGCCGGCACCACCGGGCCGGTGTTCGACACGACCAGCAGCGCGTGGCCGTGCTGGACCTCGGTGGTGACCTCGACCCAGCCGTCCTCGTGCACGTTGTAGCGGACCGCGTTCTGCACCAGGTTCAGGGCGATCCGCTCCAGGAGCACCCCGTTGCCCTGGACGACCGCGGGTTTCTGCTCGCCGCGGATCACGACGCCCTTGGCCGCCGCCTCGGCGTTCACCTGGTCGACGGCCTGCGCGGCGACCTCGGCGAGGTCCACGGGCTTGCGCTCGACGATCTGGTTGTCGCTGCGGGCCAGCAGCAGCAGTCCCTCGACGAGCTGTTCGCTGCGCTCGTTGGTGGCGAGCAGCGTCTTGCCGAGCTGTTGGAGCTCGGTGGGCGCGCCCGGATCGGAGAGATGCACCTCCAGGAGCGTGCGGTTGATCGCGAGCGGTGTCCGCAGCTCGTGCGAGGCGTTGCCCACGAAGCGCTGCTGGGCGGTGAACGCCCGTTGCAGGCGCTCCAGCATGTCGTCGAAGGTGTCGGCCAGCTCCTTCAGCTCGTCGTCCGGGCCGTCCAGCTCGATACGGCGGGAGAGGTCCGAGCCGGCCACCGCCCGCGCGGTGCGGGTGATCCGCCCCAGCGGGGAGAGCACGCGGCCCGCCATCGCGTAGCCGAAGGCGAAGGCGATGATCGCGAGCCCGAGCAGGGCCAGCAGGGAGCGGCTGAGCAGGTCGTCCAGAGCGTGCTGGCGCTGCTCGTTGACGCACTGGTTCATCGCGGTGTTCAGCTCGGTCGCCGAGGGCTGCGACGGGAAGTTGCAGTTGCTGCTGCTCACCGAGCCGGACAGCACCTTGAAGGGCAGCTCGCTGCCGACGTTCAGCGCGTGCGCCGCGAGCAGGTAGATGATCGACAGCAGCAGGATGCCGGCGATCAGGAACATGCCGCCGTAGAGCAGCGTGAGCCGTATGCGGATGGTGGGGCGCAGCCAGGGGAACGGCGGTTCGGGTCTTCTCGGGTCCCAGGTGGGCTTCGGGGGCGCCTGAGCGGGCGCGGGGGTCGAGGCCACTGTGGATCAGATCCGGTAGCCGGAGCCGGGGACGGTGACGATGACCGCGGGCTCGCCGAGCTTGCGGCGCAGCGTCATCACGGTGACGCGCACGACGTTGGTGAACGGGTCCGTGTTCTCGTCCCAGGCCTTCTCCAGGAGCTGCTCCGCGGAAACCACGGCGCCCTCGCTGCGCAGCAGCACCTCCAGGACCGCGAACTCCTTGGGCGCCAGCTGGACTTCCTTGCCGTCCCGGAACACCTCGCGGCGGTTCGGGTCCAGCTTGATGCCGGCGCGCTCCAGGACGGGCGGCAGCGGCACGCTCGTACGGCGGCCGAGGGCACGCACGCGTGCCGTCAGCTCGCTGAAGGCGAACGGCTTGGGCAGATAGTCGTCGGCGCCGATCTCCAGGCCCTCCACGCGGTCACTCACGTCCCCCGACGCGGTGAGCATCAGCACGCGCGTGGGCATGCCGAGCTCGACGATCTTGCGGCAGACGTCGTCGCCGTGCACGAGCGGAAGGTCGCGGTCGAGGACGACCACGTCGTAGTCGTTGACGCCGATGCGCTCCAGGGCCGCCGCGCCGTCGTACACGACGTCGACGGCCATGGCCTCCCGGCGCAGTCCGGTGGCCACCGCATCGGCGAGCAGCTGCTCGTCCTCGACGACGAGTACGCGCACGTCGCTTGTCCTTCCTCTGTCCACCCGCGTAGCGCGCCGGGGCGCACGACGGGCGGGGTCCGCATGGTGTGGGGCCTCCATCCTGCCCTTTTCGGTCATAAGTCGGCTGTAAGGCGGGTGATCGCTTCCGCCAGGCCGGGTACGGGGTTCGGGAATGCCAGATTTTCTGCGCGGGTTGAGGTTTCCACGGAAGGGAGCGGGGGGAGGACGGCTTTACACCCCGCGATCACGCTCTGCATGTGCCGCAGCACCATGCGGTACTCCGTGCTCCGCTTGTCGCAGAGCGGCCGTGGGTGTCCGGCACCGTCGCCGCCCAGCCGGGGCTGCGCTGGGCACCCCTGAGACGTGATCGCCCCTTCCGAACGGCACACCCCCGTGCCACAGGACCCACGACCCAGGACGAGGGGGCGCAGCATGGACGCGTTCACCGCAGGACTTCTGATGCGCATAAGGGCGACCGAGTCCGATCTGACGCGGGCTCGCGACGAGGGAGACGACTTCCTCGTCGAGGTGGAGCAGGCCGAGCTCGACGACCTGCGCCGCCTCGCCGCCGACCACGGTGTGGAGGTCGGCGCGACGAGCGTCTGATCAGTACCCGCACACCAGACGGAGCCCCGGCGAATCCAGCGCCGGGGCTCCGTCGCGCTCCACCGGGGAGCCGCCGTACTCGACTCAGTCGTGCCAGGCCCCAAACTCCTCCAGCAGCCTCTGGAGCGGCTCGAAGACGCCCGGAGTGGCCGCGACCGCCAGCTCGTGTGCGGGGCGCTCTCCGGGGCGTCCACCGGTCAGGACGCCCGCCTCACGGGCGATGAGGTCGCCCGCCGCGAGGTCCCAGGGGTGCAGCCCGCGTTCGTAGTAGCCGTCCAGGCGGCCCGCCGCCACGTCGCACAGCTCGATCGCCGCGGAGCCGCCGCGCCGGATGTCACGCAGCAGCGGGATCAGCTGCCGGGCGACCTCGGCCTGGTGGACGCGGACCTCGGTCACGTAGTTGAAGCCGGTCGAGACCAGCGCCTGCTCCAGCGGCGGGGCGGGCCGGCAGGCGAGCCGGCGTTCGCCCTCCCACGCGCCCGTGGCCCACGCCCCGCCGCCCAGCACCGCGTGGTACGTCTCGCCGCGCATCGGGGCGGCGACGACTCCTGCGACGGTCTCGCCGTCCCGCTCGGCCGCGATCGAGACGGACCACGTGGGCAGCCCGTAGAGGTAGTTGACCGTGCCGTCGAGCGGGTCGATCACCCATCGGACGCCGCTCGTGCCCGCGGAGGAGGCTCCCTCCTCGCCGAGGAAGCCGTCGCCGGGACGGCGCTCGGAGATCAGGTCGGTGATCAGTTTCTCGGCCGCGATGTCCATCTCGGTGACGACGTCGATCGGGCTGGACTTGGTGGCGGCGACCGCGAGATCGGCCGGCCGGCCGTCCCGCAGCAGCGCGCCGGCCTTCGCGGCGGCCTCCTGGGCGAGTGCGAGCAGTTCGGCGGCGAGAGAGTCCCCGGAGTCGGCGGAGTCGGTCATGGCGCTCCTCACGCGTAGGGGCTGTCGGCGCCCGCGGCGGCGGGGCGGGGTGCGCGGGCGGGGCAGCAGCCCGCCGGGCAGAGGTCGTGGCTGGCGCCCAGGGCGCCCAGCGCGCACGGCGTGAGGAGTCGGCCGTCCTCGCGCGCGGCGCGCTCCAGGACGAGGTCGCGGACCGCGGCGGCGAAGCGCGGGTCCGCGCCGACGGTGGCCGAGCGGCGTACCGGCAGACCGAGTTCCGCGGCCTTGGCCTCGGCCTCCGTGTCGAGGTCGTAGAGGACCTCCATGTGGTCGGAGACGAAGCCGATCGGCGCCATGACGACCGCGGGCACGCCGGCCGCGTGGCGCTCCTCCAGGTGGTCGCAGATGTCGGGTTCCAGCCACGGGATGTGCGGGGCTCCGGAGCGCGACTGGTAGACGAGTTGCCAGGGGTGGTCGACGCCGGTGCGCTCGCGGACGGCGTCGGCGATCAGCCGGGCCGCGTCCAGGTGCTGCCGTACGTACGCGCCGCCGTCGCCGTGACCCTCGGCGGGGCCGGAGGAGTGGGCGGCGGCCGTCGGGATCGAGTGGGTCGAGAAGGCGAGGTGCGCGCCGTCCCGTACCTCCTCGGGAAGGTCCGCGAGGGACTCGATGACCCCGTCGATCATCGGCTCCAGGAACCCCGGGTGGTTGAAGTAGTGGCGCAGCTTGTCGACCTTCGGGAGGTCGAGTCCCTCGGCCTCCAGGGCGGCCAGCGAGTCGGCGAGGTTCTCCCGGTACTGGCGGCAGCCGGAGTACGAGGCGTAGGCGCTGGTGGCCAGGACGAGGATGCGGCGGCGGCCGTCCCGGACCATCTCACGCAAGGTGTCCGTCAGGTAGGGGGCCCAGTTGCGGTTGCCCCAGTAGACCGGCAGGTCCAGGCCGTGGTCCGCGAAGTCCTCGCGGAGCGCGTCCAGCAGGGCGCGGTTCTGGTCGTTGATGGGGCTGACCCCGCCGAACAAGAAGTAGTGCTGCCCCACTTCCTTCAGGCGTTCCTTGGGGATGCCTCGCCCGCGCGTCACGTTCTCCAGGAACGGGACCACGTCGTCCGGGCCTTCCGGGCCGCCGAACGAGAGCAGGAGGAGGGCGTCGTAGGGGGTGGCATCGAGCGCGTCTGGCATGGGACCGATCCTGCCACCCGGCACTGACAGGCGCGGCACGGCGGGGCGGCGTTCGGGGGCGGCCCGAGCCGCCGGACAGGCCCTGGGCAACCGGGGCGATCGGCTCGTAAGCTGTATCAGCCGCATTCGCGCCTTACCGAGCCCCCGCTCCTGTCCGACCGGAGACGCCGTGCCCAGCCCCTATCGCGCCCTGTTCGCCGCACCAGGCTCCAAGGGCTTCTCCGCCGCGGGGTTCCTCGGCCGGATGCCGCTCTCCATGATGGGCATCGGCGTGGTCACGATGATCTCGCAGATCAGCGGGCGCTACGGGCTGGCGGGCGCGCTGTCGGCCACCATCGCGCTGGCCGCCGCCGCGATCGGGCCGCAGGTCTCCCGCCTGGTGGACCTGCACGGGCAGCGGCGGGTGCTGCGCCCGGCCACCCTGGTCGCACTCACCGCGGCGGCCGGGCTGCTGCTGGCGGCGCGCATGGAGTGGCCGGACTGGGTGCTGTTCGTGTGCGCCGCCGGGATCGGGACGGTGCCGAGCCTCGGCGCGATGGTCCGCGCCCGTTGGGCGGCCGTGTACCGGGGCACCCCGCAACTGCACACCGCGTACTCCTTCGAGTCCGTGGTGGACGAGGTGTGCTTCATCATCGGGCCGATCATCTCTATCGGTCTGTCGACGGCCTGGTTCCCGGAGGCCGGCCCGCTGCTGGCCGCCTGCTTCCTCGCGACCGGCGTCCTCTGGCTGACCGCGCAGCGCGCCACCGAGCCGGAGCCGCACCCGCGCGCGCCGGGGAGACAGGGTTCGGCGCTGCGCGCGGCCGGGCTCCAGGTGCTGGTGGCGACGTTCGTGGCGACCGGGGCGATCTTCGGGTCGGTCGACGTGGTCACGGTCGCGTTCGCCGAGGAGCGGGGTCACAAGGCCGGCGCCAGCGTGGTGCTGGCGCTGTACGCGGCGGGGTCCTGTCTCGCGGGCGCCGTTTTCGGGCTGCTGCGCCTGGGAGGCCGTCCCGAGCGCCGGTGGCTCCTGGGCGTATGTGCGATGGGCGTGAGTATGATCCCCCTCCTACTGGTCGGAAACCTGCCGCTTCTGGCCGTGGCGCTGTTCCTTGCGGGCCTGTCCATCGCACCCACGATGATCACGACGATGTCCCTCATCGAAGAGCACGTACCTCGCGCGAAGCTCACCGAGGGGATGACCTGGGTGAGTACCGGCCTCGCGGTCGGGGTCGCGCTCGGTTCGTCCGCGGCCGGCTGGGTGATCGACGCAGCCGGCGCGCGTGCGGGGTACGGGGTTCCGGTCGTCTCCGGTGCCGTCGCGGTCGCGGTCGGTTTCCTCGGGTACCGCCGGCTCAGCAGGCCGGCACCGGGTCGGGGAGGCACCGTTGAGCACCACAACGAGCGCGAAGAGCGGCACGTGGCGTAACTGGGGCGGCACGGTGGCGGCCCGCCCCGCGCGCGAGGTCGCGCCCGCCTCCGTCGAGGAACTGGCCGCGGCGGTACGGAAGGCCGCGGAGGACGGTCTGACGGTGAAGGCCGTCGGCACCGGGCATTCCTTCACGTCGATCGCGGCCACCGACGGAGTGTTGATCCGCCCTCAACTGTTGACCGGTATCCGCACCATCGACCGGGATGCCATGACCGTCACGGTCGAGGCGGGCACCCCGCTCAAGAGACTCAACATGGCGCTCGCCCGTGCGGGCCTCTCGCTCACGAACATGGGCGACATCATGGAGCAGACGGTCGCCGGCGCCATCAGTACCGGGACCCACGGCACCGGCCGCGACTCCGCCTCGATCGCCGCCCAGATCAAGGGGCTCGAACTCGTCACGGCGGACGGGTCGGTGCTCTCCTGCTCCGCGGAGGGGACCGAGGAGGAACGCGCGGTCTTCGCGGCGGCCCGGATCGGACTCGGCGCGCTGGGCATCGTCACCGCGATCACCTTCGCCGTGGAGCCGGTCTTCCTCCTCACGGCCCGTGAGGAGCCGATGAGCTTCGACGAGGTGACCTCCCGCTTCGACGAACTCTGGGCCGAGAACGAGCACTTCGAGTTCTACTGGTTCCCGCACACCGGCAACACCAACACCAAGCGCAACAACCGCAGCGCCGGCCCGGAACAGCCGGTGGGCCGGCTCAGCGGCTGGTTCGAGGACGAGTTCCTCTCCAACGGCGTCTTCCAGGTGGCCCAGTGGGTCGGCCGTACGGTGCCCGCCACGGTCCCCGCGATCGCCCAGGTCTCCAGCAGGGCCCTCTCCGCGCGGACCTACACCGAGATCCCGTACAAGGTCTTCACCTCCCCGCGCCGGGTGCGTTTCGTGGAGATGGAGTACGCCGTCCCGCGCGAGGCCCTGGTCGAGACGCTGCGCGAACTGAAGGCGGCGGTCGACCGTTCGGGGCTGCGGATCAGCTTCCCCGTGGAGGTGCGCACCGCCCCGGCCGACGACATCACGCTCTCCACGGCCTCCGGCCGGGACAGCGCGTACATCGCCGTCCACATGTACAAGGGCACGCCCTACCAGGCGTACTTCACCGCCGCCGAGCGGATCTTCACCGCGCACGGGGGCCGGCCGCACTGGGGCAAGGTGCACACCCGGGACGCGGAGTACTTCGCCGAGGTCTATCCGCGCTTCGGCGAGTTCACGGCGCTACGGGATCGGCTGGACCCGGATCGGCGGTTCCAGAACGACTACCTGCGGAGGGTGCTGGGTCGCTAGCCGGCGCGCTGGGCGTGGCGGAAGGGGTCGCCGCGCCCCCGGACCCGGTGCCCTGCGCGCCCTCCGTGCCGGCGCCGGGCGTCGGCGCCGGGCTCGACGCCGTACCGCCCCCGGTGTCGGGACCGGTGGACGCTGGGGAGGGAAGAGTGCCGCCGGACGGTGTGCCGGTGGCGGCCGGGGTCGGCGTGGAGGCGGCGGGCGACGGGGAGTCGGTGGCCGGTGCGGAGGACGAGCCGGCCCGGCCGGTGAGGGCGGCACCGACCGTCGTACTGGTGCCGCCGCTGAAGCTGTCGCCGGAGACCAGCTCGAACGTGGTGATGCCGGCCAGCGCGACCCCGAAGACCAGCGCGGCGGCGAGGACCGGCCGTTTCCACGACCTCACCCGGGCCCGGTGGACGGTGGCCTCGTTGAACTCGCCGAGGGCGGGCGGCCGTTGCTCTTCCCGCTTCCGGGGCCCGGCAGACGCCTTGGTCTCGCGGAGCTGCTCGCCGGTGCGGCGGAAGAAGTGCTGGAAGACCGTGCCGCCGCAGGTGGCGATGACGCTCACGACGCCTGCGCCGAGGATCGTGCCGTAGACACCGAAGTAGGAGGCGAGCTTGGCGGCCGTCACCGCGGCCACGGCGCTGCCCGCCACCTGAGCCATGCTCAGGTCGATCCGCCTGCGCCGCACCTCCTCCGGAAGACTCGGTTCGTTCATGACTTCGGGCCTTTCGCGCATACCCGGACCTGGCCTGCCTTTCCCGTACTTGATCGACTGACTGCACAAGAAGGGGACGTACGGGCGATAGCGAGAGTTCCGTTTCCGCCTATTGCGTGAAGTACGCCACTATCAAGATCGATCGACCCCGGTACCGCACGGTCAAATCCCGCCTGACGCGGGAAGTTGGGCAGCGCGCCAATCCACGCACGTGGCCCAAATGGAGTACTGTGGCCAGCCCTGGGCCCGGTCTCCCGCCAGGATGTCCGCGGCCTTTCTGGACCGCCCGGAGGGGGGCTGGTTGCACAGGGTGACGGAGTTGGTCACTTAGCGTTGCGAACAGGTAACCGTGCCATAACGGCGGTCCCGGGCCCGTGCCCGACACGCCGGGCAACTCGGCAAGGTTGTGGCAGGCTGCACCCGGGCAGGCCACACTCGACTAGCGGAAGCAGCGACGCACGTGACGTCGGCAGGCACCACCCGGGAGGTCCCCATGCCCGAACTGCGTGTCGTGGCCGTCTCTAACGACGGCACACGGCTGGTGCTGAAGGCTGCGGACAGCACGGAGTACACGCTTCCGATTGACGAGCGTCTGCGCGCCGCCGTACGCGGCGACCGTCCCCGCCTCGGCCAGATCGAGATCGAGGTGGAGAGCCATCTCCGCCCCCGAGACATCCAGGCACGCATACGTGCCGGCGCCTCCGCCGAGGAGGTCGCCCAGCTCGCCGGAATCCCCGTCGACCGCGTCCGCCGCTTCGAGGGTCCCGTACTGGCCGAGCGCGCCTTCATGGCCGAGCGCGCCAGGAAGACCCCCGTCCGCCGCCCGGGCGAGAACGCCGGACCCCAGCTCGGCGAGGCCGTCCAGGAGCGACTGCTGCTGCGCGGCGCCGACAAGGACACCGTCCAGTGGGACTCCTGGCGCCGCGACGACGGCACCTGGGAGGTACTCCTGGTCTACGTCGTGGCCGGCGAACCGCACTCGGCGAGCTGGACCTACGACCCGCCCCGGCGGCTTGTCCAGGCCGTCGACGACGAGGCGCGCTCGCTGATCGGCGAGTCCGAGGACCTCGCCGCGCCTGAGCCCAGCTTCCCGTTCGTCCCCCGGATCGCCCGGCTGCCGCGCGACCGGCCGCTGGACCGCGCCCTGGAGCGACAGGAGCGCCCGGTACTGCCGCCGGTGCCCGACCCGGTCGAGGAGAGCGAACGGGACTCGCTGACCAGCCTGTTGGAGGCGGTACCGAGCTTCCGGGGCGACATGGTCGTCCCCGAGCGCCCCTCGGAGTCCCCGGAGGAGCCTCCCGTCGAGGACGAGGCGGAGGAGCCCCCGGCGCCCGCGGCCTCCGCCGGTTCCGCCTACGCGGACGTGCTCATGCCCCGTTCCGTCGGCAGCCACCGTGACCGCCTCGTCGGCTCGACCGACCGGCAGGCCGAGGCGGACGGCGTCCGGCCGGGCCGCAGAGCGGCGGTCCCGAGCTGGGACGAGATCGTGTTCGGCACCCGGAGGAAGAAGCAGGAGTAGCCGGCCGCGGTTGGTCGGCCGCTTGACGAGAAGGGCTCCGTGCCGGTCGGCGGCGGGCCCTTCTCGTTTCTCGCGTGCGGCGTTGACTACCGCGGGTCGGGGCCCACCGCGACGGGCCGCTCCGGGTCGGCGGACCACTCCGACCAGGAGCCGACGTAGAGCGCCGCGGGGATGCCCGCGACGGCCAGCGCGAGCACCTCGTGCGCCGCCGAGACGCCGGAGCCGCAGTAGACACCGACGTCCGATCCGGCGAACGCCCCCAGGGTCTTGAAGCGGTCGGCCAGCTCCTCCGGGGGCAGGAAGCGGCCGTCGGGGCCCACGTTCTCGCTGGTGGGGGCGGACACCGCGCCGGGGATGTGCCCGCCGATCCGGTCGATCGGCTCCACCTCACCCCGGTAACGCTCCCCCGCCCGCGCGTCGAAGAGCACTCCGGTCCGGGCCAGCGCGGCGGCGCCGTCCGCGTCCAGAAGCCCCGTCACTCCGGGCCGCGGCACGAAGTCGCCCTCGGCCGGTGCGGTCGTCCCGGTCTCCAGGGAGCCCTGCCAGGACGGCAACCCGCCGTCCAGGACCCGCACGTCCGGGTGACCCGTCCAGCACAGCAGCCACCACGCCCGCGCCGCCGCCCAGCCCTGGCCGCCGTCGTACACGACGACGGGCCGGTCGGCCGACACGCCCGCGCGGCGCATCGCGGCGCCGAACTCGGCCACATCCGGCAGCGGGTGCCGGCCGCGCCCGCCGGGGGCAGAGGCCAGTTCCCGGTCCAGGTCCACGAAGGCCGCGCCCGGGATGTGCCCGGCGGCGTACTCGGCCCGGCCGTCGAAGCCGGGTTCGCCGGTGGTCTTCGCGGTGCTCAGTTGCCAGCGGATGTCGAGCAGGGAAGGCGGGTTCGGCCCGGCCACTTCGCCGGCCAGCGCGGATGCGGAGAGAAGGGGATTCATGGACCCCATCCTCGCGCAGGGGGTGGCCGCATCGTCCAGCTCCGACTACTGTGCTCGGCCGGACAGTCTCGATCACGAGGCGTACGGGACCGAACACGTGCTGTACAGCCGATGGACACCCCGCGGCAATCCCCCGGAAACGGACGGGTGCTGACAGATCCGGCATCCTCCCCGGAGGTTGCCGGACGGCGGCGCGGCCGGAGCGCGGTCCGCCACGAGGGGTGCGAGCATCGGCACGGGGCGTGCGCGCGGCTGCGGCACGCAGATCCGCGGAGCGGAAGCGAACGGCCCCCGCGAGGGGCCGAGGAGAAGGTGACGATGACCGGGACACGGGGGTCGGCCGACCTGAACGGCGACACGCCCACTCGGCGGTTGCAGGGCGCACCCTGCTGGGTGAGTCTCATGGTGCACGCGATGGCCGCGACCCAGGAGTTCTACGGGGAGCTGTTCGGCTGGGAGTTCGAGCCGGGACCCCACCAACTCGGGCCGTACGCACGGGCCCTGCTGGACGGCCAGGAGGTGGCGGGCATCGGCCAGTTGCCGCCGGACCGGCATCTTCCGCTCGCCTGGACCCCGTATTTCGCCTCCGACGACGTGGACCTGTCGGCCGAGACGGTACGGCTGTGCGGCGGCACGATCGGGGTGGGCCCGCTGGACGCGGCCGGGGCCGGCCGGCTGGCGATCGGCTCCGACCCGTCGGGGGCCGTCTTCGGCGTCTGGCAGGTGGCCGAACACCTCGGCACGTCGATCACCGGCGTACCGGGCACCCCCGCCTGGAACGAGCTGCTGACCTTCGAGACGATCACCGTCGCCAAGTTCTACGAGACGGTCCTCGGCTTCGAGGAGCAACCGGTCGCCTCGGCCGACCTCGACTACGTGACCCTCCACCTGGACGGCCGGCCCGTCGCCGGCATTCACGGCGTCGGCAACGCCCTCCCCCGGGACCGCGGCCCGCACTGGATCACGTACTTCGAGGTCGCCGACGCGGACGAGTCCCTCACCCGGGTCACCGATCTCGGCGGCCACGTCCTGACGCCGGCCCACGACAGCCCGCACGGCCGGGTCGCCATGGCGGCGGACCCCGAGGGCGCGAAGTTCTCCCTGATCCAGCACCCGCACTGATCCAGCGGGCGGCGGCCCGACCGCGGCGGCCCGGCTCGGCCCGTGGAGACCGACAGCGCCTCCGGGGAGAGGCCGCCGCCCGGGCCGTCGCCACGGTCGGCCGGCGGCGGGCCGAGCCGCGAGGAGAAGTGGCGCGCGCCCTCGCGGTCGTCACGGGTGAGGACCGCGTCGAGCGGCTCAGCTCGCCCTCCGCTCGGCGCAGAGCTCTCCCGCGCCGTTGAAGACCGGCCAGGAGAGGGTCTGCCGGTCGGTGCGCTGAGGGCAGCCGCCACCCCGCAGCACCGCCGTGATCACCATGATCGCGTTCCGGCCGCGCGGAACCCGCGTCCCGTCACAGGCCCAGACACTGAACAGCTGCCCTTCGCCATGGAGGGAACCGTCGGCCTGCCTGCTCAGTGTCGCGGGGAAGCACTGCCCCGCGGCGAACACGCGGTCCAGGCACAACGCGACGGACGTTCCGTCGCTGTTGACGTGGGCCCAGCCCCGCCGGCCCGCGCCCTGGGGGCAGTTCGAGGCGGACGTCGTCACCAGGGTCACCTTCGAGTAGGCGAAGCTCGCACCGCAGTCGACAGCGAACGGCCGGTCGTGGTTCAGCGTGCCCCAGCCGCTGTCGTACACGTTGAGGCAGGTGCCGACACCGACGGACGCGAAGGCCACGTCGACCGGGTCCGGCGGCGGGTCGGGGCGCGGCGAGGGGCTGGGGCCGAGACTGGGGATAGGGCTGGGGATGGGGCTGGGATCGGCGGCGGGGGTCGCGCCGACCTTCGTCCCCCCGTCGTCCTCGCCGGCCGGCGGCGACTCCCGGTACGGCGCGGGCCCCGCCGAGGAGCCGCCGGAGGGACCCGAACCGACGGCGGTGCCCGAGTGGTCGCGGGTCGACGCCGTCTCCTGCCACGGGTGCCACATGCCGAGAAGGAGCACGAGGCCCACGAGGGCGGCGAGCGCCGCCGACGAGGCGCTGACGAAGTAGGTGGTGTTCATGTCGCGGCCGGCCACGCTGATCCGGGACCGGCCGTCCCCTCGTACGTCGATGCGGGTACCGCCGTCGCCGTCACGGCCGGACCCGCCCGACGTACCTCCGGAGCGGCTCAAACGATCACCCCTTGACGATCTTGATGTCCCGCCCGGACATGGTGATACGGGAGCGCCCCGACGCGTTCGCGGTCAGCGTGACCGTGTCGGCATGGGGCTCCTCCCCGCGGACAGTGGGCCGCAACTCGTCGATCAGCCGCTGGAGTTCGGGCATCAGCTGCGGGTTGGCGACCAGGAACCGCCGCAGCCGCGCCTGCCATTCGCCGACAAGGTCCCCCTCGGCTCGCTCGTCCCCGTTCCGCCGCGCCACGACCATCTCGGCGTGTGCCTCGTCCAGTTCGGCCACGACCGTGTCCGCCCGTTCCGGGTGGACCCGGCGCCACAACTCGCCCATCGCCCGCCGCGCTCCCTCCCAGCCGGAGGTCGCCATCGTGCTGACCAGCGTCGACGCGGCCAGCTTCGCCAGTGCCGTCAGTTCCGCTTCCATCGCGCACCTTTCTTCGGTAGGAATCTGCTTGACGTATGTCGCCTGGAACGCGACGACCGCACGTGGTCTCTCCGCCTCGTCAGTGACGGGAGGCGAGGACCAGGAGCAGGACCACGATCCCGAGGGCGATCAGGCAGCCGACACCGCCGCCGGAGTCCTTCTTGCGGAACTCGGCCATCCCGCCGGGGACGACCCGCGGATGGCTGCGGCCGTAGTGCGCCTCGATCGCCCGCTCACCGTGGGACTCGCTCCCCCAGGCGGTGCGGTGCCCGCACTCGCCGCACCGGTATCGGTAACTGTCGGTCATGTCGGTCTCCTACTCCTCGTGTCCGGCGGTTCTGCTCGATGGGTGCGGGCGGCTCCTGGTCACGTCCTCCGGACGCCGGCAGCGGCCGGTGACATCGCCGTGCGCACAGGGGCCGTACCTCAGTCGTCGTCGCGGTCGGCGGCGGAGAGACGCTCGGCGAGGGCGTGGAGCACGACGGGGTCCGGGATCCCGGACGCCAGGGATCCGAGCACCTGCCACCGCCCGGCGACGCGGACCGCGACGGACCCGTTCCGGAGCTCGCTCCGCTGCACGTGCGTCCAGCGCAGGGACGTGCTCCCGTGGCCGACCTCTTCCTCTGTGACCCAGACGGGGCCGAAGGTGAGCCGCGCCCCCTGGGCCAGCGCGGCCAGCGCCCGCGCCACCGTGGCGTGGGTGACGGCCCGACGGATCTCGGGCGCCCACGCCTCCGGCCGGTCGAAGCCGCCGCGGCGCAGCACCAGCCACTCGCCCTCGACATCCACGAGCGCGCAGGCACGGACGACGCCCTCCGACGACAGGACCCCGCGCCGCCGCGCCACTGTCGTGTCGTAGCGGACGACACGGATCCGTCCGCCGAGGACCACCGTCATCCCGTGCTCGTAGAGGTCCAGCCGTGCGCCGGCCGTCGTCCCTTTCGTGCCGCCGCCCCGCAGCAACCCGTACGCGCGCTGCCGGAGGTCCGTCACCCGCCATCCGCGCGCGGCGACCGACGCCCGGTAGGTGGCGCGCCGTCGGCCGAGGCCCGCCCGGCCGGCGGCCGCGGAGATCCGGGCCAGCAGCAACTCCGCGTCGTGGGCGCGGGACGACCCGTCGTCGATCACGCGGCACCCGCCCGGCCGGGACCGGCGCCCGCGTGGTTCCCGCGCAGGACGGCCCAGCGCGCCCGCAGCAGCGGCTCGCCCGGCGCCACCCCCAGGTCGTCGGCGAGCCGCCGGCCGATGCGGTCGTAGGCGGCCAGCGCCTCGGCCCGCCGGCCACCGCGGTGCAGCGCGCACAGCAGGCGCGCGGCGACCTGTTCGTTCAGCGGCTCCTCCAGGGCGAGGGCGGAGAGTCCGGCGATCGCCTCGGGGACCCGGCCGAGGCGCAGCAGCCAGTCCGCCTGGCGCTGGGCCAGGGCGACCCGGCGCTCGGCGAGCCGTAACCGTTCCAGTTCGGCCAGCGGTCCGGGCAGTCCGGCCAGTGGCTCGCCTCGGAACAGCTCCAGCGCCAGGGCGCTCAGCCGTACGGCTTCGGGCAGGTCACCGGCGCGCTCGGCCTCACCGGCCGCGGCGGCGAGCTCCTCCATGCGCGTCACGTCGACCTCGGCCACGTCCCGCGCCAGCCCGTACCCGTACCGGTCGCGGCGGATCACCGAGTCCGGGCGCTCCCCCAGCCGCAGGCACTTGCGCAGCCGGTACACGTAGACCGGGACGATGTTCCCGCCCGGCGACTCCAACCCCCATACGGCGTCCAGCAGTTGCTGCCGGCTGACCGAGCGGCTCGGGTTCAGCGCCAGTGCCGCCAGCACGGCCTGCTGCCGGACCGGGCCGACATCCACGGGCTGCCCGGCGAGCCGCGCCCGCAACGGGCCGAGCACGGAGATGCGAAGCCACGGACCGGGTGCGGGACCCGTCCGTCGGCTGCCGGTGATCGCCGCCACCGCCGTCTCCCGTCGCGGACCCTGGCCGGGCACCACCAGACCGCAGTCGAAGGCGTGCACGACGGCGGCGGCCCGGTCGGGCAGCCCCAACGTCACGAGCACGCGCCCCAGCCGCCCGGCCACCACATGCTCGGGCAGCGCGAGCACGTCGGCGATCTCGGCGTCCGCCAGGCCGCAGCCGAGCGCGTAGAGCACCTCGCGCTCCTGAGCGGTGAGGGCGGCGAGGCTCGGGCAATCCTCGGGTGCGGTGGTCGCAGGCATGGCGGTTCCCCGTTCTCCGGACCGGTCGATCACCTCGACCCGGTCGATCACGTCGATGTCGTCCAAGGTGGTCGGCGTGGGGGAACGTGGACAGGGCATGGAACCGGTCATATGTGACCGGTGTTCGCGCTACAGTCCTCCACCTGCGAGAAGGCGACAACTCAGGGGAGAGGGCCGTGACTCGTGGCCAGTGAGTTCGGCACGGTCCTGCGGCGGCAGCGCGTCCGGGCGGGGATGACCCAGCAGGAGCTGGAGGAGCGCTCCGGGGTGAGCGTGAGCACCATCCGGCGTCTGGAGACCGGCAAGGGCGACAATCCGCGCATCACCACGGTGCAGAAGTTGGCCGACGCACTGGCACTGGGGCCCGAGAGCCGCAGGGAGTTACTCGCCGCCGCCGTCCCCGGGGACCCGGACCGGGACGGCGACGACCCAGCCGGGGAACCGGGGCCCGAGGGGGACGGCTCCGAGCGGCCACCGGGGGAACAGCCGCCGTCGGCAGCGCACGGCGTCCTCGCCGACGCGGCCGAACTCCTCGGCAAGGCGGTCTCCGCCCGCCTGGGGCGCGAGGAGGAGCACCGGCAGATCCAGGATCCCTACCCGTTACCGGTGAGCTGGCGGCCGGCCGACGCGAAGCTCACCGACCACTGGGCCAACATCCGCCGCCTGCCACCGGGAGCCCCGAACGACCCCCTGGACCTGAGTGACCGGCTGGAGAGGATCGCGGCGACCTACCGCCGTATCCCCTCGGGGCGACTGGTGGTGCTCGGCAGGTCCGGTTCCGGGAAGACGATCCTGACGCTGCGCTTCGTCCTCGACCACCTCCTCTCGCGGACCCCCGCCGAGCCCGTGCCGGTGGTCTTCAGCATCGGTGCGTGGAACCCCACTGCCGTCACCCTGCGCGACTGGCTGACCGAACAGCTGGTACGCGACCACCCCGGTACGGCCGCCCGAGCCCCCGGCAGCGAGAGCCTGGCCGCCGCGCTGGTCGACTCCGGCCGCGTCCTGCCGGTACTGGACGGCTTCGACGAGATCGCGGACGGCCTGCGCCGCCCCGCGCTCGAAGCCCTCAACGCCACCACTCTCCCCCTCCTGCTGACCAGCCGCCCCGCCGAATACACGGCGGCGGTCCGCGAGACGGACGTCCTGACGTCCGCCGCCGCGATCGAACTCGTCGACCTCACCCTCGACGACCTGGCCCACTACCTGCCCCGCACCACCCGCAAGCCCGACCCCGCCAACCCCGACGGGGGCGCCTGGGACCCCGTGGTGACCGAACTGCGCGGACAGTCACCGAACGGGCCCGCGTCCCCGCTCGCCACGGTTCTGACGACCCCGCTGATGGTCGCGCTCGCCCGCACCATCTACAGCGACACCCCCGGCAACGAGCCCACCGACCTCCTCGACACCGAGGATTTCGGCGACCCGGAGAAGCTGGAGGACCACCTTCTCGACAACTTCGTCCCCACCGTCTACCGCGACCGCTACGAGAACGGTGCCCGCGACTGCGACCCCGACCTCGCCGCCCGATGGCTCGGCTACCTCGCCCACCACCTGACCCAGCTCAAGACCCCCGACCTCGCCTGGTGGCGGCTGGGCAGCGGAGTGCGCCGCTCCACCGGGACGCTCGTCACCACCCTCGTGACCGGACTGTCCATCGGCCTCGTCGACGGCGCCGTCAGCGGCGCCTACTACCGCAGCCTCACGGGCCCCCTGCTGGACGCGACGATCGTCGGGCTCCTCGCCGGCATCATGTTCGGGCTCGTGCACTGGCTCACGTACACGGTCACGGGCCAGCACGTCACACCGTCCGCCGTACGCCTGCGGATCCGCGGCGGGCCGAGATCCACCACGTGGGCGGCCGGGCCGCGACTGGTGATCGGGACGCTGGGCGGGGCGCTCTTCGGCTTCGCCTACGGCTTTCTGGTCGGCCTGGTGCGCGCGTACGCCGCGGGAGTCGGGCCCTCGGCCACGCTGCACAGCGGGCTCGTCGACGGGCTCGTGTACGGCCTGGTCTTCGCCGCCGGCGCCGGGCTCACCTTCTGCCTCCTCGGGCTCCTCGCCACCCCGCTGGACATCGTCTCCGCCGTCAGCCCACGCACCGTCCTCACCACCGACCGCCGCACCCTGGCGACCCAACTGCTCGTCTGGGCACCCACCTTCGGGGCCGTGGTCGGCTTCGGCGGCAGAGCAGTGGTCGCCCTCCTCCAGGGGCACCTGGGACACCTCTCCTGGCCCCTCGCGGACAGCCTCCTGCTCGGCACCATCAGCGGCCTCGGCGGCGCCCTCGGCTACGCCCTCACCCTGACCGCTTGGGGCCAGTGGTTCGTCCTCTCCCGCGTCTGGCTGCCGTTGACCGGACGGCTGCCCTGGGCCGTCGTCGCCTTCCTCGACGACGCCTACCGGCGCGGTGTCCTCCGCCGGGCCGGCGCCGTCTACCAGTTCCGCCACGCCCGTCTGCAGCAGCATCTCGCCAAGGCCCACCGGCCGGCGCTCCACCCCGGACCGAACGGCCCGTCAGGGACGGCGCCTCCGCCGGACCGGGCTTCACGCCGAATTCATCGCCTCTCCCTAACGTCCGACTCCGTCCCACCAACCGCCCACAAGCCAACGGACTCCGGGGGAACCCACCCATGCGGATCACCAGCCGACTGACGCGCCGTGCCAGGACCGTCGCCCTCATGGCGACGATGACGGTCGCCGCCGCCGTCGCACCCGCCACCGCCCACGCCGAGTCGCCCCAGCACTACTACATCGAGCTCGGCGGCACCGGCACCGCGATGCCCGCACCCGACTGCACCGGGACGTACTACTACGCCAACCAGCACCTGGAGGACGGCGCCTTCGCCGTCCCCGTCTGCTACCCGGCCAGCGCCGGCCTCTGGTTCAACGGCCAGAACCAGCCGGACCTCACCGCGCCGAGTTACGACAGCAGCGTCGCGCAGGGCTACCAGAACCTCCTGGCCGCCGTGGTGACGACCCATCGCGAGCACCCGGCCGCGCGCCTCACGATCGTCGGCTACTCCCAGGGCGCTCAGGCCGCCGACGCGGTGCTGGAGACGATCGCGAACGGTTCCACCGACATCCCGCGCGAGCTGGTCGACGGCAAGCTGTACGCCGACCCCAAGCAGCCCGGCACCGGCATGTGGGCCAAGGTCCCGAAGGGCTGGGGCGCCATCGGCTTCACCTCCACGGGCCCGGGTCCCGCCGCGTTCCAGAGCATCCCGGTCGCCCGCTTCTGCATCCGCACGGACCTGGCCTGCGACGCCACGACACCCGTGGCCGTGTACGACTTCTTCCTCACCGACACCCACCGGCGCTACGGGAACGACGGAGACGTCATGACCCGGACCATCGCCCAGGAGGGCCTCGACGGGATCTTCTGGTACGCGTCGTAACGCTCCGCCGGGCGGCGGCGCACCGCATCCGTCCGTCGGAGGGCGCGGGCGCCTGCGGCCCGGACAGCCCAGACAGCCCGAGGCAGGCGGCGCCCCGGGCGGGACGCGGGTCAGACCGGCTCGGCGAGATCCCGCGCGATCCTCTGTGTCCCGTGCCACGTATCCGCGCTCCTGAAGCACCGTGATGGTCTTCGCCTCCGCCGGCTTGGAGACCGACAGGCGCGGCCCGAGTTCCGCGGCGTTGTCCGCGCCGACGGCGATGGCCCGCATGGCGAAGTCATGGACGGGACCTACGTCCTCGTAGCCGCGGCGGGCCAGCTCGGTGGTCGCGAGTCCGGCGAACCGGGTGCCGAGACCCGCGCACCGTCGCCGAAGCCGACGTCAGGCCGAGCCGACCGGCAGCACGTCGGGGGACAACGCCGCCGCCCGCGCCGTGGCGCTCGTCATCCGCTTGCGGTGGTGGCGCCGGCACAGCACTTCGTACCCCACCTCCTCCGTCTGCCGGTCCACGTCCCCGACCACGACCTGCTCGCCCTCGACCACCATCTGCCCGCCCACCGTCCGCGCGTTGTGCGTCGCCCGGGCGCCGCACCAGCACATCGCCTCGACCTGTAGCGTCTCCAGCCGGTCGGCCAGCTCGATCAGTCGCTGGGAGCCGGGGAAGAGCCGGGTACGGAAGTCGGTGGTGATACCGAAGGCGAACACGTCCAGACCCAGATCGTCGACGATGTGGGCGAGTTGGTCGATCTGTTCCGGTGCGAGGAACTGCGCCTCGTCCACGATCACGTAGTCGACCTTGCCGCCCCGCGACAGCTGCTCCACCACATAGCCGTACAGGTCCCGGCCCGGGCCCGCCTCCACCGCGTCGGTCACCAAGCCCAGCCGCGAGGACAGCTTCCCCTCCCCCGCGCGGTCGTCCCGCGTGAAGATCACACCCTGGAGCCCTCTGGCCGACCGGTTGTGGCCGATCTGCAGCGCCAGGGTGCTCTTCCCGCAGTCCATCGTTCCGGAGAAGAACACCAGCTCGGGCATGGGGAGTTGCGCACCTTTCGGCGAGGAGGGATCAGTGGGGCGTCAGGAGCGTACTTCGAGCAGCGGGACCAGCTGCTCGGCCGGCACCATCGAACCGTGATTGCCGACCATCGCCGACTCCTTGGGCTCCCGCTCGGAGGCGATGATCAGCACGTCGTCACGCGCGGCCGCGACCACGTCGCCGATCCGCCCGTACACCCGCTCGTCGACCCGCGGCCCGAACCAGCCCGCCGCGATCGCCTCGTCCCGCGACGCCACCCAGAACTGCTCGCCGAGCACCTCGCGCCAGCAGGTCAGCACGTCGTCCGCCGCGCCGGCCACCGCGTACACGTGCCGGGCGCGGCCCTCGCCGCCCAGCAGGGCGACTCCGGCGCGCAGCTCCCAGTCCGCGTCGAAGTCGATGCGGTGCTCCTCGTCGAAGGGCACGTCGACCATGCCGTGGTCGGCGGTGACGTAGAGCGCGCTGCGGGGCGGGAGTTGACCGGCGAGGCGCTGGACGAGGCGGTCGACGTGCATGAGCTGGCCGCGCCAGGCGTCGGAGGCGACGCCGTAGCGGTGGCCGGCGCCGTCGAGTTCGGCGTAGTACGTGTAGACCAGGGAGCGGTCGCCGGCGGCGAGCTGCTCGGCCGCGAGGTCCATGCGCTCCTCGCCGCTCAGCCGTCCATGGAACGTTCCGCCACTGAGCGCGACCTTGGTCAGCGGAGTGTTCTGGAAGGTCGGCGACGACACCTGCGCGGAGTGCACCCCGGCGTCCTGGGCGAGCTGGAAGACGGTGGGGTACGGCTGCCAGGTCCCCGGCGCGGTCCACGGCTGCCAGCGCAGCTGGTTCATCAGTGCGCCGGTGGCCGGGTCGCGCACGGTGTAGCCGGGCAGTCCGTGCGCGCCGGGCGGCAGACCGGTGCCGAAGGAGGCGAGGGAGGTGGCGGTGGTCGCCGGGTAGCCGGCGGTGAGCGGGCGGCCCGTTCCGCCGCGCGAGCTGCCGAGGAGGGCGTGCAGGTACGGCGCCTCGTCGGGGTGGTTCCTGAGCTGTTCCCAGCCGAGACCGTCGACCAGGAAGACGCAGTTGCGGTCGGCGGCGGGCAGTTCCGGGATCCTCGCGGTCATGCCGGGTACGCCCATGCCCGCGGCCAGGGTGGGCAGCAGGTCGGCGAGGGAGCCGGAGCCGTACTGCGGGACGGGCGCGGAGTCGACGGAGAGGGGTTCGGGGTGGTCCCAGTCGGCGAGGTGGGACATCAGCGGGGGACGTCCGCGGTCGCCTCGGAGAGCGACTGTGCGAAGACGAGGGTCTGGCGCACGGTCTCCGGGCCGTCCCCGGCCTCGCTCACCCGCAGGCTGAGGTCGTCCGCGGTCGAACTGCCCGTGTAGCCGTGGTCCGCCTCGCAGTTGGGGTCGCCGCAGGCGGCCGGCTCCAGGTCGATACGGGCGACGGCGCCCCACCCGATGGTCAGCACGACCTCCCGGGGCAGCGTGCCCGGCGTGTACGACTCCGGGTTGGCGACCACCCGGCTGAGCACGACCGACGAGATCCGGCCGAGCTTCACGGACTCGGTGGACGTGGTGGCGTACGGCGTCGGGGAGGTGTCGTCGGCGGCCTGCTCGTCGGTGTGGCTGACGATGAAGCGGGTGCCGGTGAGGACCAGCACGGTCACATGCCGGCGCACCTCGTTCTGGTCGAACGTGGTCTCCTGGTGGACCAGGAACGACCGGATGGCGTCGCCGCCCACGGCGGCCTCCACCGCCTCGGCCACGAGGGCCGGGTAGTAGCCGCTGCGCTCGATCGCCGCACGCAGCCCCTGGGTCGTCGTACTGGTCTTGGCCATGACGTCCATCCTACGGTGGCGCACTGACTGCGGGGCACCGCCGCGGACGGTCCGCTCACCGGGATCTCAGTACCCGGGCAGAGTCCTGGGTCCGAGGTCGTCCCGGGCGGGCGGCGGGGCGAGCCGGACGGAGGCGCCGAGGACGCTGAGGCCGCGCGGGGCGACGACGACCGGCTCCAGGGTGACGGCGACGACCTCGGGGTGGTCGTCGACCAGCCGCGACAGGCGCAGCATCAGCTCCTCCAGGGCAGGCGTGTCGACGGGGGTGGACCCGCGCCAGCCGAAGAGGAGCGGTGCCGTCCGGATGGACCGGATCATCGAGGTGGCGTCCCGGTCGGTGACCGGCACCAGCCGGTGCGCGGTGTCGTCGAGCAACTGGGAGGCGGCCCCGGCCAGCCCGAACGACAGCACGGCCCCGGCCGCCGGGTCGATGACGGCCCGTACGACGGTGTCGACCCCGCGCGGCGCCATCCGCTGCACGACCGGCCGCAACTCCTCGGGTCCCCCGAAGAGTTCGGTCAACTCGGCGTACGCCCGCCGCAGTTGCTCCTCGTCCGCCAGGTCGAAGCGGACCCCGCCCAGGTCGGCGCGGTGGCGCAACTGCGGGGCGGTGGCCTTGAGGGCGACCGGGTAGCCCAGCGTGCCGGCGGCGGCGACGGCCTCGTCGGGGGTGGGCGCGGGCAGGGCGTGGTGCGCGTCGATGCCGTAGGTCGCGAGGAGCCGGCAGGTCTCGGCGCTGCCGAGGGTGAGCGCCTGGCCGTGCGCGAGCAGGCCGCCGATCAGTTCGGCGGCCCCCTTCTCGTCGATGTCCTCGTACCCGGGCACCCGCCCGGGGTCGGCGGCCTCGCGCCGCCACTGCGCGTACTTCACGGCTTCGGCGAGCGCGCGGGCAGCGCGCTCGGCGGCCGGGTAGGCGGGGATGAGCCGGGAGCAGGAGTCCCCGGGTGCCTCTTCCGGGCGGGCGGCGTCCGGCTGTCGCGTTCCCGGGGCCGGCGGTCGCTCCGCGGGGCGGCTGACGTCCGTGCGGGCCGGGAGCGCGGGTGACGGGGCGGCGGCCGTGGCGCCGGCCGCGTGCGAGCCGGCCTGGGGTGCCGTACTGGCCGCGGCGGACAACGCCTCGGCCAGTCCGCCGAGTTCGACGTGGACGACGAGCACCGGCTTCCCGGGCACCTCCGCCGCGGCGGACCGCAGCGCCTCGGCCAGTGCCGCGTCCCCCGCCGACCCCTTCCCCACCGCGGGTATCGCCGTCACGACGACCGCGTCGCACGAGTCGTCGGCGAGCGCCTCCGACAGCGCCCGCCGGAAGTCCGCCGCCGAGGCGGCCGTCGTCAGGTCCACCGGCGGCGCGGGGCTGAGCCCCTCGGAGAGACACGCGTCGTAGGTCAGCAGCCCCAGCGACTCGGAGTTGCCCACGATCGCCACCCGGGCTCCGCCAGGCAGCGGCTGCCGGGCCAACAGCAGCCCCGTGTCCACCAGTTCGGTGATCGTCTCCACCCGGATCACCCCGGCCTGCCGCAGCAGCGCCGACACCGTGGCGTACGGCAGCCGGGTCGCCTGGACGGCGTGCCCCAGGGGGGCCGATCCCGCGCTCTGCACCACGACGAGCGGTTTGGCGGCGGCCGTACGCCGGGCGAGCCGGGTGAACTTGCGCGGGTTGCCGATCGACTCCAGGTACATGAGGACGACGTCGGTGTCGGGATCCTCGTACCAGTACTGGAGCACGTCGTTTCCGGAGACGTCCGCCCGGTTGCCGGACGACACGAACGTGGAGACGCCCGTGACGCCGGTGACGCCTCCTCCGCGCCGGTGCAGGCGGGACAGCAGGGCGATGCCGATGGCCCCGGACTGGGCGAAGAGGCCGATGCGTCCGGGGCGCGGGGCCTCGGGGGCGAGGGAGGCGTTCAGCCGTACGTCGGGGGAGGTGTTGATGACCCCGAAGGCGTTCGGTCCGATGATGCGCATGCCGTACGTGCGTGCGTGCCGGACGAGTTCGCGCTGGCGCTCGCGTCCCTCGGGGCCGCTCTCGGCGTATCCGGCGGTGACGACGACGAGTCCCTGCACGCCGTGTTCGCCGCACTCGGTCACGACCTCGGGCACCTGCCCTACGGGGACGGCGACGACCGCCAGGTCGACGGGTGCCCCGATGTCCCGCACCGAGCGGTACGCGGGCACCCCGTCGACCTCCTTCTCCTCCTCGGGGAACGCCTTGTTCACGGCGTAGAGGCGGCCGGTGAAGCCGGCGTCCCGGATGTTGTTGAGAATGCCCCGGCCCACACCGCCGGGCGTACGGCCGGTGCCGACGACGGCGACCGAGCCGGGCGCCAGCAGTCGCCGCACGGACCGCGCCTCGGCCCGCTGCTCCCGCGCGCGCTGCACGGCGAGGGACCGGTCCGTGGGTTCGAGATCGAACTCCAGGCGTACGACGCCGTCCTCGAAGCTGCGCTTCTGGGTGTACCCGGCGTCCGTGAACACCTTGATCATCTTGTTGTTGGCGGGCAGCACCTCGGCGGCGAACCGGCGGATACCGCGCTCCCGGGCGACGGCCGCGATGTGTTCCAGGAGGGCGGAGGCGACTCCCCTGCCCTGGTGCGCGTCCTGGACCAGGAAGGCGACCTCGGCCTCGTCGGCGGGGGCGGAGGCCGCACGTCCGTCGGCGCTGATGCGGTCGTAGCGTACGGTGGCGATGAACTCGCCGCCGACCGTGGCCGCGAGTCCCACCCGGTCCACGAAGTCGTGGTGCGTGAAGCGGTGGACATCCTTGGCGGACAGACGAGGGTACGGGGCGAAGAAGCGGTAGTACTTCGACTCGTCGGAGACCTGCTCGTAGAAGCTGACCAGGCGCTCGGCGTCATCGACGGTGATGGGCCGTACGCGCGCGGTGCCGCCGTCGCGCAGCACCACGTCGGCTTCCCAGTGGGCGGGGTACTCGTGCCGGTCCGACGAGGGTTGCATGGCCCCCAGCGTACGGCTCGCGTCTGACAACGGCGCGAGGCAGTCTGGGGTGCGGACGTCGGACCGAGGCCGCGGTCCGAGGGCCGCTCCGGAGGGGACGGAGAGCCGCTCCGGGGACGCTTCACGTGTGGGAAACTGGTCTAGACAACCCTGAGACTCTGAAGGGCAGCATCACATGGCTGAGCGCCGCGTCAACGTCGGCTGGGCGGAGGGCCTCCACGCCCGCCCCGCCTCCATCTTCGTCCGGGCCGCCACGGCCGCAGGTGTCCCCGTGACGATCGCCAAGGCCGACGGCAACCCCGTCAACGCGGCCTCCATGCTCGCGGTCCTCGGGCTGGGCGCCCAGGGCGGCGAGGAGATCGTGCTCGCCTCCGGGGCGGAGGGCGCGGACGCCGCTCTCGACCGGCTGGCGAAGCTGGTCGCCGAGGGACTCGAAGAGCTTCCCGAAACCGTCTGAGCACCCACGGCATCCGTACGGCTGAGCCGCGCGGCCCTTTTACGGGCGGCGCGGCTCAGCCGTTTTTGTCGCCTTTCACACCGCCCGGAACAAAGGCCACGAATATGCGGAGCGCACGCGGGCGTGAAATTCCCGCGCACGGTAATACGGGCAGCGGAAATACGCCTCCGCCGATTATCTCTTCTTTGTATACGGTGCCCGTGTTAATGCCGGAGGCCGGACATGTTTACGGCATGTTGCGAAGCCCTCACACGGTCCGCGCGCTCGGCGGCGCCGGGAAAGCGCAGCCGGTGCGCGGAGCTCACGCGCTCGGTGTGCAGCGCCGTGATCGCGCGGGCCCGCTCGGCGTCACCTCGCGCCACGGCGTCCACGATGGCGCCGTGCTCCGCCCAGGACTCCACCGGGCTGACCGGCGCCTCCACCGCGTACATCCACGCGATCTTGTGCCGCAGCTGCGTCAGCACCGAGGTCAGGGACTGGCTGCCGGAGGCCTGGGCGAGCGTCTCGTGGAACCAGCCGCCCAAGGAGCGCAGATCCTCGCTGCTGCCCCTCCTGGCGCGCTCCTGGCCCAGCCTGACGAGGCCGCGCAACACCTTGAGGTGGGCCTCGGTACGGCGCTGGGCCGCCCTGGAGGCGCCGAGCGGCTCCAGCAGCATGCGCATCTCCAGCAGGTCGGCGGCCTCCTGGTCGGTCGGTTCGGCAACGCACGCGCCCGCGTGCCGCCGGGTCACCACGAAGCCCTCGGCCTCCAGCGTGCGCAGGGCCTCCCGGACGGGAACCCGCGAGACGCCGTAGCGGCGCGCGAGGAGTTCCTCGGTGAGCCGGCCGCCGCGCTCGTAGACACCGGCGACGATGTCGTCCCGGATCGCGGTGCATACCGAATGCGCCGGAATACGCATGACCGACCTCCGTCTTAATCCCCGTGAAACGTCGACGATTGACGTGTGTTCCGTGACTCTATTGCAGCGGGACGGAATTTCCGACGGGGGACCGGAATCCATGGATATTTTTTGGACAGCGGGGCTCCGGAAAGGCCGAAAGCCCCGGCCGGAGCGGCCGGGGCTTCGGGAAGGGCGCGGGTCAGACGGTGACGCCGTGCGAGCGGAGGTAGGCGACGGGGTCGATGTCCGAGCCGTACTCGGCGGTCGTCCGGGCCTCGAAGTGGAGGTGCGGGCCGGTCGCGTTGCCGGTCGCCCCGGAGAGGCCGATCTGCTGACCGGTGGTGACCCGCTGACCCACCGAGACGCCGATGGACGACAGGTGGCCGTACTGGGTGTAGGTGCCGTCGTTCATCCTGATGACGACGTTGTCGCCGTAGGCGCCGCCCCAGCCGGCCTCGACGACGGTGCCGTAGCCCACCGCGCGGACGCTGGTGCCGGTCGCGGCGTGGAAGTCGATGCCGGTGTGGGTGCCGGAGGACCACAGGGAACCGCCGGTCTCGTAGCCCGTGGAGACGTACGAGCCGGCGACCGGCGTGACGAAGGTGTTGAGTCGCTTGCGCTCGGCGGCGCGGGCGGCGCGCTCCTTGGCCGCGCGCTCCTCCTTGGCCTGCTCGGCGGCGCGGGCGCGGGCCTCCGCCTCGGCCTTCTTCTCCGCTGCGGCCTGCTGCTGGGCGGCGGCCTGGGCGTCGATCTTCTCGGCGAGGGAGTCGCCGATGGAGACGACCGGGGTGAGGGCGGTCTGCTCGACCGAGGACTCCGCGGCGAGGGCCGGGGCGGCCAGCGTGCCGACGACGCCGGTGGTGGCGAGGGCCGCGACGCCCATCGCCCGGGTGGTGGTGCGGTGCGTCCGGCTCGGACGGCGGTGCTTCCCGGTGGCGCGGGTGAACGCCATGTAGTGGCTGGTCCTTTCCTTCCTTCTCGCCTACCGGGTTAGCTGACGGGTTCGGAGCAGGAAGGTCTCCTACGGACCCCCTCGCGGCACGCGCGGGCGTCCGATTCACCCCAGGGACTGTTGACATGGGTCCCCGGCTCCCCTGGCTCGCGCCGTACGGGGACTCGGCGATGACTGTCCGGTGCCGCGGACGCGGCGCGGTGCCTGACGGACAGCCGGACAGACGCTAAGCGGGGCCACTTTCCATTCCCAAACGGATCACGCTTTTTGTAGCGCACGCCACAGGGCAGACAGGCGACTCCCCCTCAATTCGGACATCAGGGGACCCGGGTGACGCTTTCGTCGCCCGGGTCCCCCCGCGCGCGTGCCGCTACTCCGCGGAGACGACGGCGACTTCGCCGATACCGAGCGCCTCGACGGGCTCTTTGATGCTCGCCGCGTCGCCGACCAGGACCGTCACCAGCCGGTCCACCGGGAACGCGCTCACGACGGCGGCGGTGGCCTCCACGGTGCCGGTGGCGGCCAACTGCCGGTACAGCGTTGCCTGGTAGTCGTCCGGGAGGTGCTGCTCGACCTGGTCGGCCAGGGTGCTCGCCACGGCCGCGGCGGTCTCGTACTTGAGGGGCGCCACTCCGACGAGGTTCTGCACGGCGACATCGCGCTCGGTGTCGGTGAGCCCCTCCGCCGCCAGCTTGCGCAGCACGGTCCACAGGTCGGCCAGGGCGGGACCAGTGTTCGGGGTGTCCACGGAGCCGCTGATGGCGAGCATCGCGGCACCCGTGCCGTCGGGTGCCGAGCGCAGTACCTGGCCGAACGCCCGCACCCCGTAGGTGTATCCCTTCTCCTCCCGCAGGACACGGTCCAGACGGGAGGTCAGGGTGCCGCCCAGGCAGTACGTGCCGAGCACCTGGGCGGGCCAGAGGCGGTCGTGCCGGTCGGGTCCGATGCGGCCGATCAGCAACTGCGTCTGGACGGCGCCGGGACGGTCCACGATGACGACCCGGCCGCTGTCGTCCGCGGTCACCGGCGACACCGGCCGCGGCTCGGCCGAGGAGCCCGTCCAGGCACCCAGGGTGTCGGCGAGCAGCCCGTCCAGGTCGATGTCCGTGAGGTCGCCGACGACGACCACGGTGGCCGTCGCGGGCCGCACGTGCCGGTCGTAGAAGGCGCGTACAGAGGCCGAGTCGATCTTCTGGACGGTCTCCTCGGTGCCCTGGCGCGGGCGGGACATGCGCGCCGCCGCCGGGAACAGCTGCTTGGAGAGTTCCTTGGCGGCCCGGCGGGACGGGTTGGCCGTCTCGTGCGGGATCTCGTCCAGGCGGTTGCGGACCAGCCGCTCGATCTCGCTGTCGGCGAAGGCGGGCGCCCGGAGGGCGTCGGACAGCAGCCCCAGCCCCTTGGCCAGACGCGAGGCGGGCACCTCAAGGCTGAGGCGCAGCCCGGGGTGGTCGGCGTGCGCGTCGAGGGTGGCGCCGGAGCGCTCCAGTTCGGCCGCGAACTCCTCGGCGGAGTGCTTGTCCGTGCCCTCGGAGAAGGCCCGGGCGGTGATCGTGGCGACACCGTCCAGGCCGGCCGGCTCGGCGTCCAGGGGTGCGTCGAGGAGGACCTCCACGGCGACGACCTGCTGGCCGGGGCGGTGGCAGCGCAGCACGGTCAGGCCGTTGCCGAGCGTCCCCCGCTCCGGGGCCGGGAACGCCCACGGCCTGGCCTCGCCCGCCTGGGGCTGCGGGTGGAACTCCATCGCGGCGAGCTCGGTCACTTGGCCGCCTCCTCGTTCTCGTCGGTGGCGGCGGCTTCCGTCTCGCCGGCCCCGGGGGCGAGCGGCTCGTAGACGAGCACCGCGCGGTTGTCGGGACGCAGGCGCGCCTTGGCGACCTCCTGGACCTCCTCGACGGTCACGTCGAGGACCCGCTGTACGGCGGTCAGGGCGAGCTGTGGGTCGCCGAACAGGACGGCGTAGCGGCACAGTTCGTCCGCGCGGCCGGCGACCGTGCCCAGCCGGTCCAGCCACTCGCGCTCCAACTGGGCCTGCGCGCGCTCCATTTCCTCGGCCGTGGGGCCCTCCTCGGCGAACCGGGCGAGTTCCTCGTCGATGGCCGTCTCGATGACGGGCACCTCGACGTCACCGGACGTCTTGACGTCCAGCCACCCCAGGGAGGGCGCCCCGGCCAGTCGCAGCAGGCCGAAGCCGGCCGCAACCGCCGTACGGTCGCGCCGTACCAGTCGGTTGTAGAGGCGGGAGGACTCGCCGCCGCCGAGGATGGTCAGCGCCAGGTCGGTCGCGTCGGACGCGCGCGTGCCGTCCTGCGGCAGCCGGTAGGCGCACATCAGGGCGCGGGCCGGTACCTCCTCCACGACGACCTCGCGCAGCTCCTCGCCCATCGTGTCGGGGAGCGCGCCGTCCCGGGGGGCGGGCTTGCCGTCGTGCCCGGGGATGGAGCCGAAGTACTTCTCCACCCAGGCGAGGGTCTGCTCGGGGTCGATGTCGCCGACCACGGACAGGACGGCGTTGTTCGGCGCGTAGTAGGTCCGGAAGAACGCCCGCGCGTCCTCCAGGGTGGCAGCGTCCAGGTCCGCCATCGAGCCGATCGGCGTGTGGTGGTAGGGGTGCCCCTCCGGGTAGGCGAGGGCGGTCAGCTTCTCGAACGCCGTGCCGTAGGGCACGTTGTCGTAGCGCTGGCGGCGCTCGTTCTTGACCACGTCCCGCTGGTTCTCCATGGACTCCTCGTCCAGGGCGGTGAGCAGGGAGCCCATGCGGTCGGCCTCCAGCCAGAGGGCGAGCTCCAACTGGTGGGTGGGCATGGTCTCGAAGTAGTTGGTCCGCTCGAAACTGGTGGTGCCGTTGAGCGAACCGCCCGCGCCCTGCACGAGCTCGAAGTGACCGTTGCCCTTCACCTGCCCGGAGCCCTGGAACATCAGGTGCTCGAAGAGGTGCGCCAGACCGGTGCGCCCCTTGACCTCGTGGCGGGAGCCGACGTCGTACCAGAGGCACACCGCCGCGACCGGGGTGAGGTGGTCCTCGGAGAGCACCACGCGCAGGCCGTTGGCCAGGCGGTGCTCGGTCGCTGTCAGGCCGCCGGAGTCTGCTTCGGCGGTGGCCGTGTGACCCATGGGCATGTACGTCCCTTCGATCGCGGATTCTTCAGCTGGAACCGCAGAATTCCTGCAAGTCCTGCCACTGTATGCAAGCGCGCGGACCGTCGGCGAAGTTCCCGGCGGACATACGCCGAGAGCGAGATCGCGTAGCCTGCGGACAGTCGCACGCACGGACCCACGTGGCACCTCTCCGTGCCCGGGCCGGGCGGCCAACGCCGGGTCCCGGTCCGCGTTGTCAGTGGCGCGGTCCACAATGGGCGGCGTCAGATCCCCACGCTTCAGCCAACAGTGAGCCGAAGGGGCAGCGACCCGTAGGTGAGCACCCAGAAAAGAGGAGCCGGCAGCGATGGCCCGCCGCAGCACGAAGACCCCGCCGCCCGACGACTCGTTCGAGGAGCGAATCCTCGACATCGACGTCGTCGACGAGATGCAGGGCTCCTTCCTTGAGTACGCGTACTCGGTCATCTACTCCCGCGCCCTGCCGGACGCCCGTGACGGCCTCAAGCCCGTCCACCGGCGCATCGTCTACCAGATGAACGAGATGGGGCTGCGTCCCGACCGCGGCTACGTGAAGTGCGCCCGGGTGGTCGGCGAGGTCATGGGCAAGCTGCACCCGCACGGCGACGCGTCGATCTACGACGCGCTCGTGCGGATGGCCCAGCCCTTCTCGATGCGGGTCCCGCTCGCCGACGGCCACGGCAACTTCGGCTCCCTGGGCAACGACGACCCGCCGGCCGCCATGCGGTACACCGAGTGCCGGATGGCCGAGGCGGCCGGTCTCATGACGGAGTCGATCGACGAGGACACGGTCGACTTCGCCCCCAACTACGACGGCCAGGAGCGGGAGCCGGTGGCCCTGCCCGCCGCTTTCCCGAACCTCCTGGTGAACGGCGCGTCGGGTATCGCCGTCGGCATGGCCACCAACATGCCGCCGCACAACCTGGGCGAGGTGATCGCCGCGGCCCGCCACCTGATCCGCTATCCGGCCGCGGACCTCGAAACCCTGATGCGCCACGTCCCGGGCCCCGACCTGCCCACCGGCGGCCGGATCGTCGGCCTGTCCGGCATCCGCGACGCCTACGAGACGGGCCGCGGCACCTTCAAGATCCGCGCCACGGTCACCGTGGACACCGTCTCGGCACGCCGCAAGGGGCTGATCGTCACCGAACTGCCCTTCGCCGTCGGCCCGGAGAAGGTGATCGCCAAGATCAAGGACCTGGTCGGCGCCAAGAAGATCCAGGGCATCGCCGACGTGAAGGACCTCACCGACCGCCAGCACGGGCTGCGCCTGGTCATCGAGATCAAGAACGGATTCGTGCCGGAGGCCGTCCTGGAGCAGCTCTACAAGCTGACCCCCATGGAGGAGTCCTTCGGCATCAACAACGTGGCGCTGGTCGACGGCCAGCCGCTCACCCTGGGCCTCAAGGAACTCCTGGAGGTCTACCTCGACCACCGCTTCGAGGTCGTACGGCGGCGCAGCGAGTTCCGCCGCACCAAGCGGCGCGACCGCCTCCACCTGGTCGAGGGTCTGCTCACGGCGCTGCTCGACATCGACGAGGTCATCCGCCTCATCCGCTCCAGCGACAACTCCGCGCAGGCCAAGGAGCGCCTGATCGAGCGCTTCTCGCTGAGTGAGATCCAGACGCAGTACATCCTGGACACGCCGCTGCGCCGGCTCACCCGGTTCGACCGGATCGAGCTGGAGTCGGAGAAGGAGCGGCTGACCGCGGAGATCGCCGAACTGACCCGCATCCTGGAGTCGGACGCAGAGCTGCGCAAGCTGGTCTCGGCCGAACTGGCCGCGGTGGCGAAGAAGTTCGGCACCGAGCGGCGCACGGTACTGCTGGAGTCGGCGGGCTCGTCGGCCGCCACAGTGCCGCTCCAGGTCGCGGACGACCCGTGCCGGGTCCTGTTCTCCTCCACGGGTCTGCTGGCGCGTACGGCGAACGGTGAGCCGTTCCCGGAGGACGCCGACGCGCGGCGCGTCAAGCACGACGTGATCGTCTCGGCGGTGCAGGCGACGGCACGGGGCGAGGTCGGGGCGGTGACGTCGACGGGCCGGCTGCTGCGGATCAACGTCATCGACCTTCCACAGCTGCCGGAGACGGCCGCGGCGCCGAACCTGTCGGGAGGCGCCCCGCTGTCGGAGTTCCTGCCCCTGGAGGAGGACGAGTCGGTGATCTGCCTGACGACGCTCGACGAGTCCTCCCCCGGACTCGCCCTGGGCACCGAACAAGGCGTCGTGAAGCGGGTGGTCCCCGACTACCCCACCAACAAGGACGAGTTGGAGGTCATCACCCTCAGGGACGGCGACCGGATCGTCGGCGCGATCGAGCTGCGCACCGGCGACGAGGACCTGGTCTTCATCACCGACGACGCCCAACTCCTGCGCTACCAGGCCTCCCAGGTGCGTCCCCAGGGCCGGCCGGCCGGCGGTATGACGGGCATCAAGCTCACCGACGGCGCGAAGGTGATCTCCTTCACCGCCGTCGATCCGGCCGTGGAGGCGGTGGTGTTCACGGTGGCGGGCTCGCGCGGCACGCTGGACGACTCGGTCCAGACGACGGCCAAGCTGACCCCGTTCGACCAGTATCCGCGCAAGGGCCGGGCCACCGGCGGGGTGCGCTGCCAGCGGTTCCTGAAGGGCGAGGACTGCCTGTCCTTCGCCTGGGCGGGCGCCACACCGGTGCGGGCCGCCCAGAAGAACGGCACACCGGCCGACCTCCCGGAGATGGACCCGCGACGCGACGGCTCGGGCGTATCGCTGCCGAAGACGGTGTCGGTGGCAGCGGGCCCGGTGTAGCCCGTCAGCCCTCGGGTCCGGGTTCGGGCTCCCGCTCCTGTACGTAGCGCAGGACGCCCCACATGCTGTGCTCGTCGGCGTGTGGGGCGTCCTGCTTGCACGCCTCGAGTTCCTTGCGCAGGGCCGGAGCGTCGATACCGGCGCCGATCAGGACGAGTTGGGTGCGGCGGGGCTCGCCGGCCGCCCAGGGCTCGGGGTAGAAGCGCAGGAAGCGTCCTACGGCGTGCACGGCGTAGCGGTTGACGGGGTCATGGGCGCCGAACCCGACGTACCCCTTGATCCGGTAGAGCCCCTCGGGCCTGCTGTCCAGGAACTCCATCAGCCTGCGCGGGTCCAGCGGCACCTCGGCGGTGAACGAGAGGCTGTCATAGGCCGTGTGCAGGTGGCTCGCGTTGCCGTGCTCGCGGGCTCGGGCGGGGGTGTCCGTCCCGTCGCCCGTATCGGGTGCGTCGGCTGCGGCCCTTTCGTCGCCGGGTGTGCCGTGGTCGTGCAGGTCGTCGAAGGACAGCTGGCCGACGCGTTCCTCGCTGGGTTTGCAGTCGAAGAGGAACTCCGGGTCGATACGGCCGTAGGTGGCCGGGACGACGGCCGCGCGGTCGGTGAGCGGGCGGACCAGGCCGAGGACGCGGTCGGGGTCCGCCGCCCGGTCCAGCTTGTTCACCACGACGAGGTCGGCGAGGCCGAGATGCCGGTCGATCTCGGGATGCCGTGCGCGTGTGTCGTCGAACTCGGCGGCGTCGACGACCTCGACCAGGCCGCCGTAGACAACCTCGGGAAGGTCGCTGGCGAGGACCATGCGGACCAGTTCCTGGGGTTCGGCCAGGCCGCTGGCCTCGATGACGATGACATCGATACCGGCGGAGGGCCTGGCCAGCCGTTCGAGGTAACTGTCCAGTTCGCTCGCGTCGACGGCACAGCACAGACAGCCGTTGCCGAGGGAGACGGTGGAGTCACCGAGCGCCCCGGCGACCGCCATGGCGTCGATCTCGATCGCGCCGAAGTCGTTGACCACCGCCCCGATCCGGCTGCCGCCACTGCGATGCAGGAGGTGGTTGAGGAGGGTGGTCTTACCGGATCCCAGGAATCCGGCGAGAACGACCACCGGAATCTGCCGTGTCTGCGGGCTCGGCTGGCTCACCGTGCGACCTCTCTCACCACGAGCGTTGACTGCCGCCCCAGGATACGAGCCGTGGAGCCACTCCGCGCCGCGCGCCGTTGACGTCACCAGCACCGTCGAGACGGCCAGACGAGAGAAGCCGTTAATGCCGTCATGCCGTCATGCCGTCATGCCGTCAACAGGATCAATGTGGTCCATGTGGTCGGGGTCTGGTCCACGTGGTCTACGCCGTCTACGTGGTCCTCCACGGGGTCTGCGCCGCTGGGGGCACCTGTACGGGTGCCTCCGGACCGACATACCGCGCCACCGGGCGGATGATCTTCGAGTCCTCCGCCTGTTCCAGGATGTTCGCGCTCCAGCCCACCGCCCGCGCCGCCGCGAAAGTCGGAGTGAACATCTCGCGCGGCAGACCGCAGAGTTCCATGACGACCCCGGCGTAGAACTCGACGTTCGTGTGGAGTTCGCGGCCCGGCTTCAGTTCGGCGAGGATCGCCTCGACCTGGCGCTCGACCTCGACCGCGAACTCGACCCGTGCTCCGCCGAACTCCCGGGCGACCTCGCGCAGCATCCGTGAACGGGGGTCCTCCGTACGGTAGATGGCGTGGCCGAAGCCCATGACGCGGTCGCCGGCGAGCACGCGCTCGCGGATCCAGGGGCCGATACGGTCCGGTGTGCCGATCGCGTCCAGGGTGTCCAGGGCACGGCTGGGCGCGCCCCCGTGCAACGGCCCGGAGAGCGCGCCCACGGCACCGACCAGACACGCGGCGACATCCGCGCCCGTCGACGCGACGACGCGCGCCGTGAAGGTCGACGCGTTGAAACCGTGGTCGACGGTGGAGATCAGGTACTGCTCGACCGCCCTCGCCTGCCGTGGCTCCGGCTCCGAACCGGTCAGCATGTAGAGATAGTTGGCCGCGTACGACAGGTCTTCGCGCGGCTCCACCGGTGCGAGCCCCTGCCCCAGCCGGTGGAGCGCGGTCAGCAGAGTCGGTACGGCGGCGCAGGCCACCAGGGTGTCCGCGCGGCGCCGGGCGGCGTCGATGTCGTACACCGGCCGGAAACCCTTCGCCGCGCCGAGCAGCGAGAGGGCGGTGCGCATCCCGGCCAGCGGGCCGGAGAGCCGGCTCGCTGCCGCCACGGCGGGCAGGGCGGCCCGCACCTCGTCGGGCAGCCGGCGCAGCGCGGCGGTCTCGACGGCGAAGGCTGCGGCGCGTTCGGTGCCGGGCAGTTCGCCGTGGACCAGGAGATGCCAGACGTCTTCGAAAGTGCGGGTCCGCGCGAGTTCGACGGCGGAGTACTGCCGGTAGTGGTAAAAGCCCTCGACTCCACGGACGTCACCGATTCGGGTGTCGGTGACGACGACCCCGGCGAGCCCTCGCGGGACGTCGACACGTGTAATTGCGGCCCTGCTGCTGGACATGCTGCCTCCCTGGACGTGTCTCGACTGTCCATGGTTGACTCAATCACTGTCAATATTGATTGAATCGAGTAAATCAATATATCGGGGAGTGGATACCGTGGCCTCCATGCGTGATCAAGAACCCGCCGCGGGTCACCCCGGCCGCCGTCTGAGCACCAAGGAGACCGCCGAGCTGCTCGGCGTGAAACCCGAGACCGTGTACGCGTACGTCAGCCGCGGCCAGCTCGGCAGCAGGCGGGAGCCGGGCGGCCGCGGCAGCACGTTCGACGCCGAGCAGGTCCAGGCCCTCGCCCGCCGCAACAGGCGGGAGAGCGAGGGGAGTTCGGGCGGCGGCGACCTGTCGGTGCGGACCCGTCTCACTCTCATCGAGAAGGACCGGTTCTCCTTTCGCGGCGTCGACGCGGTCGAACTGGCCGAGCGCCACTCCTTCGAGGAGGTGGCCGAGTGGCTGTGGACCGGGCGGCTGAGTCCTGGGATCACCTTCACCGCGCCGGCCGCCGCCGTCACCGCCGCCCGCCGCGCCGCCGGTGCCCTGCCCGAACACGCGGGCCCCACCGACCGGTTGCGGGTCGCGGCCGTCGCGGCGGCGGCCGCCGACCCGTTGCGCTTCGACCTGTCCCCGGACGCCGTGCTCGGCACGGCACGCGGCCTCGTCCCGACCCTGGTCGCCGCCCTGCCGCCGTTTCCCCGCAGTCACCGGGACACGGGCCCGATGGCCCACCGGCTGTGGGCGCGGCTGAGCGGACGCGAAGCCGACGAGGCGTCGCTGCACGCCCTGGACACGGCACTCGGGCTGCTCGTCGACCACGACCTGGCCGTCTCCACGCTCGCGGTACGGCTCGCCGCGTCGGCCCGCGCCCATCCCTACGCCGCCGTCTCGGCCGGCCTCGGCGTGATCGAGGGCCCGCTGCACGGCGCGGCCAGCGGGCTGGCGCACCGGCTGCTGCTCGACGTGCTCGACCAGGGCACCGCCGCCCCGGTGATCGCCGACGAACTGCGGGCAGGCCGCCGTATCCCCGGCCTCGGGCATCGGCTCTATCCGGGCGAGGACCCACGCGCGCGTGCCCTGTTCGCTCTCCTCAAGGACGTTCCGGGCGCCGGTCCCGCCCTCGCCGCCGCCCGTGACATCGTCGCCACCACCGCCCGCCACACCCCGCTGCACGCCAACGTCGACCTGGCGCTCGCCGTGCTCACCGCCTCCTCGGGGATGGCCGCCACGGCGGGCGAGACGATCTTCGCAGTGGCCCGGACAGCGGGCTGGATCGCCCACGCCATGGAGGAGTACGGGGAACGTCCGCTGCGCATCCGCCCGAGCGGTCACTACGTCGGCCCGAAGCCCCCTCTGCCTCTGCCGGAGTGAGGCAAAAGTAAGCCGGAGTAGGACACGAGTGCGACTGGAAGTCGTCCCGAGGCAATGCAGGTTAGGCTTACCTGCGTGAGTACGTGCGTGACGGTCTCCCGGGATCTCGACGAGCCGCTTGCCGGAACGGCGGCCACGGCGACGACCTGGCTGCTGCTGGAACAACCCGGACCGTGGGGTGCCAAGGCGCTCACTTCGAGCCACCTGGACCCCGCGCTGGGCCGTGCCCTGGAGGCCGCCGCCGAGGGCACCGGTGTACGGATCGCGCTCATCCGCCGCCCGGGGCGGCACGCCGAACTCGGGATGCCTCCGGTACGCCAGGTGTACGCCGCCCACACCGCTCCCGGGAACGCTTGGCTGCACACCGCCACGACCTGCGACCCGCGGCAACTGCTCGACCTCGACTTCGAGGCCCTCGGCAGCGGCGACCACCGCACGTTCGGGGCGGCGCTGCGGGGGCGGCCCCACCCGGACGGTCCGCTGGCCCTCGTCTGCACCAACGGCAAGCGCGACCGGTGCTGCGCGCTCCTCGGCCGCCCCCTCGCCGCCGAACTCGCCGCCTCCGGCGTCACGGGCGCCTGGGAGGTCACCCACCTCGGCGGTCACCGCTTCTCACCGACGACACTCGTCCTGCCGCACGGATACGTCTACGGACGCACCGGCGCCCATGGCGTCAAGGAGATCCTGCACGGGGTCCAGGACGGCCGGATCGTCGTCGAGGGCTGCCGGGGGCGTTCGGCGTGGGAGCGGCCCGGTCAGGCTGCGGAGCTGGCCGTGCGGAGCGCGGCGGGCGAGTTCGCGGCGGAGAGCCTGAGCGTGGTGGCGACGCGAGGCACCGCCCCGCGCTGGGAGGTGACCGTCGCGCACACGGACGGACGCCGGTGGCGCGTCGCGGTGGCCCAGGGTGCCGCCCGGCCACCGCGCCCGGAGAGCTGCGGGGCGGCGGTGCTGGGCGCACCGGCGCGGATGGACGTGGTGGCGGTGCGCGCACTGACCCGGGCACCGGCCGCACTCGCGGGCTGACACCGACTCCGCATCAACCCGTCAAGAGATCAACGCCACACCCCTACGGCAGGGCCCGTGCGTCCACGTAACGTCATGGGCATGAGCCCCACTCCTCCCGCACGCCGTCGGCGTCTCGGGCTGCCGCGGCGGGTGTTCTCGCAGGTCCTGCTGATGCAGCTGACGATCGCCGCGGGGGTCGCGGTGCTCGTCACCGGCCTGTTCCTCCAGCCCCTGAGCAAGCAGCTGGACCAGGAGGCGATGAACCGCGCGCTGGCCATCGCCGAGACCACCGCGCAGCAGCCGCGGATCGCCGAGGAGCTCCAGAGCACCCCGCCGACCGCCGACGGTCCCGTGCAGCGGGCGGCCGAGCGGATCCGGAAGGCCACCCGGGCCGAGTACATCGTGATCATGGACTGGCGGGGCGTGCGCTGGTCGCACACGAACACCCGGGAGATCGGCCGGACCGTGTCCACCTACCCGGGTCAGGCCCTGGCCGGGGCCGAGACCACGGGCATCGACAGCGGCACTCTGGGCCGTTCGGCCCGCGGCAAGGTGCCTCTGCGCAGCGCGGACGGGACCGTCATCGGCGCGGTGTCGGTGGGCATCACCTACGACAGCGTCCGCGCGCGGCTGATCAGCGCCATCCCGGGTCTCCTGGCGTACGCCGGTGGCGCCCTGGCCGTCGGCGCGCTGGCCGCGTGGCTGATCTCCCGCAGGATCCAGCGGCAGACCCGGGACCTGGCCTTCTCGGACATCGCGGCGCTGCTGTCGGAGCGGGAGGCCATGCTGCACGGCATCCGGGAGGGCGTCGTCGCCCTGGACCGCGGGGGCCGCATACGGCTCCTCAACGACGAGGCGCGGCGGCTGCTGGGCATCGGCGACGAGGCCGTCGGCCGCTCCCTCGACGAGGCGCTCGGCGAGGGCCGTACCGCCGACGTCCTGGCCGGCCGGGTGACCGGTACCGACCTGCTCACCGTGCGCGGCCAGCGCGTCCTGGTCGCCAACCGCATGCCGACCGATGCCGACGGCGCCGTGGCGACCCTGCGCGATCGCACCGAACTGGAGCAGCTCGGCCGCGAACTCGACTCCACGCGCGGCCTGATCGACGCCCTCCGCGCCCAGGACCACGAGCACGCGAACCGTATGCACACGCTCCTCGGCCTGCTCGAACTGGAGATGTACGAGGACGCCGCGGACTTCGTCGGAGAGGTGGTCGGCGACCACCGCGCCACCGCCGAGCAGGTCACCGAGAAGATCCACGACCCGCTGCTGGCCGCGCTGCTGGTCGGCAAGGCGACCGTCGCCGCCGAGCGCGGAGTCGCCCTGTGGATCTCCGACCTGACCTGGCTGCCCGACCGGCTGATCGACCCCAGGGGGCTGGTCACGGTCGTTGGCAACCTGGTGGACAACGCGCTCGACGCGGTCGCGGGCACACCGCACGCGCGCGTGGAGGTCGAGCTGCGCGCGGAGGGACGTACCGCCGTACTCCGGGTGCGGGACACGGGTCCCGGCATCCCCGCGGAACAGCGCGAGCTGGTCTTCACCGACGGGTGGTCGACCAAGAAGCCGCCGGCGCACGGCAAGCGCGGCATCGGACTCCCCCTGGTGCGCCGGCTCGCCGAACGGCAGGGCGGCAGCGCGCTGGTGACCGACGCGCACGGCGGCGGCGCCGAGTTCACGGTCGTCCTGCCCGAGGCACTGGCCGGTTCCGGTGATCTGCGGCCGGCGCTCACCGTCCCCGTCGAACCGTCCCCCGAGGAGGAGTCCCGATGATCGAGGTCCTGGTGGTGGATGACGACACCATGGTCGCCCAGGTCAACGCCGCCTACGTCGAGAAGGTGCCCGGCTTCCATGTGGCGGGCGAGGCACACAGCGCGGCCGAGGCGCTGGCCCGGCTGGAGATGCCGCCCCGGCCGGACCTGGTGCTCCTGGACCACTACCTGCCCGACGAGACGGGTCTCGCGGTCGTCCGGGAGATGCGTCGGCGCGGCCACCGGACGGACGTGATCATGGTGACGGCGGCCCGGGACGTCACGACCGTCCAGGCCGCGATGCGGCTGGGCGCGCTTCAGTACCTGGTGAAGCCGTTCGCCTTCGCGGGTCTGCGCGCCAAGCTGGAGGCGTACGCGCAGCTGCGCCGGAAGCTCGACCACGGCGGCGAGGCCGAACAGGCCGAGGTGGACCGGATCTTCGGCGCCTTGTCGGCACCCCCGGAGCCGGGGCTGCCCAAGGGGCACTCCCCGACCACCGCGGAACTCGTCCGCAAGTCCCTGATGAACGCCGAAGGGCCGCTGTCCGCCCAGGAGATCGCCGACCGCACCGGGGTGAGCCGGCAGACCGCCCAGCGCTATCTGAAGCTGCTGGAGCGCACGGGACGGGCTCGGCTGACCCTGAAGTACGGCGACGCGGGCCGCCCGGAACACCGTTACGTGTGGGCGGCCCGCGCCTGAGAAGGACACGGCCCTGTGGGGGGCTGGGGAAGAAAGGACCGTGCCCTCCTTGTGTACGGATGCGGGCGGCGGCCGTGTCAATCGTTCGCGGGTCAGCCCTTCGCCTTGTCCACGAACTCGGTCGTGTACGTCTTGCTCAGGTCAACCTCGGCGTTCTTGATGGCCGGGTTGAACGCCTTGAGCACCTTCTCGACGGTCTCCGGACCGTTCTTCGGCATCACACCGTCGTCGGTGAACATCGGCAGTGTGCTCTTGATCGCGGCGGCGTAGAGGAGACGGTTGCCCTGCGAGTAGTCGGCGGGCATCTTGTCGGCGATCTCGGTCGCGCTGTGGGTGGACATCCACTTGAGCGTCTTGACGAACGCGTTGGCCAGTTTCTGGGCGGTGGCCTTGTGACCGTTCACCCAGTCCGTCTGCATGTACAGACTTGACGAGGGGTACGGTCCGCCGAGCGCCGCCTGCGATCCCGCGGGGGTCCGCATGTCGACGAGGATCTTGCCGGCCTTCTTGTCGAGGATCGTGGCGACGGTCGGGTCGGTCGTCATGCCGGCGTCGATGGAGCCCTGTTGGAGCGCGGCGATGAAGGTGGGTCCCGCGCCCACGGCGACCGGGGTGAACTCGCTGACGTCGACGCCGTTCTTGACCGCCAGGTACTTGCTCAGGAAGTCGGTCGAGGAGCCGAGTCCGGTCACGCCGAGCTTCTTGCCCTTGAAGTCCTTGGGCGACTTGACGCTCCCGGCCGCCTTGTCGGACACGACCTCCACCTCGCCGGGCGCCTGGGAGAACTGCACCACCGACTCGATCGACTTGCCCTTCACCTGGAGGTCGAGGGTGTGGTCGTAGAAGCCGACCGCCCCCTGGACCTGGCCGGAGACGAGGGCGGTCTCGGCCTGGACGCCGGCCGGTTCGCTCAGCAGCTCCACGTCGAGGCCCTCGGCGTCGAAGTAGCCGAGCCGCTGGGTGAGCATCGCGGGCAGGTAGATGACCTTGTCCAGGCCACCGACCATGATCTTGACCTTCTCTCCCTTGCCGCCGCCCTTGCCGCCGGTGGAGGTGGTGCCGGCCGCGTCGTTGGCGCAGGCGGTGAGCGAGGAGAGGGCGAGCAGGCCGGAGGCGGCCAGGGCCGCGTATCTGGCGGTCTTGCGCATGGCGGTTCACGTCCTTGTGAGAGGGCGGTGCGGGGAGTACGGGAAGTGCAGGGCTGATCAACGGGGTTGTACGGAGCGGTAGTTCAGCGCTCGGAGTCCGACGGCTTCCAGCGGAAGATGCGGCTCTCGGCGAAGGTGAGCAGCCCTTCGGCCACGAGGGCGACGACGGCGAGGATCACCATCGCGGCGTACACGCCGGCCGCGTTGAAGGTGCCCTGGGACTGTGCGACGAGCAGACCGATGCCCTTGGTGGCGCCGATGTACTCGCCGACGATCGCGCCGATGAGGGCGAACCCGAAGCTGACGTGGAGGCTGGTGAAGATCCACGAGGTGGCGGAGGGGATGACGACCTGGAACGTCACCCGTCGGTCGCTGGCGCCGAGGATGCGGGCGTTGGCGACCAGGTTGCGGTCGACCTCCCGGGCGCCCTGGAAGGCGTTGAAGAACACCGGGAAGAAGACGAGCACCACGGCCGACGCGATCTTGGAGGCCGGTCCGAGCCCGAACCAGATGACGAAGATCGGGGCGAGGACGATCCTCGGTATGGAGTTGAGCACCTTGATGTATGGACCAAGGATGTCGGCCAGCAAGGTGATCCGCCCCAGCGCGATACCGAAGACGACACCGGCGAGCACGCCGATCACCCAACCGAGCAGCGCCTCCTGAAGCGTGTACCAGATCTGCTCGCCCAACGATCCGAGCGCGGTCCCGTGCATCACCCAGGTGTTGATCTGGTCCCAGATCTTCGAGGGCATCGAGAAGTTGAACGGATCGATGACCTCGACCCGCGCAAGCCACTCCCACAGGCCCAGGACGGCGACCAGGAGCAGCGCCCGGGCGGCGGCGATGCCCAGTCGGCGTCTGCGGGCGGCACGCGCGCGCGAGTGGGCGCGGTCCGCCTTCTCCGGTTCGGCGAGCGGCACGGCGACGGCGGCCTCGGGCAGGACGTCAGGCGACATGAGCCGCACCCCTCTCGCGCGTGATGCGGACCTCTTCACTGAGCGACTCCCAGATCTCGCGGTAGATCTCGATGAACCGCGGTTCCAGCCGCACCTCTTCGACCTTGCGGGGACGCGGCAGATCGATGTCGAAGACCTGCTTCACGGTGGCCGGCCCGGCGGTCATCACGACGACCCGGTCGGCCAGCGCGATGGACTCCTCCAGGTCGTGGGTGACGAAGACCACCGAGGATCCGGTGCCCTCCCACAGCTCCAGGAGTTCGTCCGACATCAGGGCCCTGGTCTGCACGTCGAGCGCCGAGAAGGGCTCGTCCATGAGCAGGATCTCCGGGTCGTTGACGAAGGTCGCGGCGAGCGCGACGCGTTTGCGCATCCCGCCGGAGAGCTGGTGGGGATAGCGGTCCTCGAAGGCGGAGAGACCGACCCGGGCCAGCCACTCACGCGCCTTCTCCTTGGCCTCCGCCTTCGGCACCCCGCGGAAACGCGGGCCTGCCATGACGTTGGAGAGCACCGTGCGCCAGGGGAAGGTGGCGTCCTGCTGGAAGACGAAGCCGACCTTGTCACCGACGCCGGAGACCGGCTCGCCGGCCACCAGCACATCGCCCTCGGAGGGCTCTTCCAGCCCGCTGACGAGGGTCAGCGTGGTCGACTTGCCGCAGCCCGTCGGGCCGACGACCGCCACGAACTCGCCGCGCCCGACAGTGAGATCCAGTCCCCTGACGGCCGTGTGCAGACCCCCCGACGGGGTCCTGAAGGTTTTGCTCGCGCCCCGCAGTTCGATGGCGGGGCTGTTGTCTGCGCTCATGGCGGGACCGTAGGTGTGGCCCGTGCCACAGCAGCAGTCTTCTGGTCGCAAGCAGTTCTTTTGCTCGCAAGAGCCTGTTGTGCTCTTTTTGCTCGCGCTACAACTGCGGAGCCGAAACACGGGCGTAACGCTCGCCTGGCCTTGAGGAAAGAGGCCCAATGATTGACGTCATGATCGTGGACGACGACTTCCGCGTCGCCGAGATCAACGCCATGTACGTGGGGAAGGTTCCCGGATTCCGGGTCGCCGCCCGCGCCCACAGCGCTGCCCAGGCGCTGGCCACCGTGGAACGCGGGACCATCAACCTGGTTCTGCTCGATCACTACCTGCCCGACCGGACGGGTCTCGAACTCGTCCACCGCATGCGGGAACAGGGCCACGGCACCGACGTCATCATGATCACGGCGGCCGGCGATGTGACGACCGTGCAGCAGGCCATGCGCCTGGGGGCCCTGCACTATCTGGTCAAGCCGTTCACCTTCGCCGCGCTGCGCACCCGCCTGGACTCCTACGCCGCCCTGCGCCGCACCGTCGACCGGGTCGGTGGCCGCGGGGTGGCCGGCCAGGAGCAGGTCGACCGGATCTTCAGCGCGCTGCGCACCACACCGGCACCGGCCGCACCGGGCCCGCCCAGCGGTCACTCGGAGCCGACCACCGACCTGATCTGCGGTGTCCTGCACCGCGCCGGTCACGCGCTCTCGGCGCACGAGGTCGCCACCGAGACGGGTCTCAGCCGCTCCACGGCCCAGCGCTACCTCCGTCACCTGGAACAGGCCGGCCGTCTCCGCCTCTCCCTCAAGTACGGCGACACCGGCCGCCCGGAACACCGGTACGCGTGGGTGGCGCCCTAGCGGCAGGGCCGGAGGCAGCACGAAAACGGGCGTCCGCCGGGCCCGAAAACCCGGCGGACGCCCATGAGGCCGTACGACGAGGGGGTGTCGTACGGAGTGGACAAGGCCCCTTGCCTACACCGCCCCAGCTCCCGTCAGCGCCCGTACCTCGGTTTCGGCGTGTTTCGCCTGGTCCGGAAGGTCCGCCGAGGTGACCGTGCCGAGCCAGCCCGCGAGGAAGCCGAGCGGGATCGAGATCAGTCCGGGGTTCTGCAGGGGGAAGAACTGGAAGTCGAGGCCGGGGAACAGCGAGTCGGGGCTGCCCGACACGACCGGCGACAGCAGTACGAGAACCAGCGAGGGAACCAGTCCGCCGTATACGGCCCACACCGCGCCACGGGTCGTGAAGCCGCGCCAGAACAGCGAGTAGAGCAGCACCGGCAGGTTGGCCGAGGCGGCGACGGCGAAGGCGAGGCCCACCAGGAAGGCGACGTTGAGGTTCCTGGCGACGAGGCCGAGCGCGATCGCCACGAGCCCGATGCCGACGGCCGCGACCCGCGCGATGGTCACCTCGCTGCGCGGTGCTGCCCGCGGGCGCCGCAAGGTCGCGTAGAGGTCGTGCGCCACGGAGGCCGAGGAGGCGAGGGTGATCCCGGCCACCACGGCGAGGATCGTCGCGAAGGCCACTGCCGCGACGATCGCGAACAGGACCGTGCCACCGGTGGAGTCGGGTCCGCCGCCCAGGTCGAGGGCGAGCAGCGGAACCGCCGTGTTCCCCGCCTCGTTCGACTTCCGCAGAGCTTCCGGCCCCACGATCGCGGCGGCGGCGAACCCGAGGACGATCGTCATCAGGTAGAAGCTGCCGATGAGCCCGATCGACCACACCACCGAACGGCGCGCGGCCCGTGCGGTGGGCACGGTGTAGAAGCGGGACAGGATGTGCGGCAGGCCGGCCGTGCCCAGCACCAGCGCGAGGCCGAGGCTGATGAAGTCGAACCGCGCGGTCCAGTCCCCGCCGTACTTGAGGCCCGGCACCAGGAAGGCGTTGCCGTGACCGCTGCGGGCGGCTGCCGTGAGCAGCAGTGCGTTCACGTTGCCGTGGAAGCGCAGCAGGGTCAGGACCGTCAGCGCGATGGTGCCGGCCATCATCAGCACCGCCTTGACGATCTGGATCCAGGTGGTGGCCCGCATACCTCCCAACGACACGTAGATGACCATGAGCGCGCCGACGCCGATGACGGTCCATGCTCGCGCCGCCGCGCTCGTGCCGCCCAGCAGCACGGAGACCAGGCTGCCGGCGCCCACCATCTGCGCCACCAGATAGAGAACGGAGACGGTGACCGAGGACGTTCCCGCCGCGATCCGCACCGGCCGCTCGCTCATCCGGGACGCGACCACGTCGGCGAGCGTGAACCGGCCGCAGTTGCGCACCAGTTCGGCGACGAGGAACAGCACCACGAGCCACGCCACGAAGAAGCCCACCACGTACAGCAGCCCGTCGTAACCGAAGAGCGCGATCAGGCCCGTGACCCCGAGGAACGAAGCCGCGGAGAGATAATCGCCTGAGATGGCAAAACCATTCTCCATCGGTGAGAAGAGACGCCCTCCCGCGTAGAACTCCTCCGCCGAACCATGCCGGTTGCGGCTCACCCAGGTCGTGATCCCGAGGGTGACCGCGATGAAGGCGCTGAACAGCAGCAGCGCCAGTGTCTGATGCTGACCGGTCACGAAGCACCACCCTGGATACTGCGGGTCAATTCCTGTGTGTCCCAGCGCAGTTCGAGCGCGGCCCGGTCCCTCCGCAGCCGCGCGTGCCGGGCGTACGCCCAGGTGAGCAGGAAGGTGCTGAGGAACTGTCCCAGTCCCGCGACCATCCCCACGTTCACCGCGCCCATCACCGGCCGGGCCATGAAACCGGGCTCGGTCGTCGCGGTCACCACGTACCCCACGTACCAGGCGAAGAAGACGACTATGGCCGGGACAACGAACCGCAGATACCGCCTGCGCACCTCTTGAAAGGCCGCACTGCTCTGCACCTCCAGATAGACATCCGCCGCACGGACAGCCCGGTCGTCGTCCTCTCGGCGAGCGGAGGGAATACGGGGCCGGCGCGCGCCCCCGCCGCCCGGCTCGCCCCAGCCGGACGCGAGCGTGTCGTGCCAGGGGTCGTGGTAGCGCGCCTTCCCGGGTGCCTCGACGGGGGCCAGGTCAGGGCCTTCGTGGTTCTCGGCCGGGATCTCGTGACCGCCCCCGCCACCGCGGGAACGATCGTTGCTTGACTGCATACCCAAGGATGGACAGAACGGGAAGATCCCTGACTCTTCTTCTCGTTCCTCTCACCCCATCAGGTGACTCACCCCGCCGGCGGTCTCACCAGGCCTCTGCCGTAGGCGTAACGCACTGCCTGCGCACGGTCCTTGAGCCCCGTCTTGGCGAAGAGGTTGTTGATGTGGGTCTTCACCGTGGCCGTGGAGACGTGCAGCTTGCGGGCGATCTCCTGGTTGGAGAGTCCCTCGGCGATCAGCAGGAGGACCTCGGTCTCCCGACCGGTGAGCCCGTCCGGCGACTCGGCGGTCGCCTTAGGCCCGCACGGTTCCGCGGCCAGGTCGGAGAAGCGTTCCAGCAGCCGCCGTTGGATGCTCGGCGACAGCCCGGCGTCCCCGGACAGCACGCTCTCCACGGCCCGTACGATCTCGTCGCCGCCCGCGTCCTTGGTGAGGTAGCCGCGGGCGCCCGCCTTCAGCGCCGGGAACAGCGACGCGTCGTCCGCGAACGTCGTGAGCACCACGACCTGTGTCCGGGGGTACTCCTCCCGGATCCGCCGGGTCGCCTCGACGCCGTCACAGCGGGGCATGCGCAGGTCCATCAGGACTACGTCCGGGCCGAGTTCGGCGACGAGCCGCACCGCCTCGTCCCCGTCACCGGCCGCCCCCACCACCTCGATCCCGGGCAGCAGTCCCAGCAGCATCACGATGCCCTCCCGGACGACGGTCTGGTCGTCCGCGACCACCACCCGCGCGGGCTCACGCCCCGTCTCCCGCGTCATACAGGCACCTTCAGCGTCACCACGAACCCCTCCTCGTCCGGCCCGGCACGCAGGGAACCGCCCAGCAGTTCGGCACGCTCCCGCATGCCCAGCAGACCGTACCCGCCGCCAGCGCCGGTGAGTTCGCCCGGCGAACCTCCCGAGTCCCTTACGTCCAGCGTCACTTCGCGGTCGCCGTACTCCAGCCGCAGGTGGACCTTGGCTCCCAGGGCGTGCTTGCGGACGTTGGTGAGCGCCTCCTGGGCCACCCTGCGCACGGCCTGCGACGCCTCGGCCGGCAGAGGACGCCGTTCACCCGTGACAGTGACGTCGGTTCCCTGCGCCGTACCGACGAGCTGGGCCAAGTACTCCTCCAGCGGGGTCATCTCGCCGCGCAGCGCCGAGAGGGCCTGCCTGGTCTCGGCGAGGCCGTCTCTGGCCATCCCCCGAGCCGCCACGACCCGCTCCAGGATCGTCTCCCGGTCGGCGCCCCGCTCGATCAGCAGCCGGGCCGCCTCCAGGTGCACGAGCTGGGCCGAGAGGCTGTGGGCCAGTACGTCGTGGATCTCCCGGGCGATCCGGGCCCGCTCCGCCAGCGCCGCCGACTGCGCCTCGGCGTCCCGCGCGGCCCGCTCCTGCGCCAGCAGCCGCTGGGCGCTGCCCCGGGCCTCGGCGTCCAGCCGCAGGACGTATCCGGCGAGGGCGAGCCCCGCCGTCGTGGCCGCCGTCGTCAGCCAGACGTCGTTGTTGACCGCCGCGTACAGGGCGAGGGCGACCGACGTCACCGGCAGCGCCACGGCCAGCGGCATCCGCTCCAGGACGGTGACGGCGCAGCCGCACCAGATGACCAGGGCCGGAACGGTCAGGCCGATGGACTGGGCGGCGAGCGCGATCCCCATGAGGAGGGCGACAAGCGCCAGGGACGGCAGGAGCCGGTGTTCCAGGGTGGTACGAAAGAAGGCCCAGGAGGCGGCCGCGGCGACGAGGGCGGTGGCCGCCGCCACGGCCACGCCCCAGCCATGGACGTGGCTGTTGTGGAAGACGCCCCACAGCAATATGCCGAGTCCCATCGTCCGCACGGCCCAGCCGAGCACGCGCCGGGGCTGGGAACGGTCCCTGCGTCCGAGCGCCTCGCGGCAGGGCCAGCGGGTCCAGGCGTTCTCGCTCACCCGCGCTCCTTTCACCATGCCCGCGACATGCGGTCACCGTAGGCCGCGGCCGGAGCGTCCACCGAGGGCACGGACTGGGCTCGCCAGACCAGGATTGCGGAGCGGACCAGCAGGGTCGCCGCGAGCGCGAGCAGCAGGGCGGAGCTGTTCTGATGTACTCCCAAGGCCGCGCCCAAGGCGAAGAGGCCGGCCCGGAAAGCGATGCCGACGGCCCAGACGAACCCGCTCGCTCTGGTGCTCTTGCTCCACACGGTGCCGTCGGCCTCGGCCCATACTCGAGTGGTCCAGGCCCAGCCGACTCCGGTGAGCAGCCCGATGACCAGCTCGCTTCCCAGCAGCAGTATCGACCCGGTGTGGTGGTGCGGGTCGAGTATGGCGGGCTCACGGAGCGCCATGACGGCGACGATCAGGGGCAGAAGCCACCAGCGCCTGCCGGTGTCGATCCGGCGGGTGCGGAACTGGCGCACGAGCACCAGCACGACGACGGCCACGATCACCAACGCGTTAACGAGCCCGGGCATCAGAGCCTCCGTGAGCGGATGGGGTGCCGTCAGCGAGTGCTGTCGACGCCTTCGACGCTACGGAGATCCCCGGCCCGACGGATCGGCGCGGGGGTGGATCGTGGGTGGATTCCCGAGGGGGCGCCTCTCCACCCACGGGTGGAGTCGACCGCCCGCGCACGGGCCCGGGTCCGGCCGGCACCCGGGTCCGGCGCTGTCGCTACGCGTCGATCCGCGACCGGTCGAGGGTCGCGGCCGAGTTGGAGATGAACTCCTTGCGCGGTGCCACGTCGTTGCCCATCAGCAGATCAAAGACCTGCTCCGCCGCGTCCAGACTGGAGAGGTTGATCCGCCGCAGGGTCCGGTGACGGGGGTCCATCGTCGTCTCGGCCAGTTGGTCCGCGTCCATCTCGCCCAGACCCTTGTACCGCTGGATCGAGTCCTTGTACCGGACACCCTTGCTCTGGAACTCCAGCAGCTTCTCCCGCAGCTCCCGGTCCGAGTAGGTGTAGACGTACTTGTCCTGCCCCTTCTTGGGCTGGACCAGCTCGACGCGGTGCAACGGCGGGACGGCGGCGAAGACCCGGCCCGCCTCGACCATCGGCCGCATGTAGCGCTGGAACAGGGTCAGCAGCAGGGTCCGGATGTGGGAACCGTCGACATCGGCGTCGGTCATCATGATGATCTTGCCGTAGCGGGCCGCGTCGATGTCGAAGGTCCGGCCCGAGCCCGCTCCTATGACCTGGATGATCGCGCCGCACTCGGCGTTCTTGAGCATGTCGGTCACGGACGACTTCTGGACGTTGAGGATCTTGCCCCGGATCGGCAGCAAGGCCTGGAACTCGGAGTTGCGGGCCAGCTTGGCGGTGCCGAGCGCGGAGTCGCCCTCGACGATGAACAGCTCGCTGCGCTCCACGTCGTCGCTGCGGCAGTCCGCGAGCTTGGCCGGCAGCGACGAGGACTCCAGAGCCGTCTTGCGGCGCTGCGCGTCCTTGTGCTGGCGGGCGGCGATACGGGTACGGGCGGCGGCCACCGCCTTCTCCATGACCACCCGCGCCTGCGCCGCCGCGTCACGCTTCGCCGAGGTCAGGAAGTCCTTGAACTCCCTGGTGACCACGTTGGTTACGATGCGGCGAGCGGCCGAGGTGCCGAGCACCTCCTTGGTCTGGCCCTCGAACTGGGGCTCGGCGAGGCGCACGGTGACGACGGCGGTGAGGCCCTCCAGAGCGTCGTCCTTGACGATGTCGTCCTCGGCGACGCGCAACAGCTTCTTGGCGCGCAGCACCTCGTTCATCGTCTTTACGACGGCCTGCTCGAAGCCGGCCACATGTGTGCCGCCCTTGGGGGTCGCGATGATGTTCACGAACGACCTGAGAGTGGTGTCGTAGCCCGTGCCCCAGCGCATCGCCACGTCGACGCCCAGCTCGCGGGTGACCTCGGTCGGCGTCATCTGACCGTGGTCGTCGAGAACCGGCACCGTCTCCTTGAAGCTGCCCTGTCCGGAGAAGCGGAGGACGTCGCAGACGGGCTTGTCGGCCGCCAGGTACTCGCAGAACTCGCTGATGCCGCCGTCGAAGCGGAAGGACTCCTCGCCCTTGCTGCCGCCCTCGCCCAGGCCGTATTCGTCGCGGACGACGATGGTGAGGCCCGGCACCAGGAACGCGGTCTGGCGGGCGCGCTGGTGGAGATTCTCCAGGGTGAGCTTGGCGTCCTTGAGGAAGATCTGGCGGTCGGCCCAGTAGCGCACGCGCGTGCCGGTGCGGGTCTTGGCGATCCGTTTGGTCTTGCGCAGGCCGCTCGCCGCCTCGAACCCGGCGTCCGGGCCGTCGGCGGCGAAGACTCCGGGGACCCCTCGCCGGAAGCTGATGGCGTGGGTCTGGCCCCCTCGGTCCACCTCGACGTCCAGCCGCGCGGAGAGCGCGTTCACCACGGAGGCGCCGACGCCGTGCAGGCCTCCGGAGGCCGCGTAGGAGCCGCCGCCGAACTTGCCGCCGGCGTGCAGCTTGGTCATGACGACCTCGACCCCGGAGAGGCCGGTCTTGGGTTCGACGTCGACCGGGATGCCCCGGCCGTTGTCGCGCACCTCTACGGAGGCGTCGTCGTGCAGGATCACCTCGATGTGGTCGCCGTAGCCGCCCAGGGCCTCGTCGACCGAGTTGTCGATGATCTCCCAGAGACAGTGCATGAGACCGCGGCTGTCGGTCGACCCGATGTACATGCCGGGGCGCTTGCGCACCGCTTCGAGCCCCTCCAGGACGAGCAGGTGCCGCGCGGTGTAGTTGGAACCGTCCCGGTCTGCTGCCAGCAACGCTGTGGACGGCACGGACGTTTCGGCGGTCACGCGGTTCGCTCCTCGCTGAATTTCAGATGGGACCCTTTTGGGTAAGGGCCCGGCTTCGGTCGCCGCTCAGAGGGTACCGAGGCCTGGTAGAGCCGTTGTAACGCCACCCTCGTCATCAACTCACACTAGTCGAGCGTCGCATGCCTGTTCGATCCCTCGATGGAGTGAAGTACATATCACGTTCCCTTCGGGGCATGAACCATTTAGGCTCCGGGCACGTCCTCATGAACAACCGGCAACCCAGCCGGCGGACCCGACAATGACCGACAGTGCGAACCCGTAAGACACATAGACACGCAATACGGCACATTCGCCGCCAACCGGCAGCAGACAGCCGCCCCGGAAGAATTTTTCGAGGAAAAGCCACGAGCGGGAACGTTTTCGGGCTGGTTGGATGTTGACCCTGGTACGACAGCTCGTCGAGCTAGAGAAGAGGCGACGTGACTACTGTTCTGACCCCCGCGAGCCCACTGACGGCCGCCGATCGCTGCGACCGCTGCGGCGCCCAGGCATACCTGCGCGTCGTCCTGCTGAGCGGCGGAGAACTGCTCTTCTGCGCCCACCATGGCCGCAAGTTCGAGCCGGAACTCAAGAAGATCGCCGCTGAGATACAGGACGAGACGGAGCGGCTTACGACCGTTCCCGCGACCTCGTCCGAAGACGAACGCTGACACATCGCGTCCACGACGAGCCAGCTCCGGTCCAGGCCGGTGACGGGGGGGGGGGGGGGGCCCCCGGGGGGGGGCCCCCCCCCGCGGGGACAACCCCCCCG